>NZ_KV810423.1:0-62462 GCF_001812775.1 Rothia sp. HMSC068F09
CACCCCCGAGCCTTCGAAGAGCGCCGAGCCCACTCCGGACCCTTCAAAGAGCGCCGAGCCCACTCCGGAGCCTTCGAAGAGTGCTGAGCCGACCCCGGAGCCTTCGAAGACTGCCGAGCCGACTCCGGAGCCCTCCAAGGATGTGACTCCGGAGCCGACCCCGGAACCCTCCAAGGACGTGGCCCCCGAGCCGACCCCGGAACCCTCCAAGGACGTGACCCCGGAGCCTTCCAAGGATGTGACCCCCGAGCCGACCCCGGAGCCTTCCAAGGATGTGACCCCCGAGCCGACTCAGGATCCCGTCCCCGAGCCGGCCCCGGAACCCTCCAAGGATGCAGACCCGAACCCGGTTAAGGACCCCGCTCAGGAACCTAAGCAACAGCCGGTTGTCCCCGTGCCCAATCCGGACCCCACGAAGAACGTTTCCCAGGATCCGGTGGTTCCCGTTATCCCCGTGATTTCCGACGAACCCAGGGATAACACCCCGAACCAACCGGTGGCTCCTCCGGAGACAGAGCCCGTGGCGCCGGCGCCCTCGGTGGACCGTGAGGTTATTGCGCCGACCAGGCGTCAAGAGGACACCGTCATCTCCATCGAGGTGGCGCGCCCGAGCACTCCGTCGGCATCGAGCGAGTCCGCAAAGCCGACCCCGATTGGTGACACCGATGAGGATCCGTTGCCCGCCGGCTCCACCACGCTGGGACGCATCGCGGCGAACAATGGTTCGCAGGATTCCATCCCCGGTGCAGCCGATTGGGTGGCCGGTTACCTTTCGCGTAATAAGTCTGAGGATGACCGAACTGCAGAGGCCAGCCCCTCGAAGTCGCCCAGCTCGGCGGCAGCATCGAAGTCGCCCAGCTCCTCCGCGTCCGCTACCGCCAGCCGCTCCGCCAAGAGCGTGACCAAGGCCGACGGCGCGAACGCTTCGCAGGAGCAGGCCGTGAAGAATGCCGACGCGGACGATTCGGGCCTGTCCGGCATCGCGCCGCTGATTCTCTTCTCGCTCATCGGCATCGTGCTGATTGCCCTGGCAATCCGCTACTTCAGCCAGGGAAGCTAAGACTCCCGAACGGGTAGAGAGCGGGCCGTCATTCTCCCTAGTGAGAAAAGCGGCCGCGAGCTAACGCGTAGCGCAGAATACGCGATAATTAAGGGTGTGAATCCTCAAGCATCTAGTGAAACGCGGGACCATCCCACGCGCGAGACGCCTCTCGCGCAGCTGGGAGAGTCCCGCGTTCTGCGCGCCTTCATGCCCATTATCGAGGCGCATAACGAACGAGTGACCGACGCACTCCGCGCATCGGGGCGCACCGAAGCGCTCGAGGTGGGACCCGGAGACGACTGCGCTGTGCTGACCCCCTCGACCGAGCGGACCGTGGTCACCACCGATACCCTCGTGCAAAACCAAGATTTTATGGACCCCTGGCTCGGGGGCTTCGACGGAACCCGTAGTGGCGGGTACGAGGTCGGCCGCAAATCGGCCACGCAAAACCTGGCCGACGTCGCCGCCATGGGCGCGCGGCCCGTGAGCCTCTTCGCATCCCTGAGCCTGCCGGGTGAAACCCCCTACGGCTGGGTCGAGGACTTCGCCCGGGGACTCGTGGACGGCGTGCGCGCCTGCGGAGCCGAAGACTGCACGATCGCCGGGGGCGACATGGGTGCCTCCGGCGAGATTTCGGTAACCGTCACCGCCCTGGGCCGCACCGACCGGCCCGTGCTGCGCTCCGACGCGCAGGCGGGTGATACGCTTGCGCTGGCCGGGCGTACCGGCTGGGCCGACGCCGGGTTGCGGCTGCTCCTCAACCCGCTATCCCGCCCCGCCATGGTGCTGCTGAAGGGCATCGCGAACGGCGGGCTGTCCCACGATCCGCTCCCCGAAATTCCCCTGTCCGAGGGGCTTTTGGACCTCATCGGAACCCTGAATAGCGCCGAAGCGGCCGAAATGCTCGAGGCCTGCGAACGTGCCATTGATGCGCAGATGCGCCCGGTCAGCCCGGTGCCCCTGGGCGAGGCGGCGCGCGATGCGGGTGCGAACGCCATGCTGGACGTTTCCGACGGGCTCGTCAAAGATTCGGGCCGGATCGCCCGCGCATCCGGCGTGCAGATCCACCTGGACGAGGACGCCGTGGATGCGCTTGCCGCGCCCCTGTTGCCCGTGGCCCGTCTGCTACTGACCATCGTCGAACACAATGAGGGGGCCGACAGCCCCGCCTCCCTGGCCAGGGCCTTCGTGCTCGGCGGGGGAGAGGACCACGGCTTGCTGGCGACCTTCCCCGGGGAGGTGCCCGAGGGCTTTACGACCCTGGGCTCGTGCCACGTGGACCGCGCGGGCCGAGCCCACAGTGCAGATCCTCTGGCCGGTGGGCACTACGGTGCGGGGCATCGCGGGTCGCTCGCGGCCGGTGCCGTGCTCATGAACGGCGCGCCCCTGAGCGAGCTGGGCTGGGAACACTACGGCGCCTAGCGTGAGCCGGGACCTGCGGGTTCTTAGACTCTTGGGTTTCGCGGAAAATACCGTACATTTAATCGAAAATTCTATTAGAATAGAAATACGAAGCAGGGGTGGGGTAAGGGCGCGAAGACTGCGCCCACCCGCCGACCTGCGAATTACCGCAATTAGCCGTGGTGCGGGCCAGCCCTGGCGCGCGTGGGCTCGCGGAAACACCAGAAACCGGAACCGCAGGAGGGGAGCATGAGGACAGAACGTGAAGACTCGCGGGGCACCCGGCCCGCCGGAACCCGCGGTGATGCCCGTCCCGGGGGTCTTTCTGAGGGGTCGAATAGCGCTTCTGCGCCGACCGGCCCCGAGCGCAATGATTCACTGCGCGAGGCCCGCGAGGTGTACCGCCGGGCCTGCATGCGAGCCTATCGATTCGGCATCGCCTGGTCCGCGAGCGCCCGCGCGGTGGTGGACCACTACCGCGAACCCCTCAACGAGCTCAACGGCTTTCCCGTGCCCGACCACGACACCGGGTCGAACCTGGCCCACACCCTGCGCACGCTCACCGAGGAATTCGACCGGGGCATGGAGGAACTCCTCTTCGAGGACCCCGCTGACCGCGAGGACGTGCCCGGACTGGCCCACCTGTGGGTGCGTCTGGGTGGAATCTACGAGCGCGCCATCGTGAGCGCCTCGCGGATGGCCCGCGGCAACTCCGGAACGCTGCTCTGCGCCTGGGGCTTGGAAGCCGTGCGCAGCTACTGGGGCCTGCCCGGCAACCTTGCCCAGGAGCTGGGTCCGGAGGCTGAGAAACTGCCCCTGCTGAGCGCCCTCGCCCGAGATGAGGAGCGGGTGCGCGCGGCTCACGCGGCCGCTTCGGGGGACGGAGACCTCGAGGCGCCCCGCGGTTTTGACTACGCGGTGGCCGAGGCCCGCGCCATGGCCTGCGCCGCCGAGCGCGTGCGTGCAAGCGTGGGGGAGCAGATGGTGCCCTCCACGATGCTTTCCGTCATGGTGGAGCTGGCCAACCTGGGCTTGTACTACCCCGAGGAGGAGGACACCCCCGAGAAACCCGCGCACGGCGCTGAAGAGCCCGAAGCTGGCGAGCCCGGAGCTAGCGGGGCGGATGGTGCCAAGGCGGAGGACGTTGACGGGGCGGAAACCCCTCTGAACCGCGCCCGCCGCGCCGCCATGCTGAGGGCCCTGGAACGCACCGCCAAGCATCCGCCCGCACCGCACCTGGCCGGAAGTGTGGACGCCGGTGCCCTCGGCTTTTACCTGGCCGTCGTGCACGCCAACCCGCGGTGGGAGGGCGCAACCCTGAGCGAGGAGGAAGTTCGGAGCATGCTGACCCCCGCCTCCACGGCACCCGCACAGGTCGTCCCCGAAACGGACGCGAAGACTCCCGCAGAGGAGGGGGAGAGCGGCTGGGAGCTCATGGGTACCCTGCGCTGCGAACCCCTCGCGATGGCTCAGCTACGCCTCGAGCTGGAGGGCATGGGCGATAGCCTGCTCATCACCCCGCTGGATATGGCCGCAGGCCTCTGGGCCGTGCACGTGCACGTTCCCGAGGTGGAGCCGGCCCGCCGACTCGTGACCTCCTACGGGGAGTGGTCGGACGAGCGCATCTCCTCGCTCGCGGACGGGCACCACGCGGAGGGCTGCGGATGAGCCCGCGCCGCACCCCAAAGCACAGCCCCGAACAGGAGGCCCTGGACCTGGGCCTTTTCGGGGCTGAGCCTGTCGCGCCCACCGAACCCGCCAATCCTGTTGTACCCGCCGAGAAGGCTGAACCCGCTGCGCTCGTCGAACCTCACAAGAGGGAACGCGGGGTGCCCCTCCTCAGCGACGAACAGCTGCGCACCACGGCCGAGCTGACCGTCCGCGACCTTGCCGCCTTTGCTCGTGGCGAGGCGAGCCGCGAGGAGCTGAGCGAACGGGCCGCACGTCGAACCAGCGCACCCTACCGTAAAGCGCTCAGGGCGCTCAAACATTCGCTGGGCCCCGCCGCGCACGCCATGACCGACGATGCGCTCTACGAGCTTGTGGATATCGCGCTGGCCGCCCGGCAGACGGCTCAGCCGGAAACGGCTCAACCGGAGACGGCTCAACCGGAGACGGCTCAACCGGAGGAGCCCACGCCGAAGAAGCCGGCACGGAAGGCACCCGCCCGAAAGAAACCGGTCCGGCAGACGGCTCAGCCGGAAACGGCTCAGCCGGAGGAGCCCACGCCGAAGAAGCCGGCCCGGCAGAAACCGGCGCAGAAAGCCTCCGCGAAGAAGGCCCCGGCTGAACGGAAGGCCCCGGCTGAGAAATCGACCTCCGCATCAGTTGCCGCGGAGGCCAAAAGTCGTGCCCTGGCGCGCTACGCCGCCGAGGACAGCCTCGAGAATACGCCCCTCAAAAAGTACCTGCCCGCCCCCAGCGCCAAGGCCATCGCCACGCACCTGGGAATCACCACGGTCGGCCAGATGCTCGAACACTTCCCGCGCAAGTACCTGCCGCGCGGTGAGCTCAGCTCCTTCGCCGAACTCGTTGAGGGGCAGGACGTCACCATCATCGCGCGCGTGGTGCACGTGAGCACCCGCACCATGGCGGCCCGCCGCGGCAAAATCACCGAGGTGACCATCACCGACCGGCTCGCCGACTCCTCCGCGCACGAGGAGAGCGGCTTCGGCGGCATCGGGCCCGTGTCCGTGACCCCCGGCCGCGCCAACGCCTCCGCCCCGGGCACCTCCTCCCGGGGGGCATCCGGGCTGGGTCTGCGCTGGCAGGCAACCGGCCAGCACAACCCGCGCATCGACTCCCTCGCCGCGCCCGCATCCTACACGGGCTACGCCGACTCCTACGGGCAGGACGACTTTACCCAGAACCGTCCCGAGCAGGGCGGCCTCTTTGGCGTGCCCGCACCCGCGCCGCTCATCGGCGCGCAGATGAAGCTTTCCTTCTTCAACGCCTGGACCGCCGCCCGCGAAATTCGCGAGGGCGAAACCATGATGTTCTCCGGTAAGGTCGGCATCTACCGCGGCGAGTACACGCTCACCAACCCGCACTACGCCCTGCTCTCGAAGGACGCCTCCGGCTCCGAGATGAACGAGGCCGCCACCGCCCCCGTGCCCGTCTACCGGGCCCCCGCCAAGCTACCCACCGACCGCATCGCCGGGTACATGGAGCAGCTGCTGGAGAAGGTCCCGCTCAAGGAGCTCGAGGACCCGGTGCCCTACGCGATTCGTCGCGCCCGCAAGGTGCCCTCCCTTGCCTGGACCTACCGCGCCCTGCACACTCCCGACACCGAGGACACGTGGCGTGCCGCCCAGGCGCAGATGCGTTACCGTGAGGCCTTCGTGCTGCAGAGCGCCCTGGCGCGCCTGCACTCGGCCCGAGCAGCGCACCGCACGCAGGCCCGGCCGCCCATCAAGGACGGCCTGGCCGATCGCCTGCTCGAGGTGCTGCCCTACGAGCTGACCGAGGGACAGCGGAAGGTGGGGGAGGAAATCTCCGCCGACCTCGCGAGCGAATCGCCCATGAACCGCCTGCTGCAGGGTGACGTGGGCTCCGGCAAAACCGTGGTGGCACTGCGCGCCATGTTGCAGGTGGCCGATGCGGGCGGCCAGTCCGCGATGCTCGCACCGACCGAGGTGCTCGCCGAGCAGCACCTGCGTTCGGTGCTGGACATCCTGGGGGACATGGCCGCGCCCGAAGACTCTGACGCTGATGATTCAGCCGAGGGAAGCCCCGCGGGGAGCGGAGAGGAACCCGGCCGCGTGCGCGTGCGCCTGCTGACCGCCTCCATGGGCACCCGCGCCAAGCGCCAGGTGCTGAAGGAGCTCGCCGACGGCACCGCGCAGATTGTGATTGGTACGCACGCCCTGCTCTCCGACGACGTACGCTTCAACGACCTGGGCCTGGTCGTGGTGGACGAGCAGCACCGCTTCGGCGTGGAGCAGCGCGACGGCCTGCGCGGCCCCGACGGCGCTCTGCCGCACCGGCTGGTCATGACCGCGACGCCCATTCCGCGCACCGTCGCCATGACGGTGTTCGGCGACCTGGATGTGTCCGTGCTGGACACCCTGCCCGCCGGCCGCCAGAAGATTTCGACCCACGTGGTGCCCCTCGCGGAGAAGCCCGCCTGGGCCTCCCGCCTGTGGCGGCGCGCCCGAGAAGAAATCGACGCGGGGCACCAGGTGTACGTCGTCGTACCCAAAATCGGGGAGGACGGCGACGGCCTGGAGGAGGGTGCCGCGTTCTTCGGTGCCTCCGTCCCGACCGTTGCGGGAACCCCGGGCCTGGGCGGTCGGGCCAGCAGTGACGGCAAGGTGCAGCTGACCTCCGTGGCCTCCATGCACGCCTACCTGAGCGCCGAGGATTCCCTCGTCGGCGTACGCATCGGCACCCTGCACGGCCGCATGGATCCGGCGGAGAAGACTGCCGTCATGACCGCCTTCGAGCGCGGCGAGATTGACCTGCTCATCAGCACCACCGTCATCGAGGTGGGCGTGAACGTCCCGAACGCCACGCTCATGATCATCATGGACGCGGACCGCTTCGGCATCTCGGGCCTGCACCAGCTGCGCGGCCGTGTGGGCCGCGGCGGCTACGCGGGCACCTGCCTGCTGGTCACCCGCCAGGAGGAGGGCGGTGTCTCCCGCGAGCGTCTGGATGCGGTCGCCTCCACCACGGACGGCTTTGAGCTCTCACGCATCGACCTGGCCCAGCGCCGCGAGGGTGATATTCTGGGTGCTGCGCAGTCCGGCTCGAAGAGCACCCTGCGCTTTCTGCGGGCGCTCGCCGATGCCGACATTATCGAGAGGGCCCGAGAGGACGCCCGCTCGGTGGTTGAGAAGGACCCGACGCTGGCTAAGCACCCGTCGCTGGCCCGCACGATTGACCGTGCCCTGGACGCTGACCGCGAGGCCTTCCTCGGCAGGGGATAGGTGCTCGGGGAATGGGGAGCACACTCTGCCCACTGTTCGCTAAAACCGTGCCCGCCCAAACCGTAACTGCACCACACCGCCGTTACCTAGTTAGTCAACTACTTCAGAGGAGAGACCCTATGAGCCGCATTATTGCCGGTGCCGCCGGAGGCGTGCGCCTGGCCTCGGTGCCGGGGGACAACACACGCCCCACCACGGACCGGGTGAAAGAATCCCTCTTCTCCAAGCTGGAGAGCTACGACCTGCTGCGCGACGCCCGCGTACTGGATGCCTTTGGTGGCTCGGGTGCGCTCGGATGCGAGGCGCTTTCCCGCGGGGCGGCCTCCGTGACCCTGCTGGACACCTACCCGAAGGCGGTTGCGGTGATTCGTCGCAACGTCGAGGCGGTGCAGAAGGCGATGGGCGGCAAAGCTGCCGGTTCTGTGGCTCGCGTGCAGCAGTCTCAGGCGCTGAGCTACGTGCAGACCGCATCGGGCCCGTGGGACCTGGTGTTCGTTGACCCGCCCTACGCCATGCCGAACGAGCAGGTGCGCGAGCTCATGCGGGCGCTGACCCCCAAGCTCGCCCCGGGTGCCGTCGTGGTGGTGGAACGCTCCTCGCGCGATGCGGAACCCGAGTGGGGCGGCGAGCTGCACTGCTTCTCGACCCGCCAGCACGGCGAGACGGTGCTCTACTACGTTGAGCCCGAAGAGCCGGCCGGTGGGGAAGAACCCGCCGACGACTCTGCCGACGAAACCGCCCCTCACCACTTCGACACCGCGGAGGTTACCGCATGATTGCCCTGTGCCCCGGATCTTTTGACCCCGTGCACCACGGTCACCTGGAGATTATTGCCCGGGCCGCCGGGCTCTTCGATGAAGTCATCGTGGGCGTGGCCCATAACAGTGCCAAGAAGTACCGCTTCTCCCTCGAGGAGCGCGTGCGGCTCGTGGAGGAGTCCCTGCGCGAGCTCGGCATTGAGGGCGTGAGCGTGGAACCGATTCCGCCGGGCGTGTTGCTGGCCGAGTACGCGGCCGAGCGCGGCGCGAAGGTGCTGGTCAAGGGCCTGCGCTCGGCCACGGACTACAGCTATGAGGCTCCCATGGCGAGCATGAACCGTCACCTGGCCCGCGTGGAGACCGTGTTCCTGGCGGGTGAGGACCGCTACGGTGCGGTGTCCTCGACCATTATTCGCGAGGTGGCTTCGCTGGGTGGTGACGTGACCCCCTTCGTGCCGGAGGTGGTGGCCCGCGCCCTGAAGAGCGCCTAGTTAAGTCGGGTCTTGGGGCGTTAGAGGGCCCGCCCATCTGGCATACCCGCACCACCGACGGGGCGTTTAACCACCTCTGCACCGTCCCCGGCCGGCCGGTTAAGCGCCGCGCGGCGCCTCCTTAAGGGGGTATTTAAGAGGCGAGCGCCACTTAATTGGATTTAAAAGAGCCTTAATCTTGATTAACCGCGCGAACCACCCCTAAAATGGGACTTTGGTTTATACATTTCGTAAGGAGAAACGCCATTTCACGTGCAGACGCATCGCCGCTGGTGGTATCGGTTACTAACCTGATGCACCGTCCCGGCACCATGGAAACCCTCACCGAGGTCGTGCCCGCACCGGCCGACCTGGGTAACGCGCTTATCGGCGTGGAAGAGGGTTCGGATATTGACCTCGATATTCGTATGGAGTCTGTTGTTGATGGTATCCTAGTTACCGGCTCCGTCGTCGTGGATGTACACGGCGAGTGTAGCCTCTGCTTGGATCCGATTGATTACGAGATGTCGGCCAATATTCAAGAGCTTTTCGTCTTTGAGAAGGCCCCGGCTGGCGGCCCCGAAGACGAAGTAGATGAGCAGTACGCCGTTGAGGATGATTCGATCGACCTTGAACCGGCACTGCGGGACGCAGTAATCCTTCAACTGCCGTTCCAGCCTGTTTGTAGGGACACCTGCCAGGGTCTGTGCGCCGATTGCGGTGCGCGCCTGGAGGATGACCCCGGGCATCATCACGAGGTGTTGGATCCGCGCTGGTCGGCCCTGCAGGGCCTGCTCGGCGCAGATACCGAAAACTAAATTGTTGTTACTAGAGATTGTGAGATAGCTGTGGCTGTTCCCAAGCGCAAGATGTCCCGCGCTAACACCCGCGCACGCCGTTCCCAGTGGAAGGCATCCGTGCCCCAGCTGGTTAAGACCGTCGAGAACGGTCGCGTGACCTACAGCCTGCCCCACCAGGCAAAGGTTGTAACCGACGCTGCAGGCAACGCCCTGTTCCTGGAGTACAAGGGCCGTAAGGTTGCAGACGCCTAAGAAGCGGTGAATCCTTATGACTGAATTTCCTAGTGTTGATACTAGGGAGTTGCGTAAACGTCTCGGGGTCGATATCGACGCCGAGACGTTTTTGCTATCCCTAACCCACCGCTCCTACGCCTTCGAGAACCCCGGGGTGGAGCACAACGAGCGCCTGGAGTTCCTGGGCGACTCCGTGCTCTCCCTGGCCATCGCCGAGGAGGTGTACCGCCGCTACCCCGAGCTGCCCGAAGGTGAACTCGTGAAGCTACACCACGTAGTGGTGTCGACGGTGGCGTTGGCGAAGGTGGCACGCGATCTGGATCTGGGCAAGTACATCCTGCTCGGTAAGGGCGAGATCCACACCGGCGGTGCCGATAAGGACTCGATTCTTGCCGACACCATGGAGGCGATTTTCGGCCTGACCTACCTGGAGTGCGGTCGCGAGGCAGCCCGCGAGCTGGTTCTGCGCCTGATTGCGCCGCTGCTCGACGACGAGAAGGTGCTGAACTCCGGCCGCGACTGGAAGACCGACCTGCTGAACCTCGCCACCGCCCGCGGCTGGGGGGACGTCAGCTATGAAGTCACCGGTGAGGGTCCCGACCACGCGCGCGTGTACACCGCGGTCGCAATCGTGGCGAACCAGAAGACGGGCACCGGCGTGGGCCCGAGCAAGAAGGAAGCGGAACGCCTGGCCGCCGAGCAGGCCTACCGCATGCTGGTCTAGGCCCGCCGCGTCACCCGCAAATCGTTGAAGGGAGAGAGCCCGTGCCCGAACTACCCGAGGTGGAAACCGTTCGTGCGGGTATTGCCGAGCACTCGGTGGGCCGCCCCGTGCGGGCGGTGCGCGTGGTCGATGCCCGTTCGCTGCGCAGGCACCTGCCCGGCCCCGCCGGCTTCGAGGCGGCGCTCACCGGCAGAGCGTTGCGCGGTGCCTACCGGCGCGGCAAGTACCTGTGGCTGACCCTGAGCGAGCCGGACGGTGCGCTCGCCGACGAGGCGCTCGTGGTGCACCTGGGCATGAGCGGTCAGCTGCTCGTGCGTGACGAGCCGGGCGGTGATTTGGACAGCGAATCGGGTAGTGAGGCGGAGGCTCGCGCGGCATATGATGAGGTGCCGCGGCACCTGCGCGTGGCCCTGGAACTGGGGCCCGCTGGAGATTCCGGCAGTACGTCGGGCGCTGGGCAACGGTTGCTCTTCGTGGACCAGCGCATCTTCGGCGGTATGTTCCTCAGCCCGCTCGTGCCGGACGTCCCCGCGGCGGCGGGTAAAGCATCACTAGGTGAAGTATCCGAGCGTTTTCTCGTGCCGCAGGCGGTCAAGCACATTGCCCGCGACCCGCTGGATGAGTTCTTCGACCCCGCGGCGGTGCGCCGTAAGTTCCTGCGCACCTCCAGCGGCATTAAGAAGGTTCTGCTGGACCAGTCGGTGATCTCCGGGGTGGGCAATATCTACGCCGACGAGGCGCTGTGGCGTGCGCGGCTGCACTACGCGAAGCCCGCGCGCACCCTGAGCGCCGCGCAGACCCGCGACCTGCTGGCGGCGGTCACCCAGGTGCTCCGCGAGTCCCTGGCGGCCGGCGGTACGAGCTTCGACGCCCTGTACGTGAACGTGCTGGGCGAGTCGGGGTACTTCGAGCGCTCGCTGAACGCCTACGGGCGGGCGGGGGAGCCCTGCCACCGTTGCGCGGAGGCGGGCCGCACCTCCCTGATCGTGCGCGAACCCTTCCAGAACCGCTCCTCCTATCGTTGCCCGCACTGCCAGCGGGCGCCGCGCTCCCGCTAGGTAAAAGCGCGGGCTAGATAAAGGCTCCGTAAAGCATCACGCTAGATAGACGCTCCGGCGCAAAAATGACGGCGTAGCTACGTTCCTCCCGAAAACGGGGGATGTAGCTACGCCGTCATTCGTTTAAAGCTGGGCTGGGGAAGGGCTCGGGAGCCAGCCCGAAAAGAAGCAGCTTAGCGGCTGTACCTGTCTCCGTAGAAAGCCCCCAGGCGCTTGTAACCCTCCTCAATCGATACGGAGGGCTCCCACTGCAGCAGCTCGCGGGTGCGGCGCTGATCGAACCAGTGCGCCGTCGAGAGCTGCTCGGCGAGGAACTCCGTCATGGGCGGCTCATCACCGGCCGTCACGTTCTTGGGCAGGCGCTCCCACACGCGCTCGATCACGCGCCCGGCCAGAGCCGCAACCTTCGCCGGCACCGAGAAGCGCGGGGCGGGAACGCCGACCGCCTCGCAGAAACCGCCGAGTAGCTCGGCGATAGTGCGCGGCTGGCCGTTCGTGACCACCAGCGCCCGGCCCGCAAAGGCGTCGAGGCGCTGGTAGCCGCGCACCAGCGCATCCGCGGCGTTATCAATGTAGAGCGTGTCAATCAGGCCCGTACCACCAGAGAGCAGCGGCAGGCGACCGGCGGCGGAACGCTCCAGAATACGCTCCACCAGCTGGGTATCGCCCGGGCCCCACATCAGGTGCGGGCGCAGCGCGCCGGTATGCATGACCCCGCCCGAGGGCAGGGGCGTGCCGTTCGCATCCAGAACCAGCAGCTCGGCGGCCGCCTTGGAACGGGCGTAGTTGCCGCGTGCGTGCTCCGGGGACGCCACGCCGGCGCCGTCACCCACGATGGAAGATCCCGCGTGGGCCACCGAGGGCGAGGAAATGTACAGGAAGGTGCGCACCGAGTGGTTCACGGCGGCCTGCAACATGACGCGGGTTCCGCCAATATTGATGCGCTCGTAGTCGGCCCATTCGCCGCTGACCGAAACCTTCGCGGCGGCGTGCACCACGCCGTCCACGCCGGTCATGGCCTCGTCGACGACCTTTTCGTTCGTGATGTCGCCGCGCACCTGCTCAAAGCGGGGGCGAATCGAATCGGGTAGCAGGGCCGCGATGCCCGAGTCGCCGCGCTGCAGAACGCGCACATCGTAACCGACGCGCAGCAGTTCCAGCACGCTCTCACGACCCAGCAGGCCCGACGCGCCCGTGAAGAGGATGCGCTCGCCAATACGCGGCGCGAAGTCCGACTCCTCGACGGCGCGCAGGGAACGCGGCGCGGGGTCGCTGTAGCGGGCGGCCAGGGGGCGCGCCGGCTTACGGAAACGAGCCGTGGGGGAGGCCGCCGTGTGCGCGGTCGACAGGCGGGACGCAACCTCGCGAGAAGAGGACCCACGAGAAGAACGAGGGGACATCATGCTCCTTAGAAAGTAAAAACCCGGCGGATTTACGCCCCGGCGAGGACCTTAGCCGCCCACTCGCCCAGGGCGGGGCGGTCAATCTTCGAATTGTGGCGAATATCGGTCGGATGCTCGTGCACCACCAGCACGGCGGCCACCTCCACGCCGGTATCCTCGGCGACCTTTCGGCGCACCAGCTGGGAGAGCTCGAAGGGTGCCACGCCCTCCGCGATGGGGAAGCGGCCCACGCCGGGCACGCGGTCGAGCAGGGCGCGCTTGAACACGGAGGCCGACTGACGCGCCTCCAGGACGGCGGTGTTCGCGGAAGCTTCGACGACCAGCACGGGGGCGGCGGTTCCGGCGGGACCCACCGCAACCAGGGCGGCGCGGCGCACCTCCGGCAGCGACTCGGCGGACTGCTCGGCAGCCACCGGGGTCAGCACGCCCTGGGAGGTCAGCAGCACGTGCGCGAGGCGGCCCTCAACCCACAGGCGACCCGAAGCATCCAGGTGTCCGACATCACCGGTGTGATGCCAACCCGGAGTGCTAATGGACTGCTCCTCGGTCACCCACAGGGTGTCGTAGCGGTCCTTCACGTGCGGTGCCGACACCAGAATCTCGCCGGTCACGCCGGGCTCGTGGGTCATCTGCGAATCGACCGAACCGTCCTGCAGCAGCGGTGCAATAGCCACCGCCGCGCCGTACACCGCGAAACCAACGCACACGCCGTCGCGGGCGAACGGGTCGAGCACCTCACCGGCGGCGTTCGGGGTGCCCTCGGCAATCGCCTGGCGAATCATCTCGAAGGACACATCGGTCACCGGCAGGCCCTCTGTCATGCCGTAGGGGGTGTGCAGGGAGGCGTTCGGCACCAGGGCCGACAGCTCCTCTAGCAGGGGCACGGGGATCGGGGCGCCCGCGCTGAGCACCGTCTGAACCTTCGCCAGGGCCGCACGTTGCTCAGCGTCCAGCTCGTCGGCGGTCGCCACCACGTTCACCAGGGCGGCGGGGGAGGCGAACACGACCGAAGCATCGATGGCCGCCGCAGCCGAGGCCAGGGCAGAGGCCGTCAGGGTCTTCGGGCGGGTCACATCCATGGTCGGGGTCACGCTGGTAGCGCCCAGCGCCGGGCCCAGCAGCGCGAAGGGCGCGAAGCCGGCCACCAGGCCGCTACCGGGCGTAAAACCGTAGGTGTTCGCGATGGCGTCGCGCATACCCGCCAGCTGCCGCTGCGTGTACACCACGCCCTTGGCCGGGCCGGTCGAACCGGAGGTGTACAGCACCGCCGCATCGGCATCCGGCACGGGGGAGGGGAACTCCACCACGGTCGGGGTGGGGATGGGCTCGCCGAGTCGTCCCTCGGCGGAGGCAGCGAACACGGAACCGGATACGCCCAGCAGCTTCTCCTGCGCGGCACCCAGCGGCTCCACCGAGATGCGCTTGCCCGGCCAGAGCAGGGTGCGGGCGGCGGTCAGCGCGGCGGGAATACCGATCAGGAAGCTCGGGTTGGCGCCCTTCAGCGCGCGGGTCAGGCCCGCCAAGCCCAGGCCGGTATCGGCCACGACGATGACCGCGCCGAGCTTCAGGCAGGCGTAGATCAGGGTGGTCAGGCGTGCACCGGGCGGCACCATGAGGTTCACGCGGTCACCCGGACGCACACCCAGGGCGTGAAGGCGGGCCGCGGCGGCGTTGACCTGGCGGTTCAGCTCGGCCCAGGTGAGGGTCACGCTCACGGTGGTGCCATCGCCCTTGGGGTCCATGTCCACCACGGCCACGGAGGTGTCGTCGGCGTGCTCGGTGAGGGCCGCGAGCATGGGGCGGAACGCCTCGGGAACAGCGCCCTCAGCAACGGTACCCTCGCCGGCGGCTCCCGCCGAGGTTTCGGCGTCCAGGCCGTGGCGGCGCGCGCGGGCGGCGCGGTGCTCGGCCTCAGCGTTGCGTGCCGGAACCAGGGAACCGTCCTCGCCGCGGGTTCCAAAGGTCTGCGCGAGCCAGGACATGATCGGCGCGGCGATATCGTAATCCTCGGCCACCAGGTGCGAAGCCTTCTCGTAGCGGTGCACCTTCGCCTGCGGCATGCGTTCCATCAGGTCGAAGAGGTAGCGGCGCTGGAACACCGGATCCTTCGTGCCCCACTGGAAGAACGCGGGTACGTCCAGGTCACGAATCTGCTCGGCAATACGCTGCATGGGCGCGTACGAGGGCACGTCGGTGCCGGTCGGAATATCGCCCACGAAGTTGCGCACGCCCTCGCGCCAGACCGGGTGGGCGTAGGGGGCGCGGTAGGTGCGGTAAATCGCCTCGTTCAGAGGGCTCGGGTACAGGCGCTTAGGCTGCTTGCCCACCGGCTGCGGCAGGGCACCATCAAGCGCCCCGGCACCGGCAGAACCCGGCGCAGGCAGGCGACCCTCATTCTGAGCCAAACCCAAGGTCACATCAATAAATGCGGTCGAATCGTGAGTACCCCACTCGTGCACTCCCAACGCCAGGCGCAGGGCGGCAGGGATATTCTCAATGCCGTCATGGTAGACCGCGGTGTTCGTCAGCATCACGCCCGAAAGAATCTCGCGATGCTCCAGCGCCCAACCGAAGGACACCAGCCCACCCCAGTCGTGAGCGAGGGTCACGACCGGCTTATCGGTCTCATCCAGACCGAGTGCCTTCGTGAAATCACCCAGGTCAGCAATACGGTCGGTCAGGGAGCGGCGCTCACCCTCCAAATCCAGGTGGGTGCGCTCCGAATAACCCATATCAATCTGATCAACCGCAACCACACGCCACGGGGCGCGCTCATTCACGCCCGCATCCAGCACGGTACGCCACAGGTACGACCAGGTCGGGTTACCGTGCACGCACAGGATCGTGCCAATCGGCTCCAAACCCTGCTCGACCAGCACCGGAAGGTTATCCAGGTAGTGCCAGCGGCGCGCGCCAGCCTGCTGCGCCCGCTGCTCAATGGGGGCGGTGGTGGGCACCTCCAGAAGGTGGGAGTAGCGCGGGTTCACGCCCGCCCATTCCTCCGGGTTATACGGGGGCTGAGCCTTAGGGAAGTTCAAATGGCGCATGCTGGGAATCCTTCCGGATCGAATCGGTGAATGTCTACCGCAAAAGCTAACGGGTTACCACTGAATCTCAAGCAGGGCAGTGTTCAGGCCAGAACCCACACCCATGCACAGAATACGGTCGCCCTTCGTGTAGGTCGGCGCGCACTCGGCGAGAGTCATCGGCAGAGCCGCCGCAGCCACATTGCCCCACTTCGGGAAGGTCAAGGGGATGCGCTCACGCTCAATACCGACCGCCTCAATAATGGCGTTCGTGTGGGCGTTAGAAATCTGATGGGTCACGTAGGAGGTCATATCGTTCCACTCCCAGCCGTCCTGATGCGCCTGCTCCCACGCCTGCGCCACCAGCTCCAGACCGTGCTTGAGTAGGCCCTCAGCGTCAGTGTTCATGCCCTGATCTGCCTCGCCACCGATGCACAGGTTACGGTGCTCAGTGCCCGCGCGGGACACCGAACCGACGATGCGGTGACCCTCCGGGTGGCGGTCAGCGCGACCAATCACAGCCGCCGCCGCACCCGAGCCGAGGGTCAGGGTCGCGAACTGAGCCAGCACATCCTCGCGGGTCGAATCGGGGTTGTTCAGGATGCGCACCGCGGTACGGTGCCACGGGGAGGGGTCCTCGCCAGCGACAATCAGAGCGTAGTCGATAGCACCCGCATCAATCATGGTGGAGGCGACAGTCATTGCGTTCACAAAGCCCAGGCAGGCGTTCGTAATATCGAAGTTCAGGGCGTGACGCGGTAGTTCCAGGCGGTCGTGCACACCCACCGAAACGGCGGGCTCAAAGTTATCGCGAGTCACCGAAGCGTTAATCAGCAGGCCAATCTGGGAACGGTCAATACCCGCCTGTTCGATAGCCTTCTCGGCTGCGGCAACAACGCCGTCCTCGAAGGTCTGACCCTCAGCCCAACCGCGGCGAGTGCTAATACCGGCTAGACGCTCCAGCAGGCCCTTCGGCATGCGCAGACGCTTATAGGTTTGGGCCAGCTGCTCATCGAAGTAGTCGCTCGTGACGACCTCCGGAGGCAGCTCATGGGTAATAGACAGCAGAGCTGCGTTAGCGTGGCGAATGTCAGAGTTCGTGCCGACCTTATCGGCGGATGCATTCATCAATGGTGTGGCCCTTGAAAATAGAAGTCAGTGGGATACATAGAAAAACGCGGGGATGCGAACAGCGGCCCCGCAGAATTCGTGATGCTCATTCCAATCTACCGCACCGACCGGGCGAACCCGTATCCGTAGACCCAATATGAACGCGCCCGTTCACCCCGCGCGTAAGATGATGCACAATGAGGAACTTTGAACCCCTTTCACCCCGTGCACGTTCGCTCCGCCCGCCCGCCGCACCGCGTACACTAGAGGGATGCCGCCACGCACCACAGAACGTGCCCGGCACACACCAGTTCTTCTGCAGAAAGGCCCCTTGTGCACCTGATGTCGCTGACCCTGCGCGGGTTCAAGTCTTTCGCCTCCGCCACCACTTTTGAGTTCACCCCCGGCATTAACGCGGTGGTCGGACCGAACGGCTCCGGCAAGTCCAACGTGCTGGATGCGCTCGCCTGGGTGATGGGCGAGCAGGGCGCTAAGAGCCTGCGCGGCGGCAGCATGAAGGACGTTATCTTCGCGGGCTCCGGCGAGGCTGGTTCGGGCGACGGCGCCCAGCGTGCGCCCCTGGGCCGCGCCAAAGTCACCCTGACTTTCGATAATTCTGATGGCACCCTCAGCATTCCCGCTGATCGGGTGCAGATTTCGCGCACCATGTTCCGCTCCGGCGGCAGCGAGTACGAGATTAACGGCTCCCCGGCGCGCCTTGCCGACATTCAGGACCTGCTCTCGGAGGCGGGTCTGGGTCAGCAGATGCACGTGCTCGTCGGCCAGGGTCAGCTGGACGCGGTCCTGCACGCCACCGCGCAGCAGCGCCGCGACATGATTGAGCAGGCGGCAGGCGTGGTCAAGTACCGCCGCCGCCAGGAGAAGACCAGCCGCAAGCTGGAGTCTGTGGCATCGAACGTTACCCGCCTGAGCGACCTGGTTGCCGAGCTGGATTCGCAGCTGCAGCCGCTGAGCGAGCAGGCAGAATCCGCCGCGACTGCACGCCAGCTGCAGGCGCGCATCCGCCAGCTGGAGGCGGTACTTTTGGCTCGTCAGCTGGGTGTTCTGCAGGCTGAGCAGGCGCAGGCTCTCGCCTCCGAGGCGGAAGGTACCCGCCGCGCCGAGGGCCTGAGCGAACAACTGCGGGCGGCCCGCGAGGCGGCCGAGGCGCATCGCGAGGGGCAGCTTCGACTCACCGCAGAGGTGACGGCAGCCCAGGCCGCGGTGTCTTCCCTGCGCGAGTCTGCGGCGCGCACCCGCTCGGCGCAGTCCATCGCGGCCGAGCGCGTGCGCACCTACCGCGTGGAGCTGACGGAGGCGACCGCCGCCGCCCGCGCCGGGTACGAGCGCGCCCTGGAGGCGCTGGAGGAGCGCCGCGAGGAGTCCGAGCGCGTCACCGAGCAGTACGCCGGCTTTGAGGAGCGCTACGCGGAGGCCCTCGCCCGGGTGGAGCGTGCCGCCGAGGCCGTGGAGCGTTGCGAACGGAGCACCGGGGAGGCAGCGCACCGCCGGGCCCGCGCGCAGGAACAGCTGGATGCGGCCCGCGCCGAGGCGGTGGAGGCGACCCGCGCCTACGCGGCGGCCTCCGAGCGTGCCGCGACCCTGCGTGAGGCGCTGGGGCAGAGCCTGGGGGAGGACCCTGCCGGGGATGCCGCGTCGAATGTTGTCGCTCCGGGCGAGGACGAGTTCGATCCCGAAACCGGCGAGCTACTGGAGCACGCCGAACCGGCCGATTCCGGGGCGCCCGCCGCGGGTGCCCTGCGCGTGCTCAACGCCGTGCAGATTGACCCCGAGTACGCTCGCGCGGCGGCCTGCGCCCTGAGCGCCCTGGCCACGGCCGCACTCACCGAGTCCTCCGCTGGCCCCGACCGTTCCCACCTGCGCGGGGAGGCCCCCTCGCGCGAGCGAGTCCCCGCCGCTTCGCTTCCCGAGCTTCACGCGGAGCGCCTGGCCGAGCTGGGCGTGCGCGCGGCCCTCGAGGTCGTCGAGCCCCTGAACGAGGAGGCCGCCGCGCTGAGTGGCATCGGCGGCGAGACCCTGCGGGTTGTGGTTGCCGCCCTGCGTGAGCGCCTGGTCGGTACCCTCTTCGCCCCGAGCTCCGAGGCGGCCGAGGCTGCCCTGCGCCTGCTGACCGCCGAGTACCCCGAAACCCCCGAAGACTCCAACGACTCCGAAAACCTCGAAAGCTCCGAGAGCGACACCTCGACCCCCGAGGGAGAAACCGCCGGCCGGGACGTTTTCTGGCGCGTCTTTGACGCGCGCGGAGTCGAGTACACCCGCTACAGCCTGCTCTACCCGGCCGAGGGCGTGAGCGCCCTGGAGCTGGCCGCGGCCCACCGGGAGGCCGAGCGCGCAGTAGCCCTCACCCGCGCCTCCCTGGACGATGCCGAGGCCGCCGTGGCCCGCGCCCGCGCCGCATCGGAATCCGCGGTCGAGGACGAGCGAGAGGCCGCCAAGGCCGCCGGCGTGGCCGCCGCCGAGCACGCCCGCGCCCGCGCGGAGGCCGAGTCCCTGAAGGACTCCGCGCTGAACGTTCAGAACGAGCGCGCCCGCCACGTCGAGCGACTGGCCGCCGCCGAGCGTGCCATGAGCGAGGCGGAGTCCGCCTACTGCGCCGCCCGCACCCGCGAGGACGAGTACCTGGCCGGCACGGGGGAGCAGGCCCCCGCCGCCACGGTGGAGCGCCGCGCCCGCCGACTGCTCGAGGTGCTCTCCGCCGAGGTGACCGAGCGCGAGGGGCAGCTGCGCGAGCTGAGCGCCG
Source organism: Rothia sp. HMSC068F09 (assembly GCF_001812775.1). Lineage (NCBI taxonomy): Bacteria > Bacillati > Actinomycetota > Actinomycetes > Micrococcales > Micrococcaceae > Rothia > Rothia sp. HMSC068F09. The sequence goes on from NZ_KV810423.1 coordinate 19,719, forward strand.
AGCTGGAGAAGACCCGCGAAAGCGCCCTCGCCGCCGATGAGGAGGTGCGCGACCTGCAGTCGAGCCACGCCGCGGCCCTGACCCTGCTGGCCCGCACCCAGACCGAGGCGGCCCGCGTGCAGGAGCGCCTGCAGGCCCTGGCCGAGCGGGTGCGCCTGCAGACGGGCGTGAGCCTGGAACAGCTGGGGGAGGACTACTCCGAGCAGCTGCCCGTGGACATTTCCGAAAATATCGAAAGCTTCGCGGGGGCGCCCGAAAATACCGCAGAAAAGGAAGCGACCGAAAATACCGAAAGCGCCGCAAAGAATGTAGAAAATGCCGACGGCGCGGAAAACCCCGAGGACGAGCCCTCCGAACGCGAGATCCCCACCGCCGTTGTGCGCGCCCGCCTGGAGGCGACCCGCGCCGAGCTCACCGCCCTGGGCGCCATCAACCCGCTGGCCCTGGAGGAGTATGAGGCCCTCTCCGAGCGCCACGCCTACCTGAACCAGCAGATTGACGACCTGAAGGCGACTCGCCGCGACCTCAACACGGTCATGGACGAGGTGAGCTCCCACATCGCTGAGGTCTTCACCGCCGCGCTGGAGGATATTAACACGCACTACCGCCGCATCTTCGCGACGCTCTTCCCCGGCGGCGAGGGCCACCTGGAGCTCGACGACCCCGCCGACCCGCTGAACGCCGGCGTGGAGATTCACGCCCGCCCGGCCGGCAAGAAGGTCAAGCGACTCTCCCTGCTTTCGGGCGGTGAACGCTCCCTGGCCTCGTTGGCCCTGCTGATTGCGATTTATATGTCGCGCCCCTCGCCCTTCTACGCCCTTGACGAGGTGGAGGCCGCCCTGGACGACCGCAACCTCTCGCGCCTGTTGCAGGTGCTGGGCGAGCTGGGGGAGCGCTCCCAGCTGATTGTGGTGACGCATCAGAAGCGCACGATGCAGATGGCGCAGACCCTGTACGGGGTGTCGATGCGCGAGGGTGTCTCCGCCGTGCTGTCTCAGGATATGGAAGAGCTGCGCGAGTTGCTCTAGGTTTCCTTCGGAATGGACCCGCTTGGGGCTTTATCACGCCCCTCGGCGACATTTGGGCAGGCGCGCCCGGGGTACTATTGAAAATTATGGGTGAACACCCGCCGGCACGCTTTCTTTGAGCATTTCGGATTTTTCCCGCGCATTTCTTAAAACGGCGCGGGAAAACCCGTACACGCCGGCCGGGTTCGCCCCGTTCAGGCCCGATGCGCCGCCCCCGCACCCGCGGGCCCGCGAGATTCGCGCATCCGGCATCAACCATCCAGGGAAGGAATAGTGATGAGCGAAAACCTGGCAGATGCTTTCCTCAACGGTAAGTCGTTGAAGAACGCCCCCGGCCCCTACTTTGGTGAGTACGGCGGGCGGTGGATGCCCGAGTCGCTGATTGCCGCCATGGATGAGCTGGAGACCACCTTTAACGAGGCGAAGAACGATCCCGAGTTCCTGGCCGAGTTCAAGCGCCTCTCCGCCGAGTACTCGAACCGTCCGTCGCTGCTGACCGAGGTTCCGAAGTTCTCGGAGCACGCCGGTGCCCGCGTCTTCCTCAAGCGCGAGGACCTGAACCACACCGGTAGCCACAAGATCAACAACGTGCTGGGCCAGGCTCTGCTGGCCAAGCGCATGGGCAAGACCCGCCTGATTGCTGAGACCGGCGCCGGCCAGCACGGCGTGGCCACCGCGACCGCCGCAGCCCTGTTCGGCATGGAGTGCGTGGTGTACATGGGCGAGGAAGACACCGAGCGTCAGGCCCTGAACGTTGCCCGCATGCAGCTGCTGGGCGCGAAGGTGATTGCGGTGCAGAACGGCTCCCGCACCCTGAAGGACGCCATTAACGAGGCGCTGCGCGATTGGGTTGCGAACGTCGAGAACACCCACTACCTGCTGGGTACCGCCGCCGGTGCGCACCCGTTCCCGGCGATGGTGCGTTTCTTCCACGACGCCATCGGCACGGAGGCGCGCGAGCAGATTCAGCAGCTAACCGGTCGCCTGCCCGACGGCCTGGCCGCCTGCGTGGGCGGCGGTTCGAACGCGATTGGCCTGTTCCACGCGTTCCTGGACGACCCCTCGGTCGAGATTTACGGCTTTGAGGCCGGCGGCGACGGCGTGGAGACGGGCCGTCACGCGGCGACCATCACCCTGGGCCGCCCGGGCATGCTGCACGGCGCGATGACCTACCTGATGCAGGACGAGGATGGCCAGACCATCGAGTCCCACTCGATTTCTGCTGGCCTGGACTACCCGGGTGTGGGCCCGGAGCACTCGTACCTCTCCGATATTGGCCGCGTGACCTACGAGCCGGTGACCGACACCGAAGCCATGGATGCGCTGAGCCTGCTCTGCCGCACCGAGGGCATCATCCCGGCGATTGAGTCTTCGCACGCCCTGGCCGGCGCACTGCGCGTGTGCCAGCGCTGGGCCGCCGAGGACCCGGAGGCCGCCCGCGAGAAGACCATGATTGTGTGCCTGTCGGGCCGCGGCGATAAGGACATGGAGACCGCTCAGAAGTGGTTCGGCCTGGGTAAGGCCATCCCGTCCTCGACCCTGATGACCGGCAACAAGGAGGCCGCCGCCTCCGCTGAAAAGAACGCCCAGACCGAGAGCGAGGCTAAGTAATGAGCTACCAGGACTTCATTCCCCACGCCGCCCCCTACGAGGTGGTGGACGGTACCTTCCCTCCCGCTAACCCCGATTCGCCCCTGGCCGCTCGTCTCGCGCAGTGCGAGGCCGAGGGCCGTGCGGCCCTGATTGGCTACCTGCCGGTGGGTTTCCCCACCCTGGAGGAGTCCATTGACGCGGCGATTGCCCTGGGCAACAACGGCGCCGACATCATCGAGCTGGGCGTTCCCTACTCCGACCCGGTGATGGACGGTCCGGTGATTCAGAAGGCGACCGGCCAGGCTCTGGAGAACGGCTTCAAGCTTTCCCAGCTCTTTGAGGCGGTCCGCCGCATTACCGAGGCCACCGACGCGGTGGTCGTGGTCATGACCTATTGGAACCCGGTTCTGGCGTACGGCGTGAAGAATTTTGCGCGTGACCTGGCGGCTGCCGGTGGCGCGGGCATGATTACCCCCGACCTGGTGCCCGATGAGGCGTCGGCCTGGTTCGCCGCTTCCGCCGAGTATGGACTGGACCGTATCTTCCTGGCCGCGCTGTCCTCCTCGCCGGAGCGTCTGGCAACCGTGGCGAAGGCCTCGAGCGGCTTCGTGTACGCGGTGTCGGTCATGGGCGTGACCGGTGCCCGCACCTCCGTGTCGGAGGCAGCCCGCATCCTGGTGGCGGATATCAAGGCCGCCGGCGCCAAGCGCGCGTGTGTGGGCCTGGGCGTTTCGACCCGCGCTCACGTGGAGGAGATTGGCGCCTACGCGGACGGTGTGATCGTCGGTACCGCGCTGGTGAAGGCCCTGGCCTCCGGCGGCGTGGATGCGGTAGCCCGCCTGACCCGCGAGCTGGCGGGGCGTGAGGCTTAATGTCGGCCCTGCTTTCGGCGGTGGCCCTGCCGGCGCTGTCGATTCCTTCCCCGAGCGTCTCGTACCTGCAGCTGGGCCCGTTTCGTGTGCATTTCTACGCTCTGTGCATTCTGACCGGTATGGCGGTGTGCCTGTGGCTGGGTGCCCGCCGCTGGAAGGCGATGGGCGGCACGGGCGAACGCGTCTTTGACGTGGCGATGTGGGCCATCCCGGCCGGCATCGTGGGTGCCCGCGCCTACCACGTGCTGATTACCGACCCGGGTAGCTACTTCGGCCCGAATGTCGCTGATCCGTGGGCCTTTCTGAAGATTTGGGAGGGCGGCATCGGCATCATGGGTGCCGTGTCGGTGGGCGCGCTGGGCGCCTGGTACGGTTGCCGCCGCTACGGCATGAACTTCGCGGCCTTTGCGGATGCGGTGGCCCCCGGTATTCTGCTGGCCCAGGCCTTTGGCCGCTGGGGCAACTGGTTCAACCAGGAGCTGTTCGGCAAGCCGACGACCCTGCCGTGGGGTCTGGAGATTAGCACCTCGAGCGGTAATTTTCCCTCGCAGTATCCGGCCGGCACGCTGTTCCACCCGACGTTCCTGTACGAGTCGCTGTGGAACCTGCTGGGCGTGGCGTTGTTGCTGTGGCTGAGCCGTAAGGGCGTGCTGAAGCTGGGTCAGACCCTGTGGCTGTACGTGTTCTACTACGGCGTGGGTCGCCTCTTCATCGAGATGTTCCTGCGCATCGATACCTCGGAGATGCTCTGGGGCGTACGTATTCACGTGTGGACGGCCCTGCTGCTGGTGCTACTGGGTGCCGCGGGCTTTGTGGTGGCCGGTCGTCGCGCGGCGGCGAAGGCCGCCGCGGGTGTTGAGCCCGGCCCCGTGGAGGTTGCTCCGAAGCGTTCGGAGAAGAAGGCCGATGATGCCGAGGACTCTGCGAGCGCCGAAGACTCCGACGATTCCGAGGGGAAATCGGAGGCCGCCGAAAAGGCCGAAAAGGCCGGGAAGTCGGAAGACACCGCGTCCAGCTGATGCTCTCGGTAACCGATAATTCATGCTGAAAACCGCCGGATGGGGGAGCACCCCGTCCGGCGGTTTTCTGTCTTTCAGCTCCCGTGCCTGACCCCGTTGTCGGCCCCCTTACCTGCGTTCTGCTCTCGTGGAGCTCCCGACTCGGCTTCCACACCGCAGAGGGTTTTCGGCGACTTGTGAAAACAGGGGCCTGAGAAGGCATAATAGAGGAACCACGGTAATACGTGCTCGCGTGGGGGCATAGCCTCTGGGAATCGGTCCCTTCCGCGCGGCACGCACCGCGCTCAGAATCATTCACTCAACTACAGGACACATATCGTGAGCTCTTCTTCCGGCGATTCTTCACGCCCAATTTCTCCCTCCTCCCGTTCGGGCCTGACCCGTCGTCGTCTCGTGGCCGGTGCGGCCTGGGCCGCCCCCGCCGTCGCGGCTTCGACCCTGGTTCCCGCTTTTGCCGCCTCCCCCGAGGAAGGCGAATGTACCGGACCCTACGAGGATTCCACCCTGATTACCGCCGGTGACGGCGTGAAGAAGGTTGCCGTTCTGACCGTGCCCGCGGGTGCCCGACGCATGCGTTTCACCGTGATTGGCGGCGCCGGCGGCACGAACTACGCCGTTGCGGACGCCGGTTCGGGCGCCCTGGTAGAGGGATCCATGCCGGTGCGCGGCGGCCAGGTGATTACCCTGACGGCCGGTTCGGGCGGCATCGGTAACGGTGAGCTGACCCCGGCCGAGGGCGGTGACGGCTACGGCGTGGGCGGCTCCTCGAAGGCTTCCTCCCCGGTCCCTGCGGATGTGGTCGCCGCGATTGAGAGCCTGACCGGCCGCACCGGTGGTGTGATGGGACATGGCGGCATGAACGCCGTGCTTTATTCCTCCTCGGGCGGCGGTTCTTCCGCGATTGAGGTGGACGGCGTGCCGATGATTGTCGCCGGCGGTGGCGGCGGCGCGGGAACTCTGGCCACGTACGCGACGGATCTGCCGAGCCCCGCGAAGCCGGGTGCGCTGCAGGCGACGGCTTACTACTCCCTGGATAGCTCCGGTCGCCGCCACCAGTTCAGCACCGGCGGAGGCGCCGGTTCCAGCGACGGCGACGGTTCCCCGGGTTTCGTGGGTTTCACCTCGTACACGGCGCAGTCGGTGCCGCTGCTGAAGGTGAACCCCGGTTCGGGCGCTATGAACGGCATGGGCGGTGGTGGCGGTGAGAAGCTGGATCCGCCGACCTCCGACGGTTCCGTGATTGGCTTCTCGAGCACCTCCACGCAGAAGCTGGTGAGCAGCGCGGCGGCGGGTGAGACCGGCCCGAGCGGTTTCCGCGCGAAGGGCGCGGATGGCGTGGTCAGCTATTCGTACCAGTGGGACCAGACCCCCGCGGGCACCGACGCGTCCCCCTCGAATGCGGGCGCGATGTTTAACGGCTACCAGTCGGTGGTATCCGGAGGCGGCGGTGCCGGGTACGGCGGCGGCGGTTCGGGTGCGGCGCTGAGCGTCTCGGCCCGCGTGGTTTCGCAAAAGTGGAATAACGATCCGGCTCGTTCCCGCTACGCGGTGGGTACGGTGCAGCTGGCCGGCGGTGGTGCAGGCGGTGGAACCTACATGGATACGACCGCGTACGTGAGTGACCTGGGCTGGGCCATGAACGCCCCGAGCGCCTCGGGTGAGCGCGGTGCCGGTTCGGTCGAGGTTGCTTTCTGCTTCTAAGATGCCGCTAGGAACCGTATAGGTGCGGGTTGAACCCTACCTTTAGGGTACTGTGCGCACCAAACTTAATATTTAAATTTTTTCTGAGTGCCTCCCAGACCGCTGGTTTGGGAGGCATTCTCATCTTCTGTGTTGCTTTGTCATAGCGTCATTTCAACCTTTGGCGGTTTAGCGCATTAGTCGGAATGGACCTTATCGAAAACATATCAACATTGGTTTGCAGATTCCTAAACATCCCCTTCGTCATATTTGGGAAGGGTCCTTCCGATTGGCGGCTCGTCATTTTACGGTGGAAGTGTCAAGAATACGCGCACCTGCGCCGCTGGTATACGGTCCGTGTGCGGTCAACGATGACTAAGGAGTTTTAGGTCATGTGCAAGGAAACCATGAAGGCTGTTGTTGTTCCCGAGAAGGTTGATGGCTCGGTTGAGGTTCGTGAGGTTCCCGTCCCGGCCGTGGGTCACGGCCAGGCGCTCGTGAAGATTGAGTATTCGGGCGTATGCCACACCGACCTTCACGTGGCCTTGGGCGACTTCGGCGAGGTGCCCGGCCGCATCCTCGGTCACGAGGGCATCGGCGTGGTCGTTGAGGTTGGCGAGGGCGTTGAGTCCCTGAAGGTGGGCGACCGCGTGTCGGTGGCTTGGTTCTTTGAGGGCTGCGGCCACTGCGAGTACTGCACCTCGGGCCGCGAGACCCTGTGCCGTTCGGTCAAGAACGCCGGCTACACCGTCGACGGCGGCATGAGCGAGTACACCCTGGTGCCCGCTGACTACGCGGTCAAGGTGCCCGAGGGCCTGGACCCGGCGCAGGCCAGCTCGATTACCTGCGCGGGTGTGACCACCTACAAGGCCATTAAGGAATCGCTGGTTCGCCCGGGCCAGTGGCTGGTCGCCTACGGTGCTGGCGGTCTGGGTAACCTTGCCGTTCAGTACGCTAAGAAGGTCTTCGGTGCCAAGGTTATCGCCGTTGATATCAACGACGACAAGCTTGCTCTGGCCCGCGAGACCGGTGCCGACTACGTGATCAACGGCCGCGAGGTGCAGGACGTTCCGGCCCGTATTCGTGAGCTGACCGACGGTGGCGCCCACGCCGCCGTGGTGACCGCAGTGTCGAAGGTCGCCTTCAACCAGGCGGTGGAGTCGGTGCGCGCGGGTGGTTCCGTGGTGGCCGTGGGCCTGCCCTCCGAGATGATGGAGCTGTCCATCGTGAAGATTATTCTGGACGGCATCCGCGTGGTGGGTTCGCTCGTGGGTACCCGTCAGGATTTGGCGGAGGCCTTCCAGTTTGGTGCCGACGGCATCGTGGTTCCCGTCGTGAAGCTGCGCCCCGTGGACGAGGCACCTGAGGTCTTCAAGGAGATGGCCGCCGGCACGATTACCGGTCGCATGGTGCTGGATTTCGCAAGCCTCTAGGAGGTGCGAGCCCGGTGCGTGCGGCGTGAGCCGCGGCTGATCGGACGATGAAGCGTCTAGGGCGCATCCCGTGTAGCGGGGGAGTAGGGGTACTTTCTCGCGGTGCATACGGCACGGGGTGCGCCCTAGTGTGCGTTGCGCTCTGGGGCTTTCCATAGCCTGTGGCAAGGGTTTCCGTAAGAGAGATTTCTGGCTGGAAAAGCTTGGCGTTACCGCTGAGAGTGCGAAACACCTAAACGTAATATATCCATAAAATTATTTTGAAATAATCGAGGATTATCTCAAAAACTCCAGTAAATCACCCGAAAAATATGCACTATTAGACATCCAAAGGATTCAAAATATATTTTTATCAGGTAAACTTTCAATCAACGGTTGAGACGTAATATTTTCCGAAATGATGGGCGGAAAGCCCTCCTTCGACCTATCCTTGAATGAGGGACACGGCGTGTGAAGGAACCGCCCTCCTAGATATCGGTTCCTTCCCCGGAACGCCGCATCCCGGGTGAATTTCAGCATCTTCGTACCGTGCCGTCATTCGCCATGAGTCCTACTTCCGGTCAGGCTGCCCCTCTAGACACCTCCTGGGACTAGGCCTCACAGCGGTTAGTGTGGGCCCCACGGACGTAGTCAAGGGGGATTGCGTTCGCCACACTAATCCAGGGCCCGCCTCGCGAGATGACTCAACTACCTTCTCGGGTACGACATAAACTTACCTGCCGGCACGGGTAACATGACCGGGTTTCTCTACTCACTCGGTAACCCACCCCGCTCGCGGCAGTGTGTAACCCTTCTGCCCACACTCGGCAGAGGCTTAGCATCCTCGGAGCGGAAACGGCGAGGGGCACCTTCTGTGGCAGAAGGTGCCCCTCGTTCTCTATATCCGTGATGTTTGCTAGGGCGTAGGCCTAGTAGATGCCACGCTGAGCGGTCCAGCGGATTGTGCCGCGCTCAAAATCCATGTAGTACACCCCGTTCGCGTAGGACTCGTTGCCGCGAGCCGCACCGTAACGAGCCGTGTTGCGAGCCCAGTGGTTGTAGATCGTGCCGTTACCGTTGGTCTCGTAGGCGCCGTACGCATCCGACCAGAGCAGCATCTTGCCGGAGGCGAAGCGCACCTGCGCGCCCGTGGAGTTAGCGGTCTCGTCGGTCGCCGGGGCGCCCCAGGCATTGCGGTGCTCCAGGAAACGGTAGTAGAACGCGCCGCCGGTGCGCAGAAGGTGGGTGCCGGTCTTCGCACTCCACACGAAGGTGCGACGGCCGGAGAACTCCTGCTTGGCGATGCCGCCGCCCAGGTTCTCCTCATCCGTGGTGGGTGCACCCTGGGCACCGGAATTGCGCCAGGCCCAATAGATGCCGCCGCGCTCGTTGAGCGTATGGGTTCCGGTGCTCTCGGTCCAGTAGGCGCCCTCCCCGTTGGCGAAAGAGACCGCCACGGTCTGGAAGCGTCCCCCCTCATCGGTGGTCAGGCCGCGGTAGCGGGCCACGTTAGAGCGGAACTTGTGATCGAGGCCGCCGTCGGTCACCACCCAGTGGGCCCCGTTCGCGTTCGTCCAGTAGATGGTCTTGCGGTTGCTGAACTTCTGGGCGTACACGCCGTAGCCCAGGCTATACTCGCCGCCGACCGGGTTGCCGTAGAAGCTTCGGTTACGGTTCCAGGCCACGCCAATGCCGGTGCGAATATCAATCGAACCGGTCGGGGTGACGACCACGTTCGGGTTCTGGGTCGGCTGGTTGTCCTTGGCCCAGTTGCGGTGTTCAGCCTTCGGGTTCTTCGCCAGAACCTTCAGGTCCTCGACGCTGCCGGGGAAGAAGTTAGAGTCACCCACGAACGGGCCCGAGTCGGTGAACTGCCAGATGTCGTAACCGTTCCAGCCGGCGGGAATACGACCCACGACCGTGGAGTAGCTGGCCAGGTGCAGCGGCAGGGAGCCGAACTCCTGCGAGCCCACGCACTGGGACCACCAGGAGGTTGCGGTGTACACCATGGGCGCGCGACCGGTCAGCGCGCGGTAGGTGTCCACGAAGTCGCGGATCCAGGCGGTCAGCTGCGCCGCGGTCATGTTGTAGCAGGTGTTGCCGTAGGTGGGGTAGGGGTTGAACTCGATGTCCAGCAGGCCCGGGAGAGTCTTACCGTCGTCGGTCCAGCCGCCGCCGTTCTGCACGAAGTAGCGGGCCTGATCGGCACCGGAGGAAGTGCGGGGGTTGGCGAAGTGGTAGGCGCCGTGCACCATGCCGACGGAGGCCGAGCCGCTGTACTGCTGACCGAAGTAGGGGTTGGTGTAGTACGCGCCCTCGGTGGCCTTCACGTAGGCGAATCGGGAACCGGCCGCCCAGGCGCTTGCCCAGTCCACGTTCTGCTGGTGCGAGGAGACGTCCATGCCGAGGGTTCCGCCGCTGGGGGTCCAGGCGGAGCGGCCCGGGGCCAGCGCCTGCGCTGAAGAGCTGCCCGCGGCGAGCCCGCTTAGGGTTGCCGTGGGCGCGGAGGTTGCGCCGGTGCGGGCGTTCGCGGTGCCCATGCGTTCGCGCTCGCCGGCACCCATGGCGGGATTATCGCGCTCGACCTGCGAGGGATCCGGGGCGGGTGCGTAGGTGAGGTCCTCGTACGAGGCGTTCGCATCGATGGACTGCACGCTGGCGGAAGCCTCGGGGGTCGCGAAGGCCGCCGGAACTGCGGTCAGAGAGGACGCCAGGAGTGAGAGGGCACCGGCCGATGCCATGAGGGAGCGGGCTGCCGCGGAGCGCCCGGCAGTCTGGAATATCTTCATATTTATGCCTGTGTTTGAGTTGACTGTGAATGGTGTGGTTCCGGCGCACGGTAGAACAGCATGACACGGAACGAACGAATCGTTCTGTAGTGGGCGTTCGGGTACGGTCGCCGGTGATGTGAGTGAAATGGCGGCCGCGTTCGGGCGCGACAATCCGTTGAAGGCACAGTGGTCCCTCGTGGATTCGTGGTTGGATTCTGCCACCGGAAGAAGATGCGCCACCGCGGGGTGGCTGGCCGGTGATGGGGTGGCAGGCGCCGACGGGCACAGCTAAAAGGGTACGGTACGCGCGCCGCGAAACGCAATGTTTCCGAGGGTTTTTGGACGGTTATTTTTTCGTCCGTGCGCATTTTTCGGCGTCGTGCGGAGGAGGGGGTACCTCGGGCCGGTGGAGAGGGCATGAAAGAAGGGGTGGGCCGCACACACAAAGACCCACCCCTCGGTTTCCGGGTACTGTTTTTGGCGCGGCCTCGCACCGGTACCCGGAGTTTCATGGTCGATGCAGGAGAGATGAAGTCATCGACCACTCTATGGTGCCAATCGGCACGTTTTGAATCGCGTATCCCTCACCCGAACGCATCCGTCTCAACCGTTGAACGGGATACCCGGTGCGTTCGAGCGGGGTACACACGAAAGCTAAGCGATTCCTCAGAACGGCTACGTTAGCGCAATCCTAGAGGAACTTGGCAATGTCCTCGACCAGAGGCTTGAGGCTCTCGCGGTCGATATACTCTGCCTTACCGGTCTTGTAGCATTCGAGCATCTGCTTGATGCCCTCGTTGGGGTTCGGGTTCGCCATGAGCCATGCGCGGACCGGGCCCTTCAGGGCGGTCTTGTGAGCCAGCGAAATCTTATCGAAGTCGATGCCGCCACGCAGGTGGTAAACGGGACGACCCTCGGTCAGCTCGGGGGTGTAGCTCTTGGCTACGGCCTTGTCCAGCAGCTTCTTCGAGTACTCGCCGGTGAAGGACACGGTGAAGAACGCGGTGCGGTTCTTCTTCGGGGCGATAACCGGCAAAATCTTCTTGCGAAGGGCCGGGGCACCGTTGAGGAATCCACCGTAGTCGCTACCGGCAATCACGAAGGCATCGAATGCCTCTGCCTGCTCGGGGGTGACCTTGGAGGCGGGGACAGTCTCAACTTCAGGGGCCTGCGGGAGTGCACGCAGATCTTCTGCCAGCCAGGTGGCGTACTGCTCGGTGTAGCCGTAGGTGGAGCCGAAGATAATCAGCACGCGAGTAGTCATCTGTGAACCTTCCAGATATATTTCGCATTTCAAATACTAATTATTGCTTCCAATATATGCTAGGCGCGCGAAAATGTGAAATCGCCTAGCCTTGGAAGCCTCATATATTTTCTCATAGGTCCTCACAAGAAGGGACCCTGAGCTCACAAACACGCCCGAAGGTTAATGGGCGTGACCAATTGTTACATTGCTTATCTTCTCTTGGTGGGGAGTGCCTCAAATGCCGTATACCGCGACTTTGCGCGGAAGGGATGCCGGGGGTGTGCGGGAGAAGATTTTGGGGTGCGAGGTGAAACACTAATTCCCCGTCAGAAAGACCGAAATAGGCATACCCAAGAGGCTGTAAAACCCCTATAATTGAGAAAGAATCCTACGCCTTCGGCATGTTCCATTTTGTTGGAAAGCGTGGGAATGAGTGGGAAATCAGTAGTGACCTTCCCCGAAAAACCGGCGTTTCCCCTCATGGGGTGCGCGAAACAACACACAAAGGTTAGGTACATGAGGCGCGCAAAAATCGTTGCAACCATCGGTCCGGCAATCGAATCTCCCGAGAAGATCTCCGAGGCAATCAAGGCTGGCCTGAACGTCGCCCGTCTGAACATGAGCCACGGTGACCACGCCGAGCATCAGGCACGCTACAACACCATTCGCGAAGAGTCCGCAAAGCTCGGTAAGGACGTTGCTATCCTTGCCGACCTGCAGGGCCCCAAGATTCGCCTCGAGCGCTTCGCAAACGGTAAGGAATACCTTGAGCCCGGCGCCGATTTCACCATTACCTCCGAAGACGTTGAGGGTACCGCAGAAATTTGCGGCACCACTTACAAGGGTCTGCCTGGCGACGTAAAGCTCGGCGACAAGCTCCTGCTCGACGACGGCAAGATTCGCCTCGAGGCTATCGAGGTGACCCCCACCCGCGTGCGCACCCGCGTCATCGTGGGCGGCCCCATCTCCAACAACAAGGGCATCAACCTGCCCGGCGCTGCGGTCTCTCTGCCCGCGCTGACCGAGAAGGACGCAAACGACCTGCGCTTCGCTCTGAAGATGGGTGCGGACATCATTGCACTCTCCTTCGTCCGTACCGGTGCAGACGTCGAGCCCGTCCACAAGATCATGGAGGAAGAGGGTATCCGCGTACCCGTCATCGCCAAGATCGAGAAGCCCCAGGCAGTGGACAACCTGCAGGACATCATCGACAAGTTCGACGGCATCATGGTTGCTCGTGGTGACCTCGGTGTTGAGCTGCCCTTCTCCGAGGTTCCCCTCGTTCAGAAGAAGGCTATCGACATGGCACGCCGCTGGGCAAAGCCCGTCATCGTGGCAACCCAGGTGCTCGAGTCCATGACCGACAACCCCGTCCCCACCCGTGCAGAGGTGTCTGACTGCGCTAACGCAATCCTCGACGGTGCAGACGCCGTGATGCTCTCCGGCGAGACCTCGGTCGGTAAGTACCCGATTCTGACCCTGCAGGCCATGGCCGCAATCGTTCAGGACACCGAAAAGGGTGGCCTGTACCGCGTGCCCGAGCTGGACCGCAAGCCCCGCACCCGCGGTGGCGCAATCACCCGTGCGGCAGTGAACATTGCCGACCAGCTGGATGCGAAGCTCATCGTGACCTTCACCCAGTCCGGTGACTCCGCACGCCGTCTGGCTCGCCTGCGTCCCGAGACTCCGATTGTTGCGTTCACCACCAGCTCGAAGGTTCGCTCCTTCCTGTCCATGCTGTGGGGCGTTGACGCTGAGCAGGTAGATATGATCACCGATCAGGAAGCTATTTTCACCTTCGTGGACGAGTACCTGCTCAAGAACGGCCTGGCAGAAGCCGGCGACCTGGTCGTTGTGGCTGCCGGTGCTCCCGCGGGCCGCGCCGGTACCACCAACATGGTTCAGGTACACCGCGTTTCCGGTGCCGACGGTGAGCGCGAGGATCTGCGTCCTTACGAGGAGAACGAGGTCAAGCGCTAAGCCGCTGACGCTTTTCGAGAGGTAGCCCGGGGTAGCTCCCCGGAGGGTACCGCTCACTTCATAGAACCGCCGCCCGGTCGTGAACTATCACGGCCGGGCGGCGGTTTTGTGTGTGCAACCGGTCGCGCGCGGGCACGCCGGGATACGCGGGTATAGACGGGTATAGATAAAGCGGCGGAAAAGCTCAAAGCCTTTCCGCCGCTTAGTTCGGTGCCCGAGGTGGGACTCGAACCCACACTCCGAAGAACCTGATTTTGAGTCAGGCGCGTCTGCCAATTCCGCCACTCGGGCGCATCGCACGCGGAGCGCGACACTTCTAAGATTCTAACCCAGGCGGTCTAGAAAATCTAATCATTAGCGGGACGCGGGGGAGCGGAAAAGAGCAGCCCCGACCTCATTGCGGGCAGTCCCGAGCACCGGGTGAACGTCTGGCAACCCGCACGCCGAAGACGGCCTCGGATGCGCTCGCCGGCGGCCCTTTGCTGAGCTCGCGGTGAACCCCGCGCGTTATCCACAGGCATAAGCGGGGGAGAAAGCGCGCATCCTGTATCCTTAAGGACTGACTAACCATCCCCGCACGCCCCCGCGGTGGGGGCCACCTCAACGTTAAGAAAGTGATCACGGATCGTGTTCAATTCTCTCTCCGACCGCTTGACGGCAACCTTTAAGAACCTGCGCGGCAAGGGCCGCCTCTCCGAGGCAGACATTGATGCAACCGTCCGCGAAATCCGTCGCGCCCTGCTCGACGCCGACGTCGCGGTGCCCGTGGTCCGCGAGTTCGTCGCCCACGTGAAGGAACGCGCCCTCGGCGCGGAGGTTTCCGAGGCGCTCAACCCCTCCCAGCAGATCGTCAAGATCGTGAACGACGAGCTGGTGAGCATCCTGGGCGGCTCTACCCGCCGCATCAATATGGCCAAGAGCGGCCCGACCATCATCATGCTCGCGGGTCTGCAGGGCGCCGGTAAGACCACCCTGGCCGGCAAGCTGGCCTATTGGCTCAAGGGCCAGGGTCACACCCCCATGCTGATTGCCTCCGACCTGCAGCGCCCCAACGCGGTGACCCAGCTGAAGGTCGTCGGCGAGCGCGCGGGCGTGCCCGTCTATGCACCGCACCCCGGTGTGACCAGCGAGTTTGACGTGCCCACCGGCGACCCCGTGCAGGTGGCGCGTGACGGTGTGGCCGAGGCTCGCGCCAAGCTGCACGACGTGGTGATTGTCGATACCGCGGGTCGTCTGGGTGTTGACGCCGAGCTCATGCAGCAGGCACGCAATATCCGCGACGCCATTGAGCCGAACGAAGTTCTGTTCGTCATCGACGCGATGATCGGTCAGGACGCCGTGAACACCGCCAACGCCTTCAACGAGGGCGTGGACTTCACCGGTGTTGTCCTGTCCAAGCTGGATGGCGACGCCCGCGGTGGTGCGGCCCTGTCGGTGGCTTCGGTGACCGGCAAGCCGATTATGTTCGCCTCCACCGGTGAGAACGTGACCGACTTTGAGCAGTTCCACCCGGACCGTATGGCAAGCCGCATCCTGGATATGGGTGACATCCTGACCCTGATCGAGCAGGCCGAGGCTCAGTGGGATAAGGCCGAAGCCGACCGCATGGCGAAGAAGTTCATCGACCAGGAAGACTTCACCTTCGAGGACTTCCTGGCTCAGATGCAGCAGATTCGTAAGCTTGGCTCCATGAAGAAGCTGCTCATGATGATGCCCGGCGCGGCTCAGATGCGTCAGCAGCTCGAGGCCTTTGACGAGCGTGAGATTGACCGCGTGGAGGCGATTGTTCGCTCCATGACCCCGCACGAGCGTGTGGCTCCGCGCATCATTAACGGTTCCCGCCGTGCCCGTATCGCTAAGGGTGCCGGCGTGACCGTGTCCGAGGTGAACCAGCTGATGGAGCGCTTCGCCCAGGCTCAGAAGATGATGAAGAAGCTCGCCTCGGGCAAGATGCCCGGCATGCCCGGCGGTATGCAGATGCCCGGTATGGCGGCTGCGGCGGGTGGCGCGCGTAAGAACGCGAAGAACAACAAGAAGAAGAAGGCCCGCTCCGGCAACCCGCAGAAGCGTGCGGCCCAGGAGGCGGCAGCAGCTAAGGCGCAGCAGGCACGCGCCGGTGCTGCCTTCGGTCAGCAGGCTCAGAACCAGGAAATGGATCTGTCCAGCATGAACCTGCCGAAGGGCTTTGAGAAGTTCCTGCAGTAGTAGCAGACGCAACCCCGCAAGGGGCGGTACGGGTGCGCATCGACTTTACGGTGCGCACCCGTACCGGTATGGCGCCCGATGAGGGGGCCGAAGGGAGGGACAATGACTCAGAACGACCAGAACGGGGAGCGCGAGAACCCGCGTACCGGCGAGACTCAGCACGATGAGACCCAGTACGGCGAGATTCAGCCTGACAAAGCCCAGCACGGCGAGGTGCGAGGACTGTCTGGCGGAGGCTCCCTGCCCGAAAGCGTCCCGGCTCGTGATACCGCGGGGGAGGTCGCCTCGGACGAGACGGAGCCGGAACTCGGAGCGGTGCTCGAGCCCTCGTTTGACGACCACGACGAACAGCTGCCCGGGCTCCCCGGATACGTTCCTCTCTGGGTGCGTCTTGCCCTGGACTACGGTGAGAACTCCGCCGACGTCACCGGCGATCTCGTTTACTCCAGCGAGAGCGACGAACCGGCCGTCGACGACGTGACCGCTACCCTGTTGCGGCTTATCCGCGAGGCTCGCAGCATGCGGGGAAGCGACCGGGACTCCGCGGCGGACTCCTGGCAGGACCGTAGCCGGGTGGACCGCATCGCCGCCGACCTGGAGAGCGAGGAGTGGACCGTCGACAAGCTCTCGGGCCTGTGGGATAGCGCCCCCGCGCCCTCCGACCCGGACGAATCCCTGAACCCTGAGCGCTCGGGCGAGGGCGGCGAAACCGAACCGCTGGGCGAGGAACCTAGCGACCGGACCCTTGAGCTGGAGGAAAAGATTCAGCGCCGCCGCATCATGGCGCGCTCCACCACCGATGAGGAGCTAATCGCCGCCCTGATCGAGGCCACGGCCGGCGACTCCGAGCTCATCGCCTACGAGCTGGGTGAGACGCAGGTGCAGCTCCACGTGCTTTGCGCGGTGGACCCCGAGGGGTACCTGAACGTCTTGGAAGTGGCAGACGGCACGCTGAGCCTGGGCGCCCCCATCGAGGATTACGTGGCCCAGCTGGTTGAGAAGCTCCCGGTCACCGGTGCCGCCATGGAGGGCGAGGCGACCGAATGGGAGGCGCTGCCCGGCACCGTGCAGGAGCTGGAGTTCTACGTGGACGGCGACGCCGCCATGCTCGTCGACCTGCCCATCGACATGATTACGGGCCTTCTCCTGGCCTACCTTCCGGCCGGTACTCGGCAGGTGGTGGCCGCCCCGGCGGGGGAGTGGACCCTCATCTCGGCAGACCCGGTGGACCTCACGGCCCTGCTGGGGCTGCTGAGCTGCAACGCCCTGATCGTTGAGGGTAACGTGAACCAGCAGCACCTGGTGGTCTGCGAAGAACCCGCCCTCGAGCCCTACTCCGATGACGAGTGGTACCTGGAGGCTTTCGGTGAGCCTCGCGAGAGCATCGTGGAGGAGTTCCGCTGGCAGCGCGTGCCCAAGCGCCTGAACCGCGCCTTCAGCGTGGAGGAGCTGGCCCGTTACGACGGCCTGCTGGAGGATTTGCTCGCGGGTCTTCCCGGAACGGCTCCGGAGCTTGCCGGCTCGAAAATTTTTGGTTCCGATGAGGAAGAGCTTGCGCAGAGCATCGCCAATGTGATGGCGATGTTCGGTGTTGAGGCTGAGTCTACGACCGGCCGCCGCCTGAACGCGTACCTTCGCGATACGAGCAACACCCTGGCTCTGGAATCGGTCCTGCAGCTTCTGGACGTGCCCACCGAGCTGGCGCTGGTGCCGACCGCCGGCTTTGACGTGGCCTCGATTAGCACGGCCCGTATCTTCGGCTCCGAGGATGAGGAGCTCGCACAGCCCGCCGGTTCTGCTGAATCAGCTGATGCGGCTGAAGCTACTGATGAGGCGCAGGCATCTGAAGCTGTGGACGTTACCTTCCCGCTGGAAGACTCCGTTGCCGAGGCTACCTTCTCCGAGAACCCTATCTCTGGGAGCCCTGTCTCTGAGGACACTGCCGCGGAGGATGATTCCTTCGAGGATGACGAGGAGATTGAACCCTACCCGGATGGCTACACCTCGCCTCTGGAGCGTAGCTATCAGCTGGTGGCGACCGGTCGCCGAGTGACCCTCGCCGAGTGGATGGACGCCATCAATAACGGGCACATTCCCTACGAGTACACCCATATGGGTTCGCCGGAGGGATCGGCCCCGGACTCTTTCGTGGAGGCTGAAGAAGGACGCTTGTCCCTCGACAGCACCCTGCGCGAGGCCGACCCCGTGTCGCACGAGGAGCCGCACGAAGCATCGGTAATCCAGCGGGCTTCCGAGGGTTCCGCCGCGCTCGCGAATGATGTCGCGGCGAGCGATGAGCCTGCGCCGAGCACCCCCCAAGACCCGGCGCCCCAGCCCCCTGCGCCGCAGGACTCTTCCGCCCGGGGCCCCGCTCCGCGTTCGCGCCGCAAGCGTCTGACCCCGGAGCAGATTCGCGCGAAGACCCGCCGCGTGGGGCTTGCCCTGGGTGCGGACGTTACCGCTCAGAGCGCCATCGCCATGACCCTGGCGGCCGTGGCGCGCCGCCGCCGCGCTCAGGGTAGGGCGAGCCGCAAGTTCTCGGTAGCCGCCGCAATCTTTGCCCTGAACGCCACGGTTGAATCCGCGCTGATTCCGGCCGTCGTGCGTTCCTTCGAACGTACCCAGCTGGAGAAGCACGGCCACGAGGGTCGCCCCGCCGCGACCCCCGCGGAGGTCGTGCATCCTGGTGAGAGCGGGCGGGAACACCACCCCGCCAAGCGCACTCTGATTGACGAGCTGCGCGAGGGCAACTACCGTACCGCGGAAGAATCGAGCCCGAACCCGAGCCTGCGCGAGCGAGTCCGGAACATGGTGCGTCGCGTGCGCGCGCCGAAAGAACGTTAAGGAGAACTACGATGAGGGATACCTACCTGAGCGATGAAGAGCTGAAGGCTTTTATCACGACCCTGCCCACGCGCCGTCTGGCGGCTGGTGCTCTGATCCGCAACGAGCGTGGCGAGATGCTGCTGGTCAAGCCGAACTATAAGGACGGCTGGATTCTGCCCGGCGGCACCGTGGAGGCTGGCGAGGCCCCCAAGCCCGGATGCGAGCGCGAAATCGTGGAGGAGCTGGGCCTGGACCTGAAGCTGGGCCGCGTGCTGCTGATTTTCCACGGCCTGGCCCTGGGCGTGTGGGGTGACTCCACCTACTACATGTATGACGGCGGCGTGATTGCGGCGGATACGAAGATTACCCTGCAGGACGCCGAGCTGGTGACCTACGAGTGGGTGGCCCCCGAGAACCTGGAGGGCTACGTGCGCCCCTCGATGGTGCACCGCCTGCGCGAGTGCTACCGCGCCCTGGAGACGGGGGAGACCCTGGAGATGAGCAACCTCGACTAGCGGGGCTTGCGGGCCCCTCCGTCAGCCTTTTGCGGGCAATGGAGGGGCCCGCGGCGATTAACCGCAATTAAATGTGCACGGCCGCTAGCTTAAAATCTCGGGCTCTGATACCCTAACTGAGTACCCGGCGACGCGCGACCCCTCTCTTCGCGCGCCGTTGTGTCCATAGAGGCGCCGTGAATGGCCCGCCCCACGGGTGCTGAACCGCGTGCCTCGCACCAAATTATGAAACAGGAGTAACCACTAAAGTGGCTGTTAAGATTCGTCTCAAGCGTATGGGTAAGATCCGCGATCCTCGTTACCGCGTTGTGGTCGCTGATTCGCGCGTCAAGCGCGACGGTAAGACCATCGAGGAGATTGGTATTTACCACCCGACCGAGCACCCCTCGCGTATCGAGATCAACTCTGAGCGTGTTCAGTACTGGCTCTCCGTCGGCGCACAGCCGACCGAGCAGGTTCTGGCTCTGCTGAAGCTCTCGGGCGACTGGGCTGCATTCAAGGGCGAGAAGGCAGAGTCCAAGGTTCTGCCCGTCGAGGCTAAGGCTGAGTTCGTTGTTCCCGAGAAGGGTTCCGTGATCCTGCCCGAGGCTATCACCCCCAAGGCTGAGAAGGCTGAAGAGGCTGCTGAGGAAGCAGCTCCCGAGGCTGAGGCTGAGGAAGCAGCTGAGTAATCATGTTGGCTGACGCACTCGAACACCTGGTTCGAGGGATTGTCGATCGTCCGGAGGACGTGAAGGTGCGCCTGCGCACTCAGCGTCACCGCGAGACCCTTGAGGTTCGCGTGCATCCGGATGACCTGGGCCGAGTCATTGGCCGGTCCGGTCGCACCGCCAAGAGCATCCGTCTGGTGATGGACGCTATTTCTGATGGCGAGCCGATGCGTATCGACATTATCGACACCGACAAGAAGCGACGCTAGCTCGTAACGTTTGAAGCGCCCCCGCTTCCGGATTTCCGGAGGCGGGGGCGTTCGCGTGCCCGGGGGCCTGTGGGTGGGGCTGGCGGCAGAATGCGCCTGCCCGGGGTGCCCGGTAGAATAGTGGGAGCCGTGCAGACGCGCGGCGTAGGTTCGACTTGTACCCAGCGGAGGAAAATTATGCAGGTTGTGGTGGCTCGTATCGGTAAGCCGCACGGTATTCGCGGCGAGGTGACGGTTCAGCTTTTCACCGATGCCCCGCAGGAGCGTTTTGCCCGCGGTGAGGTGCTCGGTATCGAGAATTTCAAGCCCGGCTCTGCCGCCGCTTCGGTGGCCCCCACCGGTGAGCTGACGGTCGCCGGTGCCCGCTGGAACAAGAAGATTCTGGTGGTCCGCTTTGACGAGGTGACCACCCGTAATCAGGCTGAGGAGCTGCGCGGCACCCGCCTGGTCTACGAGGTTCCCGAGGACGACGGCGAGGAAGAGGGCTTCTACGAGCAGGAGCTCGTGAACCTGCCCGTGTACCTGCTGGCGGACGTACCCGAGGGCGAGAGCCCTGTGGATAACCCGGCCGTGGGCGAGCCGCTGGGCAAGGTGACCGGGCTGCAGACCATGCCGGTCCAGGACCTGCTGCTCATTAAGCTGGCTCGTTCGCCGCGCCTGGCCTCCGGCGCGGGCGAGGAGATCATGATTCCCTTCGTCGAGGAGATTGTGCCTGAGGTGGTTCCCTCCACCGAGGAGGAGCCCGGCTTCGTGCTGTTGACCCCTCCGGCCGGCCTGATCGACCTGGTTGAGGAGGCCGAACAGGCCGCTGAACGGGCGGGGGAGTAGTCCGTGCGCTACGACGTGGTCACGATTTTTCCCGAGTACCTGGAGCCGCTGAAGCTATCCCTGCTGGGTAAGGCGCGCGAGAAGGGCCTGGTGGACCTGCACCTGCACGACCTGCGAGATTACACCTTTGACCGTCACCGCACGGTGGACGACACCCCGTACGGAGGTGGCGCAGGCATGGTCATGAAGCCCGAGCCGTGGGGCCTGGCCCTGGACGAGGTGCTGACCGCCTCCCCGCTGCAGACTGCCACCGAAGACTCTGCTGAGGGTGCCGACCCTGCCGCAGATACCCGCCCGTTGCTGATTGTCCCGTCCCCGGCGGGTGCCGTCTTCGACCAGGCGATGGCGTACGAGCTGGCGGAGGAGAAGCATATTGTCTTCGCCCCGGCGCGCTACGAGGGCATCGACGAGCGTGTGCTGGACTGGGCGCAGGAGGGTTTCCGCGTGATGCCCGTGTCCCTGGGCGACTACGTGCTCTACGGCGGTGAGGTCGCGGTCATGGCGATGATTGAGGCCATTACTCGACTGATCCCCGGCGCGATGGGCAACCCCGCCTCCCTCGAGGAGGAGTCGCACACGGGCGGTCTGCTGGAGTACCCTGTGTACACGAAGCCCGCCGTGTGGCGCGACCGCGAGGTGCCGGAGGTGCTGCTCTCGGGTAATCACGGCGCGATTGCGCGTTGGCGTCGTGACCGCCAAATTGAGCGCACCCTGGAGCGCCGCCCGGACCTGCTGGAGGCGTACCCGGTGGAGCAGTGGGATAAGAAGGACCGCCGCTTCCTGGCCGAGCGCGGGGTGCATTTTGCGAACCCCGCGAAGGCGGCTCAGAAGAAGACGAAGCAGCAGAAGGACGCCGCCGAGGCTGCCTCCTCGGAGCCCGCATCGTCCGAGGCTTCGGCTCCCGAGGCGGGCGCCGCATCCTAGCCCGGTTGCACGAAGTGCACCCGAGCGGCGGGTTTTTACGGGCCGTCGGCACCCGGAGTACGGAGGCGCTTATCGCGGTAAAAGCCCAGGTCAAGGCTTGATTGAGGGAATAATCAACGTATGACGCGAGAAAGTCAACCGAGTTGATCTACGTTCAATGAAAGATTCCGTGAATCCTCAATCAAAATATGACACTTTAATGCAAAAAGGCTATGATTATCCCGAGAGCAGACTTCTCCCGTGCCGGTAGTGCGGGCGAAGCATGTAATCCCCACTCGGTCGAACTGCATGATTCGGCTGAGTTTCATCTCGGGGATAGATGACGCCATCACGCGGGTGCATCCTCTGCATGGGATGCCCGGTCTGAGAACTTCATTCATCCCAGTGTTAATCAGTGGTGCATGGTATAAGCACCCCGCACTTTATGGGATGGGAGCTTGGTGGTTCGAGCGTTCATCGTGGTTGATGACCCTCCGTCGCGCGGGTAAAAGTACCTATGCTTACGGGTGAGCATCCAATGGTCCGGATTGGATGCCCACCCGTTCCGCTTTTTAAACCCTCCGCTTTACCCCGCCCGCGCGCCCGGTTGCCCAGCACGCGCATCCGGCGGCCCTCAGTGTTTCTCGGGTACGGGGCGCTCGCGAAATTCGATGGGGCGCTTCGACTTGGGCAGTGAGTACATGACGCGCAGGTAGGCATCCTCCACCAGCTCCTCCAGAACCCGCTCGGTGACACCCTCACCGGCACCCACCGAAATCCAGTGTCGCTTGTTCATATGCCAGGCCGGAATGATGGAGGGGTAGATGCGCCGCAGCACCTCGGATTCCTCGGGGTCGGTCTTGAGGTTCGCAATGGGGTAGCCGATGCCCTCCGTGTACATGGCGAACATCTTGCCGCCGATACGGTACACCGTGTGTTCGGGCCCGAACGGCTGGTCGGAGGTTGCCAACGGCATGGCGAGCGCGAGGCGGTGCAGAACCGGCTGAAGGGACTCGGCGGTGAGCTCTCCACCTGCTCCGCCTGCTCCGGGGGCTCCGAAGGTTTCGGGCTCCCCGGGGACGGAATCCGTGACCCCCTCCGGGGTGCGAGCGGGGGAGCGGTCGATGCTCTCGGGGTGATGCTGTCGGGTACTCATACTTTCGAGTCTAGTGCCCTTCGCCAAATCTCTCGTAACGCCCGGCGAATCCACGCTAAAATAGGTAACTATGGCTGAATTTATTTATCAGATGATCAAGGCCCGCAAGACCGTGGGCGACAAGGTCATCCTTAACGACGTGACGATGTCGTTCTTCCCCGGCGCCAAGATCGGTATGGTTGGCCCGAACGGCGCGGGTAAGTCGACCATCCTCAAGATTATGGCTGGCCTCGACCAGCCCTCCAACGGCGAGGCACGCCTGACCCCCGGCTACACCGTGGGTATCCTGCTGCAGGAGCCGCCGCTGAACGAAGAGAAGACCGTTCTGGGCAACGTTGAGGAGGGCGTGGGCGAGATTAAGGCCAAGCTCGACCGCTTCAACGAAATTTCCGCCCTCATGGCCGAGCCCGACGCCGACTTCGACGCCCTCATGGAGGAAATGGGTCAGTTGCAGGAGGCTATCGACGCCGCCAACGCGTGGGACCTGGACTCCCAGCTGGAGCAGGCTATGGAGGCGCTGCGCTGCCCGCCCGCCGACACGCCCGTCACCCACCTCTCCGGTGGTGAGCGCCGCCGCGTGGCACTGTGCAAGCTGCTGCTGCAGAAGCCCGACCTGTTGCTGCTCGACGAGCCCACCAACCACCTGGACGCAGAGTCCGTGCTCTGGCTGGAGCAGCATCTGCAGTCCTACGAGGGTGCCGTCATCGCCGTGACCCACGACCGTTACTTCCTCGACCACGTGGCCGAGTGGATTGCCGAGGTTGACCGCGGTAACCTCTACCCCTACGAGGGTAACTACTCCACCTACCTGGAGAAGAAGCGCTCCCGCCTTGAGGTTCAGGGCAAGAAGGACGCCAAGCTCGCCAAGCGCCTGAGCGAGGAACTGGACTGGGTCCGCTCGAACTCGAAGGGCCGCCAGGCCAAGTCGAAGGCCCGTCTGGCCCGCTACGAGGAGATGGCTGCGGAGGCCGAGAAGACCCGCAAGCTTGACTTCGAAGAGATCCAGATTCCGCCGGGACCCCGCCTGGGTAACGTGGTCATCGAGGCTGAGAACCTGCAGAAGGGCTTCGACGGTCGCTCCCTGATTAACGGCCTGTCCTTCTCCCTGCCCCGTAACGGCATCGTGGGTGTGATTGGTCCTAACGGCGTGGGTAAGTCCACCCTGTTCAAGACCATCGTGGGCCTGGAGCCCCTCGATGGCGGCACCCTGAAGGTCGGCGAGACCGTGAAGATTTCGTACGTCGACCAGAACCGTGCCAACATCGACCCGGAGAAGACCCTCTGGGAGGTCGTCTCCGACGGTCTGGACTACATCCAGGTCGGCAACGTTGAGATGCCCTCGCGCGCGTACGTCTCCGCGTTCGGCTTCAAGGGCCCGGACCAGCAGAAGAAGGCCGGCGTGCTCTCCGGTGGTGAGCGTAACCGCCTGAACCTGGCGCTGACCCTCAAGCAGGGCGGTAACCTGCTGCTGCTCGACGAGCCCACTAACGACCTGGACGTTGAGACCCTCGCATCCCTGGAAAACGCGCTGCTGGAATTCCCCGGCTGTGCAGTGGTCGTCTCTCACGACCGTTGGTTCCTGGACCGCGTGGCAACCCACATCCTGGCCTGGGAGGGCACCGACGAGAACCCGGATCAGTGGTACTGGTTCGAGGGTAACTTCGAGTCCTACGAGAAGAACAAGATTGAGCGCCTCGGCCCCGAGGCCGCCAAGCCGCACCGCGTGGTGCACCGCAAGCTGACCCGATAGGGTTTGAACCGGTAGCGAGCCCCGCCTCCGAGCTGTTGAAGCACGGGGAGGCGGGGCTTCGCTGTGTCTGCTGGGGAAGGGGTATAGTCCTGCTATCTCACGTGTTGTTCCGCTACGTGGTGGGTTATTCGTCGGTAGAAATAGTTCGCTCAGTGGCGACCGATATATCGTGGCGGATTTCACATTCACGGTTTATAATGGGTATGCACGTAAGTGCAACTGACACATGTGATTACGAAGAGAAGAGCATTATGCTTTCAAAATATAACTGGATGTCCTTGGTTACCGGTCTGTTGCTGATTGCAGCGGCAATCTACATGTTCGCCAATCCCGCTATTCCGCTGGTAGTTCTGGGTTATGTGTTCTCCATTTCGGTGTGGCTTGGGGGCGGGTTTGAACTGGTGCGTTACTTCGGCACGCCAAAGCAGGCACGTACCGGCTGGGACCTGGTTGACGGCATCTTGACCGTGGTGGCTGGCCTGATTCTGCTGACTGCCTCGGTGGGTGAACAGGCAACCTTCATCCCGACCATTGTGGGTGCGTGGATGATTATGTGGGCGCTGATTCGTCTGATGACTGCCCAGGCCATGAAATACCTGAGCTACGCCGCCGGACGCCACCTGCAGCTCTCTGCTATTGGTACCCTTATTCTGGGCTTGCTCGTGGTGCTGTTCCCCGTGCTCTTCGGCGCGGTGGCGGTCTGGGGAATTGCCCTGGTGCTGCTGCTGATTGGCCTGGTGTTTGTGGGTGACTTCTTCGTTTCCCGCCGCACCAAGCGCACCGTGCACATTTCCCCGGACGGCGTGATTGATGTCGAAGCCAAATAAGAGCTTCTTCGCCCCGTCTAGAACGTAGACTAGAACATAAGAAAGACCGTGTGAGACAACCACCTCACACGGTCTTTCTGTATGCTTTGACGCTTTGCGCCGGAACACTAACGGCGCTCGAGCTCTATTGGCGTTCCGGCTTTAGCGGCACTGCTTTAGCGGTACTCCGGCAGGCGGAACATCATTTCCTGGGCCACGGTCGCCACCAGCTCACCGGAACGATTGAAAATCGAACCCTGCGAGAGCATCCTGCCACCCTGCGCGCTCGGGGAATCCAGCACGTACAGCAGCCACTCGTCGGCGCGCGCCGGGCGGTGGAACCATATCGCGTGATCCAGCGAGGCGCTCTTCAGACCCGGCTCCAACCAGAACTTACCGTGACGGCGCAGGGCCGGCTCCAGCGGCAGGTAGTCCGAAGCGTAAGCGATCGCGGCGCGGTGCTCCGCATCCGAAGCCTCGGAACCATCAGCGTGCACCAGACGGTCAAAGGTCTTGAACCACACGCAGGCACGCGGCTCCGTCGAGGAGGAATCCGGCTGAGTGTACAGCGGCGCATCCACGTGGCGCATATCAATCGGACGCTCCCACGCCACCGCCTGCGCAATCGGATGCGGCAGCTCACCCAGGTAGTCGCTGACCTTCGGCAGGGACTCGGGGTCCGGGACCTCCGGCATGGTCACCGCGGTGTGCTCGGGGCCGCGGCTCTCAGCCTGGAAAGACATAATCGCCGAGAACATGGGCGCCTCGTCCTGGAACACCTGCACGCGGCGGGTCGAGAAGGAGCGGCTATCGTTCAGGCGCTGCGTGGCGAAGAACAGCTTTCGCTCAATATCGCCGGGGCGCAGGAAGTACGCGTGGATGGAGTGCAGGGCCTTCCCCTCAACCGTACGGTCGGCGGCAATAATCGACTGGGCGAGCACCTGGCCGCCAAAGGTACGAGGCTGCTCGCGGGTGAGCGTCACGCCGCTGAGTACCTCATCGCTGCCGAAGGAGGCGGGTGCCGCCTCGACGGGGGAGAGGTCCAGCATCCGCATGAGGTTCTGAGTCACAGTGGGCTTAGTCATGCTTTCATTTTCCCACGTTTTCAGAGGGGCCGAAGGTGGCGTAGAGTGGGAAGGCACACTCTGAGACGCGCGGCCTGCAACCGACCGCCTCGGAGCGAAGAGATAGAGAATAACCCAAGGAGCTACGATGAGCACCCCGTCCGAGAAGAATCCCTCACCCGCCGCCGAAGACGGCACCCGCGCCCCCATCGAGCTCAAGTACAACCCCCACGAAGGCGTGGAGGAACCCTACCTGATCCTGCCCGGAGGCGCGCACGGCGCCGCCGTGGTGAAGGACCTGGCCACCTACATCTCCCGCGCTCTGGCCGTAAACCCGGATGCGGCAATTCGCCTGACCGCCCGCGGCCGCGTGCTGGCCGTCTTCGCCTGCTCCCTGGAGCCCGAGGACGCTTCCTCGACCGCGCCCGTCATCATGGGGATGCGCGCCCTGCACCTCGCCGCCGAATCCGCCCTGGATATGACGGTCCGGGCCCAGGCCCTGCAGGAACGTCTGGCTCGGCTGCAGAAGCAGGCCGAACAGCAGGGAGCCGAGCAGCAGAGCGCCGAGGGGCAGCAGAACCCCGAGCTCGTGCTCTACATGCCCCCGGTGACCGTCAACGCCGGCTGGACCGGTAAGGCAGCCCCCGTGCGCGGCTGGTCCGAGGTGGGCACCGTGCCGGTCGAGGAGTTTGCCCGAGCCACCGCCGAGGGTCTGGAGGCCGTGGACCGCGCCCTGCCCGAGAACCCGGGGGCTGCGGTTCTGACGACGGTACGCTCTCGCATCTGGTCCTCGCCCATGGTGCTGGAGTACCTGCCTGCCTTTGACGGCGTGCAGGTTCCTACCGGTGCCGCCTTTGCCCTGCGCGTGTACGGTTTCATCCCCGAGGGCTTTACCGGTGAGCTTCCCGTCTTCGCCGCCCGCGTGGGCTCGGACGAGTGGCTGCGCATCGTGGCGCCGGCCGGTATGGTGCTGGTGCGCCGCGGCTCCGGTTCCCTGCTCTAGTTCCTCGCTCTAGGGCGCATAATCGTCGTATTCGGGCCCGTCTCGCCCGCTTCTGTCCTTCACCTCCCTCGCGGACCCCGGTCTGCAAGGGGGTGAGATGCGTCCAAAAAGCGATCAGCACGGCTTAATATATGATCGCTGACGAGACAAAACTTTACGGAAAGAGGTAATCTAGAAAGGCTACACCCGCACCGGGGTGTGGCAAACGCACCGATAAACCAGCCACACCGCACGGGAATCTTCCGCCGCGCCGTCACCGAGCGCATCCTCCCGCGCGGGTTGAAAGTGAGACCCCTCATGGACCTGATTGCAGTCGATATCGACGGCACTCTTGCCAGCAACCGAGACCAGATGGACAAGTATCTGAGCGGTTTCTTCACCAGCTACCGCCGCTTTTTCAAGGCCATCCGCCACGCCACCGTGAACGTTGAGGTGGCCGATAGCGTACGCGATATGGCTGAACAGACCGGCGCTCAGATTGCCGTGATTACCGGCCGCGACGACACCTACATGAAGGAACTGAACGAGTTCATCGCCCGCGCCGGCATCAACCCCAAGTACGTGATTGCCAAGCCCGGCCGCGACCAGTCCGACACCGCCGCCTGGAAGAGTTCCATCCTGGATTCCCTGGAGGCAGACGGCCACCGCATCATCCACGCCTTTGAAGATAACGAGCACGAGGTGTACCTGCGCCGAGGCATCCCCGTGACCTGGGTGGCCCCGATTCGCGACTACGTGGGCGAGTGGCATTACGAGCCCGTGGGCATCGACCCCGTCGCCTGGGCCGCCGAACAGCGTGAGAAGCAGGCCGCCCGCGAGCGCCAGCAGCGCCGCCTGGCCGACGGCGTGCGCGCCCACGAACGCGCCGAGGCACAGAAGGACCAGCGCCTGGCTGCGTAGACCTCCTCGGTTTATAGGTCTCGGCCATAACCCGGACGCATCGGAGGGCGGCTCCTGACGAGCCCTGCATGAACCCTCCCAATAATTGATCGTAGCGTGAGGCGCCGGAAAGATAGGTTCTTTCCGGCGCCTCACGCCATGCAAAAGAAGATGCGGGGTTAGGAGGCCAGCAGCTCGCGCATCCGCGCGGCGAAGGGGGCCGCCATCTTGTACTGGGTTTCGTCCTTCAGGTGCAGGCCGTCGGCCATATCGCCCTCGGCCAGGTACAGGGTCAGCCAGTCCGAGGTGTCCATGAAGAGCACGCCGGTTTGCTGAGCCACGACCTTCGCCGCCTCGTTGGCCGTGTGACGCTTGTGGGCCTTCTGCGGATCGGGCGCGGCGGATTCGCTCATCGACACCACGCCGCCGAGCACAATCTTCGAGGAGGGGTACATGCGTCGCAGCTGCTGGATGACCCGTGTCTGGCGGTCCTGCGTCTGCTCCGTAGCCTTCGCCTCATCCTCGTCGACGTACATGTCGTTGCCGGACGCATCCAGGTAAATCACGCCGGGGGCGCCGCCGGGCAGGGCCCAGACGCTCTCCATTACGCCCTGGTAGTAGGAGGGGCAGGCGCCGGGGCGGGAGGCCACGAAGCCAACGCCGCCGCACCGGAACATGTGGGAGGTGAAGCCCGCCTCGGAAAGGCCCAGGCCAACCCACGAGGTCGGCAGAACCTGCGAATCACCGATGACGAGGGCGTCCTGCGCGCCCAGGGCCGTGGTGCTTCGGGGCACGTTCATCGCGGTGTCCCAGTAGAGTTCGGCCTTCTCGAAGGTCGTGTAGATGATTCCGCTCTCGGAGCGCCAGCCGGTCGGCAGCCCCTCGAGGCCGGCAAAATCGCTGTACTCGCGCTGCTTCCACCAGTGCGCGTAGACGCCGGAGTGCATGGCCACCGCGCCATGGGCTGCGGTATGCATGACCACGCCGCCCTGGTACTGCTGCACCGTGACGTCGGCGGCATCCTGGGAGGCGGTAAAGGGCTTCTGCGCCTCGCCCACCGGGTGCGCACCCTCCGCCCCGAAGGCCTCCTGCGCGACCCGGTCCATCTGCTGCGCCACGGTTTCGGGGGTGGGTTCCGCCGAGGGGCTCTCGGTGGGGCTTGCCACCGGGTCCGTCGAGGCGACGACCGGGGATTCCGGGTTGAGCGCGTGGGCGGTGGCCGCGGATGCGTCGGGGGCGCTGGAGCCCTCGACGGCGTAGAGGCCGAGGGAACCTAATGCGAAGACGCCGAGGACGGCGCCTACCGTGGTGACGCGTTTGAAATGGGGCCGGGTAGAAGACATACCTACAGTGTACGGTAGGTTCAACCCCAAGTGGAGAGCTTTTCCGAGGGGTTTAAGCAAAAACACTGAAAAATATGCACCCGAGTGCCGATAATTTGTGTGCCCCGGTTTCGGCTCCTTCCCGATCCGAATCCAATCGGCCCCGCCCCGTTTCCCGGCTCGGTGCCGGGAGCCGACGCTCTCTCGGGCACGGAAACACCCCCTCCGCCCCGGCATCGTGCGGATGCCTGGGGGAGAGGGGGTGTCTCGGGTGCGGCGTGCACCGAGCGACTCGGGGAGCCGCTCACGCGCACCGCCGCGCCAACGGGTCGATGCCTAAAGCAACGCCACTAGATATCGGCGGCCTGAACCTTCAGTGCACGAGCCACGCCGTCGCGCGCCTCCGCAATCTGACGGTACAGAGCCGCAGCATCCTCGGGCAGAGAAGCCAGGTACGCCTCGGTACGCTCCAGCAGCTCAGCGGTCGGCACGCTCGGGTACATGCCACCAATGATCTGCATCGAAATCTCGTGCGAACGCGAACGCCAAATGCCCTCGATCTGCTCGAAGTACGGCTCATCGTACTGGGCAATCAGCTCAGGCTTGCCGGACTTGAAACCGGAAATAGCGTAACGCTGAATCATGTTCGACAGCTCGCCGGTCACCATGATCTTGTTCCAGTACTCGGCCTTAGCCTCGGCGGTCGGAATCGATGCGTACGCCTGGGCTGCGTACTGCTGGCCGTTCGCGGTGTTGTCGTTCTCCAGCTCCTCGGCAATCTGCTCGGCGGAGAAACGGCCACCGGTTGCCAGTCGGCACACCAGGTTCCAGCGCAGGTCGGCGTCAATGTCCAGGCCCTCAAGGGTCAGTTCGCCCTCGAAGAGGCGCTGCACGTTGTCGTACTGCTCCTCGGTGCGGGTCTGGTTGATGAACGCCTGCAGCAGCTGCAGCTGAGCATCCGAGTCGGGCTCAGCGGCCTTGGCCAGCTCCCAGAGACGGTCAGCGGCACGGTGGCGGGTCTCCTCGCGAGCCTCGGGGGCCACGAAGGAGTGCAGGGTAGCGGACAGGTTGTTAATCTGGGTGCGCAGAGCGGTGGAGTTGGTCTCCTTGCCGATGTTGTTCAGCACCAGGTCAACGTACTTGCGGGCCGGCATCTGAGCGTCACGCACGGTGTCCCAGAGCGAACCCCAGACCACGCCGCGAGCCACGGAGGAATCGATGTCGCCCAGGTGCTTGATAGCGGTCTCGATGGAGCGCCCGTCCAGGCGAATCTTGGCGTAGGCCAGGTCCTCATCGTTCAGCAGCAGCAGGTCGGGGCGCTTCTTGCCGACAGCCTCCTCGACCACGGTCAGCTCGCCGTCAATGTCCAGCTCGATGCGGTCGGTGCGGGTCAGCTTGCCGTCCACCAGGTTGTAGAAACCAATCACAGCGCGGTGCGGGCGCAGGGTCTCGAAGCCCTCGGCGTAGGACTGGCGGATGCCCAGCGAAGAAATGTTGCCCGCCTCGTCGTTCTCAACCTCAACGGCCAGGGTGTTCACGCCGGCGGTCTCAAGCCACTTGGCGCTCCACGCACGCACGTCGCGGCCGGAGGTGCGCTCCAGCTCCACCAGCAGGTCGTCCAGAACGGTGTTGCCCCAGCTGTGCTTATCGAAGTACACCTTCAGGGCGGCCATAAAGTTCTCCTGGCCAACCCACGCCACCATCTGACGCAGCACCGAAGCGCCCTTCGCGTAGGTGATGCCGTCGAAGTTCACCTGAACGTCGGCGAGGTCGCGAATCTCGGCCACAATCGGGTGGGTCGAGGACAGCTGATCCTGGCGGTAGGCCCAGGTCTTCTCCGAAGCGGAGAAGGTAGCCCACGCCTCCTTGGCGTAGCGGGTGTTCTCCGCGGCGGCCAGGGTAGACATGAACTCCGCGAAGGACTCGTTCAGCCACAGGTCGTTCCACCACTTCATGGTGACCAGGTCGCCGAACCACATATGAGCCAGCTCGTGCAGAACGGTGATGGCGCGGCGCTCACGCAGAGCCTCCGCAACCTTGGAACGGAAGACGTAGGTCTCCAGGTAGGTCACGCAGCCAGCGTTCTCCATCGCGCCGGCGTTGAATTCGGGCACGAACAGCTGGTCGTACTTCTCGAAGGGGTAGGGGGTCTTGAACTGCTCCTCGTAGAACTCGAAGCCCTGGCGGGTCAGCTCAAACATGTCCTCGGCATCAACGAAGGGCATGAGGGACTTACGGGCGTACACACCCAGCGGAATCACGCGACCCTCGGAGTTAGTCAGCTCGCTGGTGATCTTCTCGTAGGGGCCGGCCACGATTGCGGTGATGTACGAAGACATGCGCGGGGTCGGCTTGAAGTACCAGGTGTTGGCGCGGCCGCAACCGCAGTCCTTCGGCTCAACCTTCACCTCGGGCTGGTTCGACACAACCACCCAGTGCGAGGGCACGCGCACCTCAAACTCGAAGGTGGCCTTCAGATCGGGCTGCTCGAAGACGGGGAACACGCGGCGGGAGTCCGGCACCTCAAACTGGGAGTACAGGTAAATCTCGCCGTCGGCGGGGTCCACGAAGCGGTGCAGACCCTCACCGGTGTTGGTGTAGAACATCTCGGCTTCGATCTTCAGAACGTTCTCGGCGGCCAGGTTCGGCAGCTGGATGCGCTCGCCGTCAGCCAGGTCGGTGCTGAGCTCTTCGCCATTGAGGTTAATGGACTTGACCGAGGAGGTGATGGCGTCGATAAAGGTCGAGGCACCTTCCTGAGCGTCGAAGCGGATTTCAACGTTCGAGGTGAAGACATCCTGATCGGTGCGCAGGTCGAGGAAGATATGGTAAGAGTGAACGCGCTTGATAATGGATGCGCGCTCAATCGCCTCATCGCGGGTTAGGTTTAGGCCGGGCATTGGATTCCCTCTCCATAGAAGTGACACGGCGGACGGTGGCGCGGCGTGCCGTCCTGACACGCCGACGCGGTGCCCGGGCGTGCGCATCCGCCGCGCCGTTGGACTCGCTCAATGCTGTCGGGGCTTGCCGGGGTTGCGTCTGGGCGCTGCGGGTGGTGTTTTCTCGCGGGCGCTACGCATCGGGACACCGCAAAGTGCCATATCCCACAGTTTACCGCATGCGGGCGGGGTGGGCGGGGCTCCCCATTACCCGAACCCGCGCGAATTCGCTACAGTTAGTAGGTACAGACTAAGAGAAACCCCGAACCGAATCGGGGGAAAACATCCCAATTGAGGATGCGAGGCGTGCCTCGGCCCGGCCATTGCCGCCCCGAGCAGCACGCAACACCACACCAGGAGAGCACCATGCGCGTACACATCGCAACCGACCACGCAGGCCTCGAACTGAGCCACTACCTGATTGAGTCCCTCACCGCCGAGGGCTACGAGATGATTGACCACGGCCCCGCCGACTACGACCCGCTGGACGACTACCCCTCGTTCTGCATCAACGCCGCCCTGGGCGTGAAGCGCGACCGTGAGGCCGGCCTGGACTCCCTCGGCATCGTACTGGGCGGCAGCGGTAACGGCGAGCAGATGGCCGCCAACAAGGTGGAGGGCATCCGCGCGGCTCTGGCCTGGAACCACGACACCGCGGCTCTGGCCCGCGAGCACAACAACGCGCAGGTGGTAGCCGTGGGCGGCCGCCAGCACAGCAAGGAAGAGGCCCTGGAGATTATCAAGGTCTTCCTGGCTACCCCCTGGACCAACGAGGAGCGCCACGCACGCCGCATCGCTCAGCTGGCCGAGTACGAGCAGACCGGCGACATTGCCGGCAAGCAGATTGACGCTGCCTAGGCTCTAAAATCTGAGGCGCATAGTGCAGGCTATGCGCCTCAGTCGTTTCTGCACTCCAGATAATCCGTACTGTTTATACCCGCGCTATTTCTAGCCGACGAGTTTTCGAGGGGGACCCGTGCCCGAAGGCCACTCCATTCACCGTATCGCCCGCCAGATGAGTGACGTCTTCACCGGCGAGCGCGTGCGCGTCAGCTCCCCGCAGGGACGCTTCGCCGATGGGGCGGCCCTGCTGGACGGGCACGTTATTGCCGGCGCCTACGCGCACGGCAAGCACCTGTTCGTCACCTTCGATAACGAGCTGACCCTGAACGTGCACCTGGGCATTTACGGCAACTGGACCTTCGGGGGCGACGAGACGTTCACGGGTGCTTCGAGCATCGGCGCGCCCCGCAAGATTGGTGAGAAGGAATACGCGGCGGGGGAGGAGCAGCCCTACGCCGGTCCTCCCGAACCGAAGAGCACCGTGCGTTGCCGCATCGTTTCGGAGCACGGCTGGGCCGACCTGGTTGGGCCCACCATTTGCCGCGTGCTCACCCCGGAGGAGGTGCGCACCGTCCGCTCCAAGTTGGGCCCGGACCCGCTCAACTCCGACGCCGACCCCGAACGCTTCTACCGCGCGGCCCGCAAGAGCGGACGCCCCATCGGCGTGATCCTCATGGACCAGGCCGCCATTTCGGGCGTGGGCAATATCTTCCGCGCCGAGTCGCTCTACCGCCAGGAAATTGACCCACTGCGCCCCGGCAAGAGCCTGAGCGACGACGAGCTCAAGCGCCTCTGGGAAGACAACAAGCACCTGCTCGTCATTGGCGTGCGCGTGGGTCGCATCATCACCACCGAGCCCGAGGACCGCCCCGGTATTCCCGAAACTGAGGCCTGGCCCGAGCACGCGAACTACGTGTACAAGCACCAGGGTGAGGCGTGCCCGCGATGCGGCACCACCATCCGCATGGAAGAAATCGCCGGACGCAAGCTCTACTGGTGCCCCGGCTGCCAGGTGTAACCCTGGCGCAACATCCCTGAGGCTGCACACCATTTGACAGTCTGGAAAGAACCCCGATATCATAGACGGGTTCCATGCGGGGATGTAGCTTAATGGTAAAGCCTCAGTCTTCCAAACTGATTACGCGGGTTCGATTCCCGTCATCCCCTCCACTTCAAAGGCTCCGGCGCAAGCGCCGGGGCCTTTTGCGTTCCGGGGATGACGGGAATCGCTTCCGGGCGAAAATACATTCCCTCGCACGCTCGGGATTTTCGCCCTCCAGCCCGTCATCCCCTCGAGAACTAGTCTCCGGGAATCCCTTCCGCATGCGGATTTGTTTCCTCGCGCGCTCGGAATCCGCATGCTCCAGCTCGTCATCCCCTCCACAAATCCTTTCCGCACCCTCGGTAATCGTTTACGGCGAAACCCGCGCCCGCATCCGCCGTTCTGTTGGGCATTTAGCGGGAAAACAGGTAAACTAGGGCATTGACTGTGTTAAACGCTCCGGTGTTTAACGCGGTTAGTTTCACGGGGCGTGGCGTAGCTTGGCTAACGCGCCTGCTTTGGGAGCAGGAGATCGCAGGTTCGAATCCTGTCGCCCCGACGTGAAACGGTTGCCGCGACGCTACAGGGTCGTGGCGCTCTTTCCACTAAGCAACAGCGGCACGCCCGAGACCCGTGCCGTACCGAACGATATGAGGAGATCACGGACGTGAAGACCGCCGTCGAGAAGCTCAACCCGACCCTCGCAAAGATTGAGGTCGAGGTTCCCTTCGTAGAATTCAAGCCCTACCTGGACCGCACCTACAAGAACCTGGCTGGCCAGATTAGCGTTCCCGGCTTCCGCAAGGGCAAGCTGCCCAAGCAGCTCATCGAGCAGCGCGCGGGCTTCGACTACATCGTTGAGGCATCCCTGAACGACGCCCTGAACGACTACTACGCACAGGCACTGGGCGAGAACGACCTCTCCCCCCTGGCACAGCCCGAGCTGGACGTTCAGTCCCAGCCCACCACCGAGGACCGCGAAGCTGACATCAAGCTGACCATCACCGTGACCGTCCGCCCCGAGATCGAGCTGCCCAACTACGAGGGCATCGAGGTTGAGGTGGACGAGGTCGAGGTGACCCCCGAGGACGAGGTTCAGGCACTGGACGCTCTGCGCGAGCGCTTCGGCACCCTGAAGACCGTCGAGCGCCCCGCCGCCGACAAGGACTTCGTGACCATCGACATCGCCGCAGAGATCGACGGCGAGCAGGTGGACGCAGCTAACGACCTGTCCTACCAGATCGGTTCCGGCACCATGCTCGAGGGCATCGACGAGGCCCTGACCGGCCTGTCCGCTGGCGAGGACGCAACTTTCGAGACCAAGCTCTCCGGCGGCGAGCACGCCGGCGAGGAAGCCGTCATCAAGGTCAAGCTGACCGCTGTCAAGGAGCGCGAGCTGCCCGAGGCTGATGACGAGTTCGCACAGCTGGCTTCCGAGTTCGACACCATCGAAGAGCTGAAGGAAGACATCAAGAAGCAGGTTGCCGAGGCTAAGGTTGCCGAGCAGGGCACCCAGGCACGCGACAAGGTCCTGACCAAGCTCGTTGAGCTGGTCGAGGTCCCCGTCCCCGAGAAGGTCATCGAGGATCAGCTGGAGCAGCACTTCAACGCTCCCAACGCTGAGCCCGGCCACGACACCGAGGAGCACCGCGCCGAGGTTCGCGAGAACACCGAGACCGCCTTCAAGAACGAGATGGTCCTGGACGCCCTCGCCGACGCTCTGGAAGTGACCGTCGACCAGGCCGAGATGATTAACTACATCATCACCATGAGCTCTCAGTACGGTATGGATCCGAACCAGTTCGCACAGATGCTGGACGGTTCCGGCCAGGCTGGCGCACTGGTCGGCGAGGTTCGCCGTTCCAAGGCTCTGGCTGAGGTCCTGAAGACCGCAGTGGTCAAGGACTCCAAGGGCAACACCGTTGACCTATCCAAGTTCCTGGGCCAGGGTGAAGAGGCAGCTGCCTAATCCCTCCCACGAATAGCTTGCGCGTGGTGCTTGCGGGGTAGCCTCCGCGGGCGCGTCGGCGCGCATATCGCATCGCCTCGGCGGGTGCTCACCGGTTTCGGTGGGTGCCCGCCGAGGCGTTTCTGCGCCTGCCCCGCAATCGTGTGCTTCCCGCGAGCGGCCTCGGGGCGGGCCGGTTACCGTCCCGGCAGGTGTGAGCTTCACCCCCTGGCGAACGGGCGACGCGCGGGGAGCGGGGGAGAGGCAACTATCGGTAAGGTAGTAGCAACGAAACTTTTCGCGTGCGCTTCGGCGCGCACTGTGCGCAAAGATGCCGCGAAGTCCCTAAGAGAAGAAGAGGAAGAATGTCCAGCTACATGCCTCTGCCCATCGGCGCCTCCCAGGCGGCCGGCGTGGCGCCCTCGCCGTCGATGGCAACCCCCATCGTTGGCGCCCAGGAAGATTACGTGTACAACAGCCTCCTGAAGGAGCGCATCATCTGGCTCGGCTCCGAGGTGCGCGACTCGAACGCTAACCTCATCTGCTCCCAGATGCTGCTGCTCTCGGCGGAGGACCCCGAGGCGGACATCTACCTGTACATCAACTCGCCCGGCGGCTCCGTGACCGCCGGTATGGCCATCTACGACACCATGCAGCTCATCCCGAACGACGTGGTGACCGTGGTGACCGGTATGGCGGCCTCCATGGGTCAGTTCCTGCTCACCGCGGGCACCATCGGCAAGCGTTACGCCACCCCGAACGCCCGCATCCTGATGCACCAGCCCCTCGGCGGCATCGGCGGTACCGCATCCGACATTCGCACCCAGGCCGAGCTGATCCTGGACATGAAGAAGCGCCTGGCAGAGATTACCGCGGAGCGCACCGGTAAGAGCCTGGAAACCATCCTGAAGGACAACGACCGCGACAACTGGTTCAACGCGGAAGAAGGCCTGGAATACGGCTTCTTCGATCACATTGCCACCACCGCCGGTAAGCTGCCCGAGTCGAAGAACGCATAAGGGAGATGCACATGAACTACCTGCCGAACGATATCACCACCTCGGCGCCGGCTATGCCGAGCAACCGCTACGTGCTCCCCAGCTTCGAGGAGCGCACCCCCTACGGCTACAAGCGTCAGGACCCGTACGCCAAGCTGTTCGAGGACCGCATCATCTTCCTGGGCACCCAGGTGGACGACGCCTCTGCAGACGACATCATGGCTCAGCTGCTCGTGCTGGAGGCACAGGACCCCGAGCGTGACATCACCCTGTACATCAACTCGCCCGGCGGTTCCTTCACCGCGATGACCGCCATCTACGACACCATGCAGTTCATCCGCCCCGAGATTCAGACCGTGTGCCTGGGCCAGGCGGCTTCGGCTGCGGCCGTGCTACTGGCTGCCGGCACCCCCGGCAAGCGTCTGGCACTGCCGAACGCTCGCGTGCTGATTCACCAGCCGGCCCTGAGTGGCCAGCAGGGTGGTCAGGCCTCCGACATCGAGATTCACGCGAACGAGGTTATGCGTATGCGCGAGTGGACCGCCCAGACCCTGGCACTGCACTCGGGCAAGACCTACGAGGAAGTTGACCGCTCCATCGAGCGTGACAACATTCTGACCGCCGCCGATGCGCTGGAGTACGGCCTGGTCGACAAGGTCCTGGAGTCTCGTAAGCTGCGCAAGCCCGCGACCAACACCGCTATTTCCCACACCTAAGCCGCCACCGGGCTCGATGGCTCGCCAAACGAGTATCGGGCGCGATGAACGGTAACCGCTGTGAGAGAGGGACGGAACGGTTCCCGAAACCCTAGCGCCGTGCAGGCGTGGGGGTTCGGGCGCCGTTCCGTCCCTTAGCTTTATGCGACGCATTATGACGGATGCCGCAACGTAACACGGGGATGCTTTTAAGCCGTTGAGCGGCTCCTCTAGCCCCGCCGAAACCCCCGCGCAACGGGGTCGGTCAAGGAACGCCCCTAAACGTCATATTTGACCCGGTTCGTCATATGGGTACCGACTATCTTCTTCGGGGGTCGTAATTCTGAGTTCCGGGGTGAACTCCGGTAGCCTAGAGAGGTAGAGATCATCTCTCACCGTGAAAGAGCGCCCGGCCCCTCCGCACGCCGCTCCGAGAGACGACCACACGAATGAAAGGGGATTCTCGTGGCAACAGACATTACTTTGCCCCCCGAGCCGCCCAACGCCAGCATGCGGTGCTCCTTCTGCAAGAAGACGCGCGCACAAGTATTCAAGATTGTGCTCGGGCCGAATGTCTCCATCTGCGATGAATGTGTGGAGCTCTGTGAAGAGATCCTGGCCGACGAGCGTCTGAAGGCAAACGCTCCGGTGGCCCCCGCATCCCCCAAGCAACTAGCCACCCCGCGCGAGATCTATAGCCACCTCAACGATTACGTCATCGGTCAGGACGCCGCGAAGCGCACCCTGGCGGTGGCGGTGTACAACCACTACAAGCGTATTCACGACCTGGACAACCCGGTGCTGACCTCCCGCACGCTCTCGGCGACGGCGGGGGAGCAGGTGGAGCTGGGCAAGTCCAATATTCTGATGCTCGGCCCGACCGGCTGCGGCAAAACCTACCTGGCCTCCACCCTGGCGAAGAAGCTGGATGTGCCCTTCGCCCTGGTCGACGCAACCACCCTCACCGAGGCCGGTTACGTGGGTGACGATGTGGAGAATATTCTGCTGCGCCTCATCAACGCCGCCGACGGTGACGTGGCGAAGGCTCAGCGCGGCATCATCTACATTGATGAGATCGACAAGATTGCTCGCAAGGGTGGCGAGAACCTCTCCATCACCCGCGACGTGTCCGGTGAGGGCGTGCAGCAGGCGCTGCTGAAGATTATTGAGGGCACCGTGGCGACCGTACCGCCGGAGGGCGGACGCAAGCACCCGGCCCACGCGAATATTGAGATCGATACCTCCAATATTCTCTTCATCGTGGCTGGTGCCTTCGACAATATTGACGACCGCATCGCGGCCCGCGTGGGTGCCGGCGGCATCGGTTTCGGCGCCGACCTGGGCGGTACGGTGAGGGACCCGCTCGAGCAGATTATGCCCGAGGACCTGGCCCACTACGGCATCATCCCCGAGCTGATTGGCCGCCTGCCGGTCATCTCGACCCTGAGCGAGCTCAACGAAGAGGAGCTGGCTCGAGTGCTGACCGAACCGAAGAACGCACTGCTCAAGCAGTACCGTCACCTCTTCGCCCTGGACGGCGTGGAACTGATTATTGACGATGCGGCAATCGCAGCTATTGCCCGCCTTGCCGCCGAGCGCGGCACCGGTGCCCGCGGCCTGCGCTCCATGATGGAGCAGATCCTGCAACCGGTCATGTTCGAGATTCCGGACCGCACCGACGTGGTATCCATCGTCATCGGTGAGGACACCGTACTCAACGGCGCGGAGCCCCGTTACGTGCTGCAGGCCCCCGATCCGGGAACCGAGACCACCCGCACCGCAAAGGGCGAGGCGAAGACCGCCTCCCTGAAGGCCGCGAAGGCCGGGCGCAAGGTGGCCTAATCGAATACTTCCGGCCGAAGAGGCCAGGGAATAAAGAAGCCGTCGCCCCGGTTATACGGGGTGACGGCTCACTAGCAGGTGCCGCACTTAGAGACCGCGGGCTTGGCTGGTGCAGATATCAAAGGTGAATACAGGGTGCC
Organism: Rothia sp. HMSC068F09; assembly: GCF_001812775.1. Taxonomy (NCBI): domain Bacteria; kingdom Bacillati; phylum Actinomycetota; class Actinomycetes; order Micrococcales; family Micrococcaceae; genus Rothia; species Rothia sp. HMSC068F09. The sequence goes on from NZ_KV810423.1 coordinate 59,943, forward strand.
GGGCCGCACGGGCGGTACGCGCATCCGTACAAGAGAGGAACACTCATGGCTGAGAACACCCCCGCACAGGTTGATTTCTGGTTCGATCCGATTTGCCCCTGGTGCTGGATTACCTCCCGCTGGATTGGTGAGGTGCAGAAGGTCCGCAATATTGAGGTGAACTGGCGCCCCTTCTCGCTGTCCATGCACAACCAGGGCCGCGAGCTGCCCGCCGATTACCAGGCGATGATGGACCAGTCCTGGGCACCGGCTCGACTCGTCACCGCCGTGCGCGAGCTGCACGGTAACGAGGTCATCAAGCCCCTCTACGACGCCCTGGGTGAGCAGATCCACCACAACGGCAACAAGGCCGATTCCTACCGTGACGCCATCGTCAAGGCCCTGGCGGAGGTCAACCTGCCCGCAGAGCTGGCGGACGTGGCCTTCACCGACAAGTACGACGAGCAGATGCGCGCTTCCCTGGACCTCGCCCTGAAGACCGTGGGTGGCACCGACATCGGTGTTCCGCTGATTTCCATTAATGGCACCGCCTTCTTCGGCCCGGTGATCTCCCCGAGCCCCGCCGGTGAAGAGGCGGGTAAGCTCTTCGACGGAGCCCTGGCTCTGGCTTCCTACCCCGGCTTCTTCGAGCTGAAGCGTCCTCGCACCGTGGGCCCGATTTTCCACGGCGAGGACGGCGAGGCCTAAACCCCGCCCCCCCCCCGAAGCTTGAAACTCCGAGGCTCGAACCGCCAAGGCTCGAAACTCCGAGCTCGGCAGAGCTCCTCGGCGATAGAGCCTCAACAGAGCATAAACGTACCGCCCGGTCACACTGACCGGGCGGTACTTTCTGTCTAACGGTGCCGAATTGCCGGATGCAGGTCAGGCTTGGCGGCTTCGGTTTTCAGAAGCCGTCTTTCGTGCCTTGCGCTGAGCCCTGCGCTCCAGAACCTTCGGGTGCGTTGCCCGCTGCACGATTTTCGTATCACGCATATGGAAGGTGCGGGTCGCGGTGTACTGAACCGCCGCGTCCGAGGTGAACGCCAACATTGCGAACACCGCAACGCCCAGCTGGAAGAAAATCGTGGACAGCAGCAGGGAGTGGTGCCCCCACAGCACGCCGCCGGTAATCGCCGCGAAGTTCAATGCCGTCAACAGCAGAGCCAGACGGCGAGCCTTGGAGGAGCCGCGCAGCGTGCTCCACAACAGGAAGAGGTGGACCGCAGAATAGACGGCTACGAAGCCCACCAACACCGCGCTGGTGATGGTCAGCAGCACGTCGCTATCCACCTGATCGAATAGGCTCAGCAAATCAAGATCGTCGCCGGATCCTTCCTCCAGCAGCTTGGCTCGCAGAGCCGGGCGGCTGAGCGCCAGAATGACGCTGTTGACAATATCGGCGAGGGTCACGGCGATGAGCATACCCGAACCGACCAGCAGACTCAGCGGCATGCGGTACGCCAGGTCGTGCGCACTGGAGAGGTGAATTTCTTCATGCTTCTGCGGCTCCAGTCCCTCATTGTTCAGCACGATGACCGGGAGCGCGCCGTCCGTGCGGATCGCGTCGCCGCCGCCGTTACGGGCGTGGTAGCCGGAGGAGAAATCGTGCAGAATCTCAACGTGAGTTTCCGGGTGGGCGTACTGAATGGACTCCACAATGTAGTCGCGTTCAAAGTCGGTTTCACCGTCAATGCGGTGCGTGATCTGCAGGGTGAAGAAGCTGAAACCCACACCGGAGTCGTAGGTGCCCGCCGCTAACCAATCCACCTGGTGACCGCCAGGCAGAAGCCAGCCGTCAGGGGTTTTCCAGAAGCGTACGTGGTGGCGTTTCTCGGGGTTACCGTCCACTTCCTTCTGGTAGGCGAAAGCCTGCGTCTTGCCAAAAATTTTCAGCGGGGAGACGGGCGCCTCCGCGTAGGAACGGCGGGTGATGGTGGAGATAATAATCTTCCACGAGGAGACGAGGGTGACGTCGTCAGCACGGGTCCAGCCGGCGTCCTGCATGACCTGGTGAATCTGCTCCTCGGTACCAATCAGACCGATATTGACTGGGTCACCGAGCAGACCGTCCGGGGTGCGGGTGCGCCCAATAAAGTAGTCGGGCACGTATATGCGGGTCATGATCGCATGAAAACGCGGTAGCGTCAGGTACGCGGTGACCGCCCAGAAAATGAAGGCAATAGGGAAACCCCAGAAAGAATGGCCAACCGTGTTGACCAGAATCATGAAGGTCAGCACGAGGGCCGCGATGCCGGCAAAGATGAAGAAGAGGGTATCCCAGAAATCGACCCACAAGCTGCGCGGGACGAGGTTTTGCGCCGTGCCGCGCGCGTCAATATCACCGCGGTAGACGGGCGGCGAAGTAACCGGCGGCGCAACTTCGCTACGCGTGGGACGTAGGATGCGTTTCGGGTGGGACATGCGCGCCCTTTCTGTGCGCTGAACTGGTGCCAGAAAACTATACCAAAAGCTCGTTGCGCGGGAGCCTCGGTTGCGGAAGGCCCACGGAGGGGGGCCCGAGGCCTTTTTCGGGGGGGGGGG
>NZ_KV810423.1:62562-69464 GCF_001812775.1 Rothia sp. HMSC068F09
GGGGGGGGGGCGGGGGGTTTTTGGGGGGGGGGGGGGGGGGAGAGAGAATCAGTCGAGAGGGAAGCCGTCCTGCACAATTGCCCGGTCTGCGGCAATGGTTGTCTCGTGGTGCAGCATGTCCCGGCCCTCACGCATGAGGCGCACCCACTTGCGGGTTAGCTCCTCCAGCTCGGAGGCGTTCAGTGCACCGGAGGCGATACTTGCTTCGTCAGCGGCGGCGGAGTTGGTGATGTGTTCGTGCCAGAGCTCGTAGACCTCGTTGGTGTAGGAGTCGTGGAGCGTCTGAGCGTGTTCGCGTGCCTGGCGGATGTACTCGCCGAGGACGGAGAGGTAGTGCTGGAGCTGATCCTGGTTCGGGGCGTCTGCCGAAGGGGCGTCAGCCGTTACCGGGGTGGGAGAGCTCTGCCTCGCGGGTGAGGGGGCGGAGTAGTTCGCCTGCCTCGCAGGGGTGTGTTCTGATGCTGAATGGGGAATCATGAGCGGTCGTACGCGCCGCCGTGGCGCGCGGGTAGGGTCGGGATGCGACATCGCACCCCGGCGGTGGGTAGTGGTGTGGCTGGTCGGCTTACTGGTTCGTACCGGTGGCGTGCGCTCGCCGAAGTGAAGTGAATTGAGGGGAACCCTCGCAAACCATCATACAAAAAAGTGACCGTCAATCTAATAAGGTTGATTAGCGGTTGAGGGACCCAAAAAACATGCACGCAAACGCAATAATCTGCAATGAGATGGCTCCAACCCCACATAATAGGGAGGGGAGAAGAGCTATCTGGGAGGTAAATTCCCAAGTCCAGGGGATTCGGCAGGGGATTCGGGGGTGTTATAGCTGAGACGCACGGAGCCGTAAGGCCTGCATTGCGAGCGGTCGTTGAGAACGAGATTTTATGCACGAAAAAAATAACAAAATTCCTTTCAGCTGAAAGAAAGGAATAGCGCAATGGGGGCTCCGCTGGCATCGGAGCCCACCGGAGTTGCACGGAGTGTAGATAAGCGAGGCGGGACGATACCGAAATTACGGTACCTCCCCGCCTCGCGTTATTCACCATCGGTGCGTAGGGGATCCGCGTCTTAGCGCAGGCTGAGCGTCGCGCAACGAGCGACGACGAATCGCGGATGCATCGCCTACTCGGCGGCTTCCTCCACCACGAGCACTACATCGCGAACCTCGAGCTCGCCCTCGGCTGCCACCAGGGACAGCTCGCGTGCGTTACCGGCGGCCTTCAGATCGCCCAGGCCGGCCTCGATGCGGTCCAGCTGAGCCTGAGGAGCCGCGATGGTAGCGGACTCAACCTCGGTGCGCTGCTTGACCTTCGCGTCGCTCTTTGCCTTGCGCAGGCCGCCCAGGGCCTCGGCAACATCCGGCAGGATCTGCTTGAGCGAGTCAATCTGAGCCGGGTTGGCATCAGCCAGGACCCACTGGGCAGAGATGCCGGCGGTCGGGTTCTGAGCGGAGTACTCAGCCAGCAGGGTGCCCTCCAGGATGGGCAGTGCCTGCGGCCACTCGGCGCGGTGCACGCTACCCGCACGCCACCAGGACCAAATCTCTTCGGTCACGAAGGGCAGGAAGGGCGCGAACAGGCGCAGCAGAGCGTCCAGGGTGGTGGCCAGAGCGGCCAGAACCGAAGCCTGCTCCTGCTCACCGCGAGCACCGTAGGCACGGTCCTTAATCAGCTCGACGAAGTCGTCGGTGAAGGACCAGAAGAAGCTCTCGCAAATCTGCAGGGCACGAGCGTACTCGTACTTCTCGAAGGCTGCGGTTGCCTCTTCAATCAGGTACGCGAGGCGAGCCAGCAGGGAGCGATCCAGGGCGTTGATGAGCACACGACCCTGAGCCTGCGAGGTGATGACGGACTTCTCGGTTGCGCCCAGGTTCAGCACGAACTTGGAGGCGTTGAGCAGCTTGATGGCCAGGCGGCGGCCAATCTTCATCTGACCCTCGTCGTAGGCGGTGTCGGCACCCAGGCGAGCGGAAGCCGCCCAGTAGCGCACAGCGTCCGAACCGTACTTCTCCAGAACCTCGTTCGGGACCACGACGTTGCCCTTGGACTTGGACATCTTCTTGCGGTCCGGGTCGAGAATCCAGCCGGAGAGCGCGGTGTTGTACCACGGCACGGAGGAGGCCAGGGTCTCGGAGCGCACGGCGGTGGAGAACAGCCAGGTGCGGATGATGTCGTGACCCTGCGGGCGCAGATCCATGGGGAAGGTCTTTGCGTGCAGGTCCGGGTTCACGCCCCAACCGGTCGCAATCTGCGGGGTCAGGGAGGAGGTGGCCCAGGTGTCCAGAACATCCGGGTCGGCCACGAAGCCGCCGGCCACGCCGCGCTGATCCTCGGTGTAACCGGGAGCGGTCTGCGAGGCGGGGTCCACCGGGAGCATATCCTCGGTGGGCAGAATCGGGTTCTCGTAGTCGGGCTCGCCCTCGGCGTCCAGCGGGTACCAGACGGGGAAGGGAACGCCGAAGAAGCGCTGGCGAGAAATCAGCCAGTCGCCGTTCAGACCCTCAACCCAGTTCTCGTAGCGGCTACGCATGAAGGAAGGGTGCCAATTGATTTCGCGGCCGCGCTCGATGAGCTTCTCGCGGCGGTCGGCGTCGCGGCCACCGTTGCGGATGTACCACTGGCGCGATGCGACGATCTCGAGGGGCTTGTCGCCCTTTTCGTAGAACTTCACCGGGTGGGTAATCGGCTTGGGGTCGCCGTCCATTTCGCCGGCCTCAACCAGCATCTCCACGACGGTCTTCTGCGCGGTGAAGACGGTGGTGCCGGCCATGCGCTCGTAGCGCTCGCGGCCCTCGGGGGAGGTAATCCACTCGGGGGTTTCGCGGGAGAAGCGGCCGTCGCGGCCGATGAGTGCGCGGGTGTCCAGCTGCAGCTCGCGCCACCAGGTGACGTCGGTGGTGTCACCGAAGGTACAAATCATGGCGATACCGGCGCCCTTGTCGGGCTGTGCCAGCGGGTGAGCCTTGATTTCGACCTCAACGCCGAACAGCGGGGAGGTGACGGTGGTGCCGAAGAGCGACTGGTAGCGCTCGTCGTCGGGGTGCGCCACGAGGGCCACGCAGGAGGGCAGCAGCTCGGGGCGGGTGGTCTCGATCCAGACCTTCTCGCCGTTGGGGCGGTGGAAGCTGATGCGGTGGTACGCGCCGGGGCGTTCCTTATCTTCTAGCTCGGCCTGGGCGACCGCGGTGCGGAAGGTGACGTCCCACATGGTGGGGGCCTCTGCCATGTAGGCGTTGCCTGCTTCCAGGTCCTTCAGGAAGGCGAGCTGGGAGACCTTGCGGGAGTGTGCGTCGATGGTGCGGTAGGTGCGCGACCAGTCCACGGACAGACCCAGGGTGGTGAAGAGGTTCTCGAAGACCTTCTCATCCTCAACCGCGAGTTCTTCGCAGAGCTCGATGAAGTTGTTGCGGGAGATGCGCGGCCACTTTGCCTGGCTGCGGTCAGGCTTGGGGGTGCCGTCTGCCTTCCAGGTGATCAGGTCACGGAAGGAATCGTTGTCGGGCACGGAGGGGTCGCAGAGAACGCCGTAGTAGTTCTGAACGCGGCGTTCGGTGGGCAGACCGTTGTCGTCCCAGCCGAGGGGGTAGAACACGTTCTTGCCGGTCATGCGCTGGTAGCGTGCAATGACGTCGGTCTGGGTGTAGGAGAACATGTGACCCACGTGCAGGGAGCCGGATGCGGTCGGCGGCGGGGTATCGATGGAGTAGACCTGCTCGCGAGTGGTGTTCTCGTCGAATGCGTAGGTCTTCTCATCGGCCCAGCGCTTCGAAAGCTTCTCTTCGAGGCCTTCGAGGGCGGGGCGGTCGGGAACGTTAATCTGTACGGGCGAGTCTGAGCCCAAAATGTTTTCAGCCATAAGGGCTATTTTCTCATATTCACGGCGTTCTCTCAGCTTTCATCGCTGACCGTGCGCCGAGGATGTGGTGAGTCACGGCCACGATGGCCGTTTGCGGGGTGCTTCGAGGGGTTGTCAGGGGCGTTCGTAGCGGGTGATGGCTTCTTCGAGGCGGCGCAGAAGTCGGTCGTATCGCGGGGCGAAACGTGCGCGACGCAGGGCAGCGGCGGGTCCGCGGGAGTGGATGAGCTCATCCCAGGAGGCGGGGTCCAGGTAGGTCTGCCCCAGGAGTAGGTGTACCTCGATGGGGTAGGGGGTCCCTGTGGAAGCTCGGTACGCGGCGGCTCGCTGCTGTAATTCTCGCCGGCGGGTCCGGAGGTCGGTGATGCGGTGGTGTTGAGATTTCACGGTGGTGCGGTGGATAGGGGGGGCGGGGGCCTCGGAGGCGCTATTCGGAAACGCCACAGGAATATGTCATTAATACCCGAAGATAAATGTGTCCCGCGGATCATTTCAACACGTGACCGGACCCTATGCAGGCATCATTCGGGGGCGTAGACTGAAATAGTACCAATCCTGAGGAGGCATTGATGAGTACGTTTAGTTTCTTTGGTTTGGGTGCTTTCGAGACCGCCGTTCTACTGATTCAGGCGGTACTGGTGGCGGCATGCATCGGGCACCTTAGCATGCGAAGCGGCTATGGGGAGGCGCGCATGCGCTTCGTTCTTCCCATTATCGCTTTCGTACCGGGTGCAGCGATTCTCTATCTCATGTCTGCACGCGAGGGTACGGTTCCCCCGGACACCGTGAAGACCGGTAGTAGCTCGCCCGTGTACTTTGAGCACCGCCTCGGCTACCGCGATGGTGGCCGTAGCCGCTGGGGTCTTCCCCGTCGCCGCAAGTAATCGGGGTTGACGAGGTTCTTTTGAACCGTGAAAACCGAAAAAACCAAAAATGTATGCCCGGTGTGTTTCGTTGTAGAGCACGACCGGGCATCGTTTTATTAGGATAAAGATATGACTAAGAACACTTACATTCCTCCATCTCCCTTTCGCTCCTGGGCCGGAGACGGTAAGGTAGCCGTGGTGACCGGCGCGTCCAGCGGAATTGGTCGTGCGACCGTGCACCAGCTGGTTGCCACCGGGTGGACGGTGTACGCTCTGGCTCGCCGCACCGACCGTCTTTACACCCTGCAGCAGGAGACCGGGGCGCATCCGGTCACCTGCGATGTAACCAACGAAACCGCCGTTGCCTTTGCCGCCGAGCAGATTCTGGGTGAGCAGGGAACCGTCGACGCTCTGGTCAACATTGCCGGGGGAGCCATCGGCCTGGATCCCGTTGCGGAGGGTAAGCCCGAAGATTACCTGCAGATGTACCGCATGAACGTGCTGGGAATCCTGAATACGGTCCGCGCCTTCAGCGGGGCACTGCGCCAGAATGGTCACGGCACGATTCTGAATCTGACCTCCACCGCTGCCGAGCATGGGTACGAGGGCGGCGCCGGGTATAACGCCGCAAAGTTTGGCGCTCGCGGCCTGACCGAGGCGCTCCGCCTGGAGGAGGCGGAACATAACGTGCGCGTCATCGAGATTTGCCCCGGCATGGTGCACACCGAAGAGTTCTCTCTGAACCGCCTGGGTTCTCAGGAGGCCGCCGACCGCGTGTATGAGGGTGTACCGAATCCGCTTACCGCCGAGGACGTTGCGCAGACCGTAACCTTTGCGCTCAATGTTCCGCACCACGTCAATCTGGATCGCGTTACCCTGCGCCCGGTGGCTCAGGCTAGCCAGTTCAAGGTGATTCGCGCCGAGGGGTAGCGTGCCATCGGCCCTCTCTACAACCCTTCAATGAGAAGTTCTGCGGATAATACGCACATAACCCCGTTTGGGGGATGGGTGAAAGCTCACTCCCCGAAGCGGGGTTTTCTCAGGTAGTTATAAGGTTTTTCCTCACGGAATAACGCATAGGTTTGTTAAACGTCAGCAAAAGAGAAGTTTAAGAATCGTCATATCCTGATATAGAGAACTTGAGTAAGTAAATTGGTATGTATACAACCTCTTTCTAGGGGAGTGTTTTATAACGATTTGATAACACTTGAATAGAGGATGCGATAGGGTGCCGGTAAGAACAGGGGCGAATGTTAGCCTTTTAGCATCACACCCATATTGAACACCCGATGGCCTTCGATGAGGGGGGCTCATATTCCCGGGGTTCACCACCGATGATTCAGAGATCGAGGAACAATGTCGAAGACTACCCGTCGCGTCTACAAGATTGCAGCAGCGGCAGCCTTTACCGCAGGCTCCGTTGCCGCTATTCCGGCAACCTTTGCGGCTGAGGCTCCCGCAGACCAGAGCGGCACGACCGTTGCCGTCACGCAGCACCCCAACGGCGAGGTAAACGTAGAGGTTACTGCCCCGGCCCCGGCTGCTACCGAGGCTCCGAAGGCTGAAGCACCGAAGGCTGAGACTCCGGCCCCCGCTGCCACCGAGGCCCCCAAGGCTGAGGCACCGAAGGCTGAGACCCCGGCGCCGACTGCAACCGAGGCACCGAAGACCGAGGAAACCCCGAAGGCAGATCCCAAGACCGAGCAGGCCAATCCCGCCATCGAGATTGAGGAAACCGACTTCCCCGCAGACGCCACCATCAATACCATTACGGTTCGTGCATCCGGTTTCCAGGGGGCCAAGGTGGGTGCCTCTGTTAACGTGAGCATCTACGCTCTGGACGCTAACCAGCAGATTACCGGTGAACCGATTGCAACCATCACCGTTGACGCTGGACAGATCAAGGACGGCGCATTCAACGCTTCCCTCAGCGTTCCCGCAGCCCAGCTTCCCGCCGGCGCATCCTACGCTCTGGTTGCTGTCAGCAACCCCCAGGCTCAGCCCGCCGAGAAGCTGGTGGCTCTTTCCTCCTTCAAGGTAACCGAGACTACCACTCCGCGTGCTCAGACCCCCAAGGCAGACGAGACCCCCGCCCCGGAAACCCCCAAGGCAGACGAGACTCCCGCCCCCGAGACTCCGACTCCGGAGACCCCTAAGGCTGATGAGACTCCCGCCCCCGAGACT
>NZ_KV810424.1:0-232 GCF_001812775.1 Rothia sp. HMSC068F09
CGGTGACGAGGATACTTTCTACACCATGGGCAAGCCGGTTAGCAGGGCACGCGGCGAAGAGCCACGCAAGACCGCCACCAGCTACGTGTATAAGCGCTCAGGTAATTTCCATGCCTACGCAACGGTGTCATACTCTGGTCGTTTCCGGGTGAACGGCGGCGATTGGCAGGCGCTGGATGTCGTGTTGACGAAGGAAACTGTCGACCCGCTACTGATTCGTGTGTGGTGGGTT
>NZ_KV810424.1:332-13738 GCF_001812775.1 Rothia sp. HMSC068F09
CACCATGGGTAAAAAGGATAACCCGAACCCCAGGTTGCGCAAGGCTGATGTGCGTACCGGCCAGCGCTGGCATTTGGATGATAGTGGTGTGGGGGATTCGGAGTATTCGTTGCATCGTTCCTGGCCTGACATGTGAATCAGCTCAGCTTTTAGGTGGAAACAGCCAATAGGTTAGTGTCTTCGCCGCGGGTCTTACGTTGAGAAGCCACATGTTTGCCGAGAAGCCACTTCTTTGGTGGCTTTTCGAAACACATGTGGCTTCTCATCTATCGGGGTTCTTCCCTTCGGTTGGTTAGTCTTCCGGTTTCTAACCAGCCCCCTCCATCTCTTCACACACCACACCGATATGAGGAATACAATTCCATGACTTCCAACCTTTTTACCCGCCGCGCAATGCTGAGCGGCGGCACCCTTCTGGGTCTTGGTGCCCTGCTTGCGGCATGCGGCCATCAGGCAAATAACGAGGCGGCAGCCACCACCTCCGCAGCGCCGAGCGAAACCGCCTCGGCGTCTGCGGCAGCATCTAACGCTACTTCTGCTTCCGCTACTCCGAGCCCGGTCATTACCCGCGGCTATTCCGGCGGATCAAAGGCACCCGACGGCGAGTACCGCAAAGCTGATGCATATGGTATAGCTCAAAACGTCCCTCTTCCGAAGGCTAAGCCGCAACAGTACCCTGAAACCTTTGCTGGTCTTCGTGAGATGATGACCGATTGGGTCAGAGCCCGTAACTACGGTATTCAGACCGGTGACATGCAGTATGTATGGCCCTATATGCTGGATACCTACGAGAAGGATATTAAGTTCCTCAAGGATATCGAAGGCCTTTATCAGCGCGGAGGCTGAGGTGGTGCGCTCCCCGGGCTGGGCCTGTATTCCTACTTTCTAGTTTAATTTTCTAACAAATAATGTTATAATAAGGAGTATTTATTTTCGGAGGTTTTTATGTCATTTCTATCAAAAAATTGGGCAGGATTGTCAGTCTGTCTGATCATTTCTATCATCTCTTGGGTTTTAGGAGGATTTCTGCCTGTTGTGGGAGCACCTGTTTTCGCCATTTTTATCGGAATGATTCTCCATCCCTTTCTCGCTTCCTATGCACAACTGGATGCCGGTTTGACTTATAGCTCTAAAAAACTGCTTCAGTATGCTGTTATTTTGCTTGGGTTTGGACTCAATATCTCACAAGTTTTCGCAGTTGGAAAATCTTCCCTTCCTGTTATCCTTTCAACTATTTCAATTGCTTTGATTATAGCTTTCTTTTTCCAACGCTTTTTTAAGCTTGATACAAAGCTAGCTACCTTGATTGGAGTTGGATCTTCTATCTGTGGCGGTTCTGCCATTGCAGCGACTGCTCCTGTTATTCGCGCCAAGGAAAAAGAAGTAGCCCAAGCCATTTCTGTTATCTTTTTCTTCAATGTCTTGGCAGCTCTTATCTTTCCAACTCTAGGTTCTTGGCTCCATCTTTCCAACGAAGGTTTTGCTCTCTTTGCGGGTACTGCGGTCAACGATACTTCCTCTGTGACAGCTACTGCTAGTGCCTGGGATAGTCTTTACAATGCAAACACTCTTGAGCCTGCAACTATTGTCAAGCTGACACGTACTCTAGCTATTATCCCTATCGTTCTCTTCCTCTCCTATTATTGGCAAAGCCGTCAACAAGGCAACAACCAAGGAGTGAAGCTTAAAAAAATCTTCCCCGTTTTCATTCTCTACTTTATCCTAGCTTCTCTGATAACTACTCTTCTCACATCTTTCGGTGTCAGCAATAGCTTCTTTTCACCTCTCAAACAACTCTCTATATTCCTCATCATCATGGCTATGAGTGCTATTGGTCTCAAAACCAACCTCATTGCTATGATCAAATCCAGTGGAAAATCCATTCTTCTTGGAGCCCTTTGCTGGATTGCTATCATCCTGACTAGTCTTGGCATGCAATTACTCATCGGTATTTACTAAGAAAAAAGGGAGCCTAAAGGCTACCTCAGAACGTAGACAAATCAGATGGATTTTGGACTGTCGTTGCTTTCTCAAGAGCAGCTGAAGGAAAAAGGGCTACTGAAATAACCCCATAACCATTGAGAAGCCACATGTTTGCCGAGAAGCCACTTCTTTCGTGGCTTTTCGAAACACATGTGGCTTCTCGGCGCGTAACGGCGCATGGTGACTTCCGTAAAATGGTTGTATGGCTAAGAAAACTAAAGGTAAGAAGAGCGGCGCAGCAACCGCCGCCGTAGCACTGCTGACCGAGACGAACACCCCCTTCCAGATGCGCGAATACGAGCATGTTGAGGGCGTCACCTCCTTCGGCGAAGAGGCTGCGAAGAACCTCGGCGCCTCCGAGGAACAGGTGTTCAAGACCCTGCTGATCGTGCACGAGAAGGATTTCGCCGTCGCAATCGTGCCGGTCTCTGGCAAGCTGAACATTAAGGCTGCCGCCGCAGCCCTCGGCTGGAAGAGCGCCTCCATGTGCGACCCGAAGGTCGCTGAGCGCCGCACCGGCTACGTGGTGGGCGGTATTTCTCCGCTGGGTCAGAAGACTCCCTCCCCCACCCTCCTGGACGAAAGCGCCCAGCTTTTCGACACCATCATGGTGTCCGGAGGCAAACGTGGCCTGGACGTCGAGCTCGCCCCCGACGACCTGCTAAAGCTCACCAACGGAAAGTACGCCGATATCCGCGCCTAACGGCCTCGTGCTCCACCGCGAAAGAACATATCGGAACAGGTCACACCGCGGCGGTTGAGGAAATATACTCCTCCACCGCCGCGTTATGCATGTGTACAGATTAACGATTTGAAGGAGAATCCCATGGGTAACTCATTGCCGGGTGTCGGCACCATCGCAAAGAATTGGCGTGAAGTCCTCCGCCCCGAAGAATATGCGGTGCTGCGCGAGGGCGGCACGGAGCGTCCCTTCACGGGCGAGTACTGGAACACACACACCGAAGGCATCTACTCCTGCCGGGCCTGCGGTACGGAGCTGTTCCGCTCGGACCAGAAGTTCGACTCGCACTGCGGCTGGCCGTCGTTCTTCGCTCCCCTGGCCGAGGACCGCGTGCGCTACCTGGAAGACACGACGTTCGGCATGCGCCGCGTCGAGGTGCGATGCGCCGCCTGCGACTCGCACCTGGGCCACGTATTCGAGGGTGAGGGCTACCCCACCCCCACAGACCTGCGCTACTGCATCAACTCTGTGTGCCTGACCCTCACTCCGGCCGAGAACGAAAAGGCCGAAGAGGAATAGCATCCAGAAGCGGCCCCGGGGCCACCCAAATTCCCCTAATTCGAGCCTCTCAGCCGGGACGGGTAGAATGGCCTAGTGCCTTTGGGGGCCGGTGTGGCGTGCCCGGGGCGATTTACATGTACAACACCTGAGCGTCAGAAGAGGATGGTTCCATGAGTAGCGCAGCTAAAGCGAACGGTTCGCTGACCCTTCAGGATATTGAGGTTCCCGAGGTTGTTCCGCTGAACACCCCTTCGACGCCGATTCCCACGCTGATTAACACCGAGAGCGGTTTGCGCCGTGCGGCCGAGTCGCTGGCGGCGGCCTCCGGCCCGGTGGCCGTTGATACCGAGCGTGCGCAGGGTATCCGTTACGGTTCGCGTGCGTTCCTAGTGCAGCTTAAGCGCGAGGACAAGCTGTACCTGATCGATCCGGAAGCCTTCTCTGACCTGCGCATCATTAATGATGCGCTGGCCGACGCCGAGTGGGTGATTCACGCGGCGATCCAGGACTTCCCGAGCCTCGACATGCTGGGCATGCGCCCCAAGCGTCTATTCGATACCGAGCTGGGTGCTCGCCTGGCGGGCCTGAAGCGCGTGAATCTGGGCGCGACGGTTGAGGAGCTTCTGGGCTACAGGCTGGAGAAAAAGCACTCGAAGGAGGACTGGTCGCACCGTCCCCTGCCGGAGTCGTGGCTGAACTACGCGCTGCTGGACGTTGACGTGCTCATCGACCTGCGCGACGCCTTGGAGGAGCTACTCCGCAAGCAGGGCAAACTGCAGTACGCTCAGGAGGAGTTTGCGTACCTGTGCGCATCGCCGGTGAAGGACCCCACGGACCAGCCGGAGCGTTGGCGCAAGACGAAGGGCCGCACGGCCCTGCGGTCGGTCAAGCAGCTGACGGCGCTGCGTAACCTGTGGGTTGAACGCGATTCGCTGGCCCGCAAGAAGGACATCGATTCGAAGCGGCTACTACCCGATTCCGCGTTGATTGAGGCGGCCCGCACCATGCCCCGCAACGTGCCGGCCGTGATGGCCATCCCCGGTTTTCAGACGCGCGGCCTGCGCCGTGAGGGTCCCCGCTGGGTGCGCGCTATCGCATCCGCAGCCCGCGGCGAGAACGCGGTGCCGTACACCCTGCCATCGACCGCCCCTCCCCCGCTGAAGGCGTGGGAGTCGAAGCGCCCCGAGAATCTTGCGCTGTTTACCGAGGTTCGCCAGGTGATTGACGACCTCTCAGAGCGCCTAACGATTCCGGCGCAGAACCTGATTACGACCGATTACGTGCGCCGCCTCTGCTGGGAGCCTCCGGCCCGTCACGACGAGCAGTCCCTGCGGGATGCGCTGGCCGCCTACGGCGCACGCAACTGGCAGACCGGTCTGGTCGCCCCCGCGATCGCGCCGGTATTCGCGAAGCATTTGGGTTAGCTTTCGCTCAACGAAAGAGGATTTATGTCTACTTCTCAGAATTGTTCCTGCTGTCGGCAGGCGAGCGTTCAGGAGCAGTCCGCTTCGGTGAAGCCCGCGGCGACTGCCGAAACCGACCTTGCGTCGGATGCCGAGAGGGCCTCGTCCCGTCTGTTTTCGCGCCGTGCGACCCTGGTGACCGGGGCCCTGGCCTCCACCGCGGCGCTGGCTTCCTGCGCCGAGGGCGGCAGCACGACGGTGACCGCGCCCGACGGAACCGTGGATATGGCAGCCGCGTCTTCGGTGGGCGTGGGTAAGGCCGCTAAGCTGACCCGCGGCACCACGACCGTGATTGTGGCCCAGCCGTCCGAGGGTCAGTACAAGGCGTACAGCCCCGTGTGCACTCACCAGGGGTGCCAGTTGCAGGTGCAGGATTCGAACCGCATCGTGTGCCCCTGCCATGGTTCGGAGTTCGCGACCGCCGACGGTTCGGTGCTGCACGGCCCGGCGGAGACCCCGCTGAAGACCTACTCGGTGCAGGTGAAAGACGGCCGTATCTTTGTGGGAAACAACAGCTAGGGCCAGCCTCTGCCTCGTTTTAGTTTCGTGTGCCGTTGAGGTGCACTGTTGAGTTACGCTCTTGAAGTGCACCGTTGAAAACGCAGAAAACCCAGCTACCCGGTCGGGGTAGCTGGGTTTTCTGCGTCTCTAGCTTTTACGCGTTACGGCTACGCGGTGTGGCGGGGCTTCTGGCCCTCCTCACGGGCGAAGGGCACCTTGTCGCCGGCCAGCTGGGCACGCACATCCGCGGCGATTCGCTCGGGGGTCAGTCCGACCTCTTCCAGAATCTGCTCGCGCGATGCGTGCGGGATGAACTCGGCGGGCAGGCCCAGCTCGCTCAGGGCCGTATCGACGCCGGCCTCGCGCATCTCCTGTCGGATGCGCGCACCCACGCCGCCGGAACGCACGCCGTCCTCGATGGTCACCACGATGCGGTGGTCACGGGCCAGCTCC
Organism: Rothia sp. HMSC068F09; assembly: GCF_001812775.1. Lineage (NCBI taxonomy): Bacteria > Bacillati > Actinomycetota > Actinomycetes > Micrococcales > Micrococcaceae > Rothia > Rothia sp. HMSC068F09. Next base: position 5,976 of record NZ_KV810424.1, read on the forward strand.
ACGACGGAGGAGGGAACGGGAATGATCCAGCGCGGGTCAATCACGGTGGACTCAATGTCCTCTGCGGCCAGAATCTCGGAAACCTCCAGGGCCACGCGGGCCATGGCGCCCACGGCCACGAAGAGCACGTCGCGTTGGCCGGTCTCGGGATGCGGTTCACCGGTGCGGGCCAGAACGTCTACGCCGTCGGCGCGGCGCTCAATAGCGGGGATGTCCTCGCCCACGGAGCCCTTGGGGTAGCGAATCACGGTGGGTGCGTCGTTGATGGCTACGGCTTCGCGCAGCTCCTCGCGCAGGGTTGCGGCGTCACGCGGGGCGGCCAGGTGTAGCCCGGGGATGAACTGCAGCATCGCCAAGTCCCACATGCCGTGGTGGCTTGCGCCGTCGGGGCCGGTGATGCCGGAGCGGTCCAGGACCACGGTCACGCCGGCCTTGTGCAGTGCCACATCCATGAGCAGCTGGTCGAAACCGCGGTTCAGGAAGGTTGCGTAGAGCGCGACGACCGGATGCATGCCACCGTAGGCGAGGCCCGCGCTCATGGCGATGGCGTGCTGCTCGGCGATGCCCACGTCAATCACGCGGTCGGGGTGGCGCTTCTGGAACTCGCGCAGACCCACGGGAATGAGCATAGCGCCGGTGATGCCGACGACGTTCTCCTGCTCATCCGCAATATCTGCAATCTCACGGCCAAAGACGCTGGTCCAGGACTCGGCGGTGCTCTTGGAGACGGCATTACCTGTCAGCGGGTCAATCGGGCCGACCGCGTGGAACTGGTCGTCCTTGTTCGCGCGGGCGGGCGCGTAACCGTGGCCCTTCTCGGTGATGGCGTGCACGATGACCGGGCCCGCGTAGTTCTTCGCGGCGGTCAGGGCGTTCTCCACAGCCTGCTGATCGTGGCCGTCGATGGGGCCCACGTACTTCATGCCGAGTTCCTCGAAGATACCCTTGGGCACCACCACATCCTTGATGCCGGCCTTCATGCCGTGCAGGCCTCGGTAAATCATCTGGCCCAGGGCGCCACCCCGCTGCAGACCCACGCGCACCGCGTCGAGGGCACGGTCGTAGCGGTGGTCCAGGCGAACGCGGTCCACCTGTTGCTGCACGCCGTGCTTGAGCTCGGAAAGCTGGTTGGCGAAGCCGCCGATGGTGGGCGCGTAGGAGCGGCCGTTATCGTTCACGATGATTACGACCTTGCGGCTACGGTCGGCGGCGATGTTGTTCACGGCTTCCCAGGCCATGCCGCCGGTGAGCGCCCCGTCGCCGATGAGCACGACGGTGTAGCGGTCGTCCTCACCGTTAATACGGTTGGCGCGCGAAATGCCGTCGGCCCAGGAGATAGAGCTGGAGGCGTGCGAGGAGGCGATAATATCGTGCTTGGACTCGTTGCGGTCGGGGTAGCCCGAGAGGCCGCCCTTCTGGCGCAGAGTCTTAAACGCATGACGGCCGGTCACGAGCTTGTGCACGTAGGACTGGTGGCCGGTGTCAAAGAGGATGTTGTCCTTGGGGGAATCGAAAATGCGGTGGATGCCGAGGGTCAGCTCCACAACGCCCAGGTTCGGGCCCAGATGGCCGCCGGTTGCCGAAACGTTCGTCACGATGAACTGGCGGATCTCGTTGGAAAGCTCCTCCAGCTGCTCGTAGCTCAGGTTGCGCAGGTCGGAGGGGTCCTTGATGCCGGGCAGCAGGCGGGCCGTGTGGCCATCGCCAAGGCTGTAATCTACGGTGGGTGCTCCGGGGGTGGCGGCCTTCGGGTTGTTCTCCTGCGGCGACGCATTTTCAGCAGACATACACCCACACTCCTCAAGGGTTCAGGGCACGGCTCATTCCGTGCGTTGGTTCTCCAATGATTTTACCTTTTAAGGGACCAAAAATCAGATTCGCGTCACCGTCAGGTGAGACGAGCTCTCCCCTTTTCCGACGGCGCCCCGGGCAGGTCTGCCGCCAATCGAACGCCGACCCGCGCCCCGCCCTCCTCTGTCGAAGGACGAGCCTCGGCCAACCCGCCGCCTACTTGCGGCGACGACGCGGGCGAGGCTTTGCCGGTGCCCGCTCGAAGAGCGCCACGCTCTCAACGTGGTGCGTGTTCGGGTACATGTCGAAGGCCCGCAGCTGCACCATATCCCAGCCGAGTTCACGCAGAATACCGGTGTCGCGCCCCAGGGCTGCCGGGTCACAGGCCACGTACAGGATGCGACCGGGATCCAGAGCGTCCAGGCGCTCCAGGGTGGTGCGGTTGGCACCCTCACGCGAGGGGTCCAGAACCACGGCGTCAATCGGCGGGATCTGCTCGAAGTCGCGGGCGGTCTTCAGGTCGACCAGGTGGCGCGCCACGTCACCGCGAATCACCTCGATGCGGGTCTGCGCCGAGTTATCGGTGCGGGAGCATCCGTCGGGCGCGAAGTTGGAGCGGGCGTCCTTGTGGGTCACGGGAGAACCCTCGATGCTGATGACCGTTCCGGTGGGGCCCACCGCATCGGCCAGGGCCGCGGTGAACAGTCCCGCTCCGGCGTACAGGTCGAGGGCGCACTCGCCCTCCTGCGGGCGCAGCATGGTCAGCATCGCCGCAATCATGGTCGAAGGAGCCGAACGGTGAATCTGCCAGAATCCGCCGGCCGAGACCTGGTAGCTGAAGCGGCGGGGGCCGAAGGTCACCTCCTCGGTCACCGAACGCAGGCCGGCACCGAGCAGGCGGTCGCTTTCCTCCACGCGGCGGTAGGGTGCGTGGGAGGCTCCGGGGCGGCGACGCCTGGGCTTGCCGTTCGAGGACGACTCCGGCGTGAAGTAGAGGGACACCTTACGCTTGGCGAGCAGTCCCCAGGCCTCGGTGGCCTGCTCCTCCACCGCGCGCGCAATCTCGTCAATCGAGAAGCGCGGGTCCACGATGAATTGCAGTAGCACGCGGCCGCGGGAGGAGACGGTCGCCTCCACCTCGCGCACACCGCGCAGGTTCAGCTGCTCCAGGTGCAGGTCGCGCAACTCCCTGGCCGCAAGCGGAAAATCAACGACCGGGACCGGCGAGGAGGCGTGGTACGGGTGCATGGCGACGCGCCAGGTCACGACGGGTCGGCCCTCTGCGTTTTCCTCACGCACGCGGGCCACGGCGTAGCGCACGCGGGTTCGCCACGACAGCCCCTCGGAGTTATCGCGCAGGGGCAGCTCCTCGACGGTCAGGTTCGTCAGCAGCGGAGAGGTCAGCGGCAGGCCGCCCAGCCGGTGAATCTGGGTGCGCACAATGTCGGTCTTGTAGCGGCGCTGCTCGTCCAGCGCGAGGTGACCGTACTCCATGCCGCCCAGCAGCTCTGGCACACCGGTTGCGGCGGCGCGCTCCTCGGCGCTGGCGATCGCATCGGCCTGAATCCAGGGGTGGGGGCGGCGGGCAAGGGAGGGCACGGGAACGTCGATGACGTCCGCGAAGTAGTAGCGGCGCTTGGGGCCGATGGAGGTGATGCGCACGCGAGCCTGCTCGCCGACAACGCCGTGGCGAACGAAGATGACGCCCTCTGCGGTGCGGGCGACGAAGGAGCCTCCGTGGGCGGGTGCTTCACAGGTGACGGTGAGGACTTGGCCGACGCTGTAACCACCTGCTTCTGTGGAGGCGGCAGCGGGGTCAGTGGTGTGTTGAGTCACGACGTTGTCTCCTAATCATCACTTAATGTGAACCATTTTACACCGGAATATTCGGGGTCTCGGGTTTCGACGCTCCCCGGGGGTGAAGTGCGGTGAAGCCCTCACCGTGCCGGTCCGGGGCGTTTGCAGCAGGTGCTTGTAGCAAGGCAATAGGGCGAGCCTTTCAGCGCGGTCCCTTCGTGTTTCAGCGCGGTCCCTTCGTGTTTCAGCGCGGCTCTTCGGGGCCGCCGTTTTCTCGGGAAGCTGCGCTCCCCCGCGTAGCTTAGGATGCAGAATCCTCGTGCAACCGGCCGCGGTAGACCGCATGGCGGTTGCTCTGGGTGAGCTCTCGGCCGCCACCGGCGGGGCGGGTGACGTTCGGTGCCAGGGCGGGGTTCTCTCCCGGGGCGGTCGTCTCCTCGACGACCTCTTCGGACTGCAGGCGCTGATCGGAGATTTCGTCGTACACTTCGTCCTCGTGCATGGCCCACGGCACGGTCGCGGTCATCACGCCCGGCTCGTGCAGCAGCGCCTTCTTCAGGCGGCGCACCGTGCGACGGTGCAGAATACGCTGCCACCAGTGATCCACCACGAATTCGGGCAGGTACACGACCAGAATGTCGCGCGGCGACTTCTTGCGGCGGCGGCGAATGTACGAGACCACGGCCTGCACGGTATCGCGGTAGGGCGAGTCGATGACCGACAGCGGCACGGGGATGTCGAGGGCGTACCAGCGGTTCTTCACGACCTCGAGAGCCGCGCGGTCGTTGTTGACGGTGAGCGCCTCAATCGTCGAGGGGCGCGAGGCACGCGCATACGAGAGGGCACGCACCGCGGGCCTGCGCACGCGTTCCACGTACACGATGGCGTGCACGCGCGAGGGCAGAGCCGCCACATCCGCCACGGACTCGGCGTTCAGCGGCATATCCGTGGCTTCGTCAACCGTGGCGTAACGGCGGTGAGTGAGCATCATACCTCCAACCATGAGGGCAATCATTCCGAGGGACAGCCAGGCGCCGGCACCGAGCTTCGTGACGATCACAACAACGAGTACGGCGGCGGTGACGGTCACGCCCAGGGTGGACACCGCGATATCGCGCAGGAGCGCGCGGCGGGGCATCTGGGCCAGGGTAACGCGCAGCAGGCGCATGCGGTAACGCACCACGGCCAGCTGCACCATGGCCATGGAGATACACATACCCACGATGTACAGCTGAATCAGGGAGTAAACATCCGAGCCGAAGAGCACGGTGAGCATCGTCGAGAAGCCCGCGAGGGTCAGCACGCCGTTGGTGTACAGGCCGCGGGAATCCACGCTGCGGAAGAAGACGGGCAGGTACTGGTAGTCCGCCAGGGAGGAGGCGATCATGGGGAAGCCGGTGAACGCGGTAATCGAAGCGATAATTAGCACGCCCACAGTCGCAAATACCAGCAGCTGCGCGTAAATCGGGGTGTCGCGGTACACCGCGAGAGCCACCTGGTAGAGGGCGGGCTTCTGGTGGAAGTACTCCCCCGGCGCGCGCCCGTCGATGAAGAGGAATTGGGTCGTGTCATGCACCATGTGCACGTGCGTGAGGTAGGCCAGGCTCAGCAGGCCCACCAGCAGAACGGAGGTGATGATGCCCATCATCATCATGGTCAGGGCCGCGTTGTACTTCTTGGGCGGGTGGAAGTAGCGGACCGAATTGGAAATCGTCGACACGCCGGAGAAAGCAACCGCGCCTCCTGAGAAGGAGCGGGCCAGCAGCAGCATGAGCGCCACGCCTTCGGTGGCGTTGCTGCCCAGCTCCGGCACGATGGCGTAGCCGGCGGATTCGGCCACGGGCAGGGCGCCCATGGAGGCACGCACCCAGCCAATAATCAGGGTGATTCCCAGTAGCGCCAGGAAGATGTACAGCGGCCAGTGAGCAATCTTGCCCATAAGCTGCAGACCGCGCAGGGCCGTGAGCGTCAGGGCCAGGATGAGCAACACCGCAATCGTTGTGCGCCAATCCTGAATCTCGGGGTACAGGGCCACGAGGAACGTGGCCGCCGAAGACATGGACACCGAAACCGTCAGCATGTAGTCCATGAGCGAGGAGGCACCCATCATGACCGCGGGTAGCGCGCCCAGCTTCTTGTGCACCAGCTGAATATCACCCTCGGCGGCAATCTGGCTGATGTTGTAGCGGTAGGTGCCGATGACCACCAGCCCCACCAGGGCGACCGCCAGACCAACCCACGGGGAGAACGCGAGCGCCGAAGCGCCCGCCGCGGCCAGGGTCAGAATCGTCTGGTCGGCGGCGTAGGCCACCGAGGAGATGCCGTCGGCACCAAAAAGGGGCAGGGCGTACCGCTTCGGCAGGGTCACTGCCGAAAGGTTCCGCGTGCTGACCGGTCGACCGATCAGGGCGATGCGCATCCTGTCCCAACGATTTCTCACCTATTAAGGCTATCTTCCCGGGCCCCAAAGCTCAATTCAATGAGCGGTTCAATTACACTGGAAGGGTATGCGTTAAAGCGCGTCATCAACACATGGAGAGAAGCATGCCTCACTTTGTCATCATGGGCGCCGGGCGCGTGGGCGTCATGCTGGCCCGCACGCTGGAGGCCTCCGGGCACACGGTTGCCGTCATCGATCAGGATGAGCGCGCCTTCCAGCCGCTGCGCAAGGGTTTTGAAGGTCAGCTGGTGACCGGTGTGGGTTTCGATCAGGAGACCCTCAAGCGCGCCGGAATTACCGAGGCCTACGCCTTTGCGGCCGTCTCGTCGGGTGATAACTCGAACATCATTGCCGCGCGTGTGGCTCGCGAGCTGTTCAAGGTAAAGAACGTGGTGGCTCGCGTGTACGATCCCAACCGCGCAGAGTTCTTCCAGCGCATGGGCATTCCCACGGTGGCCTCGGTGCGTTGGTCTACCGATCAGGTGTTGCGCCGTCTGCTGCCCGAGCAGGCGCTGAAGGGTGATTTCCGTGAGCCTTCGGGCCGCCTCATGCTCACCGAGATTCCGCTGGATGACGGCTGGGCCGGCCATGCGCTTGTCGACATTGAGCGTGCCGCCGGGGTGCGCATCGCCTACATCACCCGCTTTGGTGAGGGTATGCTCCCCCGCCCCGATAGCGCCTACCAGCAGGGTGATAGCGTGCACGTGATGATGCGTACCGACGACGTTGCCGATGTGACGCGTATTCTTTCGCGCCCGCCGCGCACCGAGGACGACGAGGTGGAGTACCGCACCGACGCGAATATGGACTGGTTGCGTTCCGCCACGACCAGGGCTGCCCGTGGATCCGAGACCCCCTCCCTGCCCAATCCCCGCCAGCTCTTTGGCCGCCAGCGCCCGAACCCTAAGGAGAAGTAATGAAGGTACTCATCGTCGGTGCCGGTTCCGTGGGTGCATCGATTGCCAAGGAGCTCATGATGAACGGTCACGACGTGACCATCATCGATTCCAAGCCCGAGGTGAAGAAGCGCGCCGATCTGCCGGGTGTGCGCTGGCATATCGGCGACGCGTGCGAGCTGTCCGTGCTGCGCCAGGTTCACCCCAATAAGGCGGATGTGGTGGTTGCCGCGACCGGTGACGACAAGGCTAACGTCATGGTCTCGCTCCTGGCCCGTAGCGAGTTCGGCGTGCCGCGCACCGTGGCCCGCGTGAATAACCCCCGCAACGAGTGGCTCTTCGACGACTCCTGGGGCGTGGATGTGGCCGTGTCTACCCCGCGCCTGATGACCGCGCTGGTTGAGGAGGCCGTGGAGGTGGGCGACGTCGTGCGCCTGCTGACCCTGCAGGCCGGTGGCGCGACCCTGGCCGAGTACACTGTGCCGGAGGACCACCCCGTCATTGGTTACCGTGTGGACCACGTGCAGTGGCCGGCCGATACGGTGCTCACCGCGATTCTGCGCGATGGTGCCCCGATTCCGCCGAGCCCCGACGTCGCGCTCGAGGGTGGCGACGAGCTGTTCTTCATCACGACGATTGCCGGTGAGGATCAGATTCGAGCCCTCTTCGCGTAGACTTGCGCGGCGTGGTTATCCCCTAAATTTGAGGATGCGAAAGCCCCGGTCACCCTTTGAACTGCGCCCCGAAACTTGGACGCTATAAATAGTAACCCTTACACAGCTTCCAACAGGGCCTGATCCCGGTATTCAACCGGAGTCAGGCCCTTAAGCTTTACCTGG
>NZ_KV810424.1:13838-16881 GCF_001812775.1 Rothia sp. HMSC068F09
TCAGGCCCTTAAGCTTTACCTGGCGCCTTGTCGTATTCCAATGCATAATATACGCATCAAGATCAGCTTTGAAACTCTCAAAAGTCTGCCAGTCCTGGCCACGAAAGAACTCGTCCTTGAGATGTCCAAAGACCTGTTCAGTGGCACCATTGTCGATGCAGTTGCCTTTACGTGACACGCTCTGGATAAAACCATTATCAGCAAGCGTTCTGATATAGGTCTCATGCTGATACTGCCAACCCATATCCGAGTGCAAAATCGGCTCAGCCCCTTCAGGTTTGGCATCCATGAGTATCCGGAGCATCTCTTGTTGCTGGACGAGGTTGGGGCACATCGAGATGGAATGGGCAACAATCTCTTTGCTGGCAAAGTCGTAGACCGGCGCGAGGTAGGCCTTACCAAAGGAGAGCTTGAACTCGGTGACGTCGGTACCCAGTTTCTGCCAGGGGCCATCAGCCTTGAAGTCGCGACCGATGATGTTCTCGAAACTTTGCCCCACAGGCCCCTTGTAGGAGTTGTACCTGTGGTAGGCCCTCTCGCGGCGTATGCCGCAGCGTAGCCCCATCTGGCGCATTATCTTCAAAACCATCTTATCGGCAATGCGTTCCCCTTCCTCAGCGCGCAGGCACATGGCTACCTGCCTGTGACCGCACCCGTTGGGGGTTCGCGAAAAGATTTGGGCGACCTTGGGACGTAGCTGTACTCTGGTTGGCTGCTGGGGGTGAGCCAGCGCGTAGTAGTAGCTCGACCTGGCAAGACCGGCGGCCTTGAGGAGATCGCACACCGCATGTCCGCGCCCTGAAAGCTCAGCGACCACTAGGGCTTTGTCCCGGTTTGGGAGCGCCTGTACGCCTTCAGGGCAATCGATTTTTTTAGGTACACCACCTGCGCCTCAAGCTTGCGCACGCGCTCGGCGAGTTCCTCCTCACGCGTTGGTGGCACCGCCCGCACCGACCCCTTCGGCCTGCCCTTGGGCTTGGGCTTGAGTGCCTGCGCGCCGCCCTCGCGGTACAGCCTGCACCACTGCTTCAACGGTGTCGTGCTCGCAATACCGAAATGCATCATCGCTTCAGGCTTACTCATCCCACCATCAACCACGGCCGCCGCTGCGGCGACCTTGGTCTCGTAGTCGTATTTGGTGTGTTTTACTCCCATGGTAAGAAGCCCGCCCTTCCCGATGACGCGGTACATTTTCTGCCACTCTCTCACAGTCGCGGCGGACACGCCAAGCCTTTTGGCGGTCAGACGATAGCCACGTCCCTTCTCAAACATTTGTACTGCCTGTTTCCGAAGCAAATGGTCATGCCTTGATCTCAGATGTTCAGACATGAAAAGCCTCCCGTTTCTTGGACTTCATTTTCGTTGTCCAAGAAACGGGAGGCAGTTCACATCACGACGAGGTCTTCGAACGCATCACCCACCCGGCGCTGCGCCGCGTCATCGACGTCGTGCTCGTCTTCTCGGGCTTCGCGATGGGCTTCGTGATGCTCGCGGGCGCCGGTGCGAACCTCGAGCAGCAGTTCGGCCTGCCCGCGTGGGCGGGTAGCGCCCTGTGCGCGGTGCTCGTGATCCTCACGGCCTTCCTCGACTTCGACCGGATCATGAAGGTGATCGGCGTCTTTACGCCCATAATCATCGTCGCCATCACGATCCTCACCATCTACTCGCTGGCGACGCCTCACCCCAGCGTCGCCGAGCTCAACACCGCCGCCACCCAGGTCACCCCGGCGCTGCCCAACCTGTGGCTCTCCACGATCAACTACTTCGCGCTGTGCGTCGTCAACGGCATCGCGATGGCCTTTGTGCTCGGCGGCTCGGTGCTGCGCATCGGCGAGGCCCGCCGCGCCGGGCGCATCGGCGGCACCATCATCGCCCTCGTCATCGGCGCGGACGCCCTGTGCCTGTACCTGAACGTGGATCGCGTCTGGGACGTGAACGTTCCCACCCTCGAGATCGCGCGTTCGATCCACCCGGCCTTCGCCTTCGTCTATACGCTCATCATTTTCGCGCTCATCTACAACACGGTCTTTTCGCTGTTCTACTCGACGGCGCGCCGCTTCTCGGGCGGGCAGACCACCCGCATGCGCATCGTCCTCGTCGGCATGGTCGCGGTGGGCTACGCGGCCTCCCTCATGGGCTTCAAGAAGCTGATCGGCGGCATGTATCCGATCATCGGGTGGCTGGGCGTCGCCCTCCTCGTCGTCCTCGCGGTCGGCTGGCTGCGCGAGCGCTCCGCCGTCCTGCGCGAGGAGAACCTGCGTCGCAAGCTCATTCGCGTCCTCGTGCGCAAGCAGCCAGGCTTTCACGTCCCCTCCCGCCGCGTAGCCGCCCGGGCCGTCCGCCGCCACAACACGGTGGCAGGGACGGATGAGGAGTAGAGGATTGCGTCCGACCGCCCCGCCAATCGCCTGGGCCGATGCGGGCACGCCTGCGTCCCGCAGCGTGGCCGTGAGGTGCCCGTACGTGCGCGTCGCGCCGTAGGAGATAGCGTCCATCGCCTCCCACACGCGCCTCTGGAAGTCCGTGCCCTCAGGCGCGAGGGGGACACTCGCGGGGGAGGGGGCTTCGCCCGCGAAGTATCCGTCGAGCCAGGCCACCGCCGCGTCCAGAGCGTGCGCGTCGGCCTCGTCCCACTCTGCTGGCGCGAGGACAACCTCCCGGGAATCGGGCGAGGTCAGGTCGAGCGCCGAGCGCGCCGAGGCCTCGTCGATGCCATAGGGGGAACCGAAGAAGCGCTGCCCGGTCACCCACAGGCCGACGAGCGCACCGCCCCGCGCGGCCAGCGTGAGGCAGCCGATGGGGGAGTCATAGGCGGCGAGCGCCGGATCAGAACTGCTCGGGGTGATCTCGATAGGCATACGCCCACACTGTCACGGCGACAGTCACAGCGCGAGTCCAGGCATCGCGGACGGCGCTCAGTTCTTCGCCCTCGAAGCCCTCCGCAAGGAGACGGTGCCCGACCTCCACAGTGGGCGCGATAAAGGCGAGCACGTAGCGTAGTGGCACGAACGGTGTCGAGTCCGCCCCATCCGCCGCGTTCTTC
>NZ_KV810424.1:16981-102013 GCF_001812775.1 Rothia sp. HMSC068F09
GCGCGTGCACATGTCGATGATCCACTGGGCAAATCGTGGCTTTGAGGCCTGCGCGTACTCGGGGTTCGGCTGCCCGTCCGGGTGCGCGGAATGGGCTGCCAGATACGTCTTTTGAGCCAAAATCCCGCGCCACGTGTCGACCATTTCCATGGCATGGGGTGCCAGGACTGGCTCTGCTCGAGAGAGCAGCTCTGCGTCACGGGGCTGGACGTGCGCGGCGGCCTCAATCTGTCGTAGGTCCTCGAGTGTGAGCGGGGATGTGGGGACGGCATCGGTGCCGTAGGTGTACCCCGACGAGTGGTCGTAAGCGGTCATGAGAACCTCCTTGAACCTATGGGTTAATGGTAGAACGTGTTCTGCTCGTCTGGATCTGTTTGACATTCGGGGATGGTGCAGCGGGCAGATGGGTGGGGCGTGGCGCTCCGCGCGAGTTCGCGGCGCGCGTAGCCGGTGTGGTGAGATGGCAACGACGCTGCGGGGGTTGTTCACAATACAATTGACCTGTGGATCCCCTTCTTATTGCCGTGGCCGGAATGCTCATCATTGTAGCATGCCAGTTCGTCGCGCACAAGGTGCGCGTGGCATCCCCCCTGATCCTGCTGGTCGTCGGCCTGGCGATTGGGTTCCTGCCGCAGGTGGGGGCCATCGAGATCGAGCCGCACATCGTCCTCGAGATGGTGCTGCCGCCGCTGCTGTTCTCGGCGGCCGTGCGTATGCCGACCATGGACTTCCGGCGCGAGATGCAGGCTGTCGCGATGCTCGCGATTCCCCTCGTGTTCCTGTCCGCCTTCGCGGTCGGCTTCGTCATCAACTGGCTGGTCCCCGCGATCTCCCTGCCCTGGGGCGTCGCGCTGGGCGCGGTCCTGTCGCCGACGGACGCGGTCGCCATCTCGATCGCGAAACGCTCGGGCGTCTCCCACCGCATCATCACGGTCCTCGAAGGCGAGGGGCTCTTTAACGACGCGACCTCGCTGGTTCTGCTCTCCGCAGCGATGAGTGCCGGCCTGGCCGCCGACGAACACGCCCTCAATCCGGGCCTGCTCATCGGCAAGGTCGCCATCGCCCTCGGCATCGCTGCGGGTATTGGCTGGGTCGTCGGCGAGGTCGGCGTGCGTCTGCGTGCCCTCATCAAGGAGCCCTCGGCCGACACGGTTTTCTCCTTCGCGATGCCCTTCATCGCATCGATCCCCGCCGAGCACCTGGGAGGCTCCGGCCTCGTTGCGGCCGTCGTCGCCGGCCTGGTCGTCTCGCGCCGACGCGCCGCCACGATCTCCGCGGCGAACAGGCGTTTCTCCCAGCAGAACTGGCAGACCATGACGCTCGTCTTGGAGAGTGGCATCTTCCTGACGATGGGCCTGCAGGCCTTTGGCATTGTCGAGGAGACCGCCGCGTTCTCCGGCGGCCTGGCCTTCGCCGCCTTCCTCGCCGTCACCCTGGGCGCGCTCATCATGGTCATTCGAGCCGTCTTCATCGCGTTGATGTTCACCTGGCTGGACCATCGACACAAGCGCCGTCAGCGGCGCTACGAGGCCGAGGCCGCGCGCATCGAGCGCTTTGAGAAGCGCATGCACAAGGCGAGTGAGGTTGACGCCGACATGCTTCAGGCGCGCGACCTGAGTCCCGAACGCTGGGAAGACGCGCTTAACCACTATCGTCGCCGCCTCAAGCGGCGCGCGCGCCGCAACGCGATGCGCGGATCCGACCTGGACTACTTCGAGAGCGAACCGCTGGGCCCGCGCGAGGGCAGTGTCATCGTCTGGGCGGGCATGCGCGGCGCGATCACCCTGGCCGCTGCGCAGACGATCTCGACGCATGCGCCGATGCGCGCGTTCCTGAACTGCCTCCCGTTTCTTGGACATCGAAAATGAAGTCCAAGGAACGGGAGGCAGTTCACTTACAGGTACCGGGGCTTTCGCCTTATCTTCTATGAAGCCTTCTCTACGAAGGTGCGGGGTGTGTTTTAGCGGTTTTCAGAGCCCTCAGCGCTGTCAACGCTATTAGCGGTCTCAGGTGCTTCAGCTTCTTCGGCATCGCGAGCCTCGGCGGCCTCGCCCGGGTTCGCCTCACCGGGGGCCGAAACGCGCCAGGCCAGCCACACGCCCAAAGCGTACAGCGGCAGGCCCATAATCAGGCGGGTGGCACCCAGCGCCTCCACCGCGTTGGCGAAGTACAGGGGCATCTGCACCACCAGGCGCAGAAGCATCAGGATCGTAATAATCCAGGTGGCCAGCATGTACTGGCGCACCCGCACCGGGTTCTTCCGCCAGGTCAGGCCCTCGCCGCGAATCACGCCGAAAATCAGGCCCGTAATCGGCCAACGCACCGCCATGGACACCAGGTACCCCAGCGAGTACAGGCCGTTCGTCCAGAAACCAACCACAAAGTAGTCGCTCGCGTTACCCGTGCGGTAGGCCGCGAAGGCACAAATCGCCACGCCCACCAGGCCGGTCAGGGCGCTCACCAGCTTAGAGCCCTGCACCAGGCGAATCAGAGTGAAGGCGGCGGCCGCGACCAGCGCGGCAATCAGCGAAAGGTTCAGTTCCTTCGTCACGGTAAACAGCACCAGGAACGCCACCGCGGGCAGGGAGGATTCCACCAGGCCGCGCCAACCGCCGATGGCGTGCAGAACGTCCACGTCACCGTTGGCGGTGCGGCGCATGTTCGCGCTCATGGAGGCGCTCACCGCCTGCGCAAACTGGTGCGGCGACTCGGACGACTTGGAGGATTCGGAAGCCTCGTTCCGCTCGCTCGCCCGGCCCTGCTGTGCGGCGGCGGGCTCGGTCTCGCGCGCGGTCTTCTCGGCCTCCCGGTCGGGGTTGGTCGGCTCGGAGCTCATGTTATCCCTTCTCCACAAAGAATTGCGGCACAATCTCGTAGCGCGGATTGTAAATAATCGGCTGGTTCGCGCGAATCGACACCACGCCCGAACAGCGCAGGAGCGCACCGGCGAGGATGCCCGGCACCATCTGCTGACCCTGCCACTTGAGTATCACCCGGTCGCCGTAGTTGAACGGCGGGTAGGAGGGAAAAGCCACATCCACGATTTCCAGCTGCGAGGTGACCGTGGCCAGCGAGGCCGTGTTCAGGTGCTTCCCGACGTCCGTGGGAGCCTCAGCATCTTCGTCAAAATCCTCGCCCGGAGGCTCCACAATGGGCATGCCGATGATTGCGCGCGGGTTCGTCCACTGCAGCGGCTTCGACTTGGCGACCAGCAGCTCGGCGCGGTACATCGGCTTGCTGTGGGCCGTCGGCAGCCACACCTGCTCCACGCGACCGGCGAGGCGCACGCGAAAGCGCTCGGGGTAGCCGGGAGCAATCAGGGGCTCCTCGGGAACCACGAGCGCGCTCGGATGATGCGAAAAGCTCGGCATTAGCCGATCTCGGTGATCTCGGGGCCGCGGCGAGGCATCGGGCGGAGCTCCTGGTGATTATCCTTCGGCTCCTCGTCCTCACCGTCATCCTCGGCGATAGCCAGGTCTGCAGGCAGGGTCATGGGCAGCAGCTCACGGGGCGGGCGCGGGTCGTCGCCGCGGTCCACCACCACATCGCGGAAGACCTCCTCCACGGAGGCTGCGGCAGCCTCATCGCCCAGCACAGCGGCACCGGAGATGACGCCGCGCAGGAACCAGCGGGGGCCGTCCACGCCCACGAAACGGGCGATGCGCTCGCCGCGCTTGCCGTCCGGGGTGACGGCGGGCAGGCGGGTCAGCATCTCGGCGCCGAACACGCCGGCGTACACCTCAACCGTGCCGCCCTGGGAGGCGACGGACTCGGTCAGGTCGTGGCGGATGTCATCCCAAATGCCGGTGGTACGCGGCGCTGCGAAGGCCTGCACCTGCAGGGTTGCACCGTCGCGGGTGATGGTTGCGGCAATCACCGCACCGGTCGAGTCATCGGTCTCGAGTCGCAGGTTCATGCCCTCGTGCATCTTGATGCGCAGGGCGCCCAGGTCGACGTAGTCCTCGAGATCCTCTTCGCTGACCTCCTCGATGTCGTGGGGTCCGTTCACGCGATCGTACTTGATCACTTCGGCGGAGTTCTCCTCCTCCTTCAGCTCCTCGACCTCGACGCTGGTCTCTTCGATTTCCTCGTTGACAGCCTTGTCGATGGCGGCCTCCTCGGCTTTCTTCTTCTTACCAAATCCGAACATGGTGTTCCACCTTTCGCCGCACCCCGGGTGCGGGTTGTGTTCCCTCCACCCGGGGAATCCGTCAGAATCCGTTGAGGGGAGGTACGTTTCTACGCGCGAGCCGCAGCGCGGCGGACCGTGCGAGCCCGTCCTAGTGAACTCCGCTGGAGCCGAAGCCGCTGGAGCCACGCTCCGTCTCGTCCAGTTCCTCCACGATGGTGAAGGTCGCGTGCTCGTACTTCTGAATCACCAGCTGAGCGATGCGATCGCCGCGGCTCACGTGGAAAGCCTTCGTCTTATCGGTGTTGAGCAGGGTGACCATCAGCTCACCGCGGTAGCCGGAGTCAACGGTTCCGGGCGCATTAACAATGGTAATACCGTGCTTGGTGGCCAGACCCGAGCGCGGATGCACCAGACCCACGTAACCCTCGGGCAGGGCAATGGCCACGCCGGTGGGCACGAGCGCACGCTCGCCCGGCTCCAGCTCGAATTCGATGCGCGAGCGCAGATCGGCGCCGGCGTCACCGGGCTTGGCGTAGGAGGGGGCGGGCAGCTCGGGATCGAGCAGCTTAATGTGAACGTTGATGGGGTTCATCGGGGTCGGTCCTTTCGGGGTGTGTGTGCCAGGCTCCGCGCGGCGGGTGCGGAGGCATACTCAACGGGGCGGTGCCGTGTGGCACTCGCCCCGTTCAGATGTCTATCGGGTGGGGGTTACCCATCCTTGGAATATTAGCCTTCGCATTCGACGCAGTAGTACAGGCCGCCGTCCTCGCGTGCAATCTGCGAGCGGTGGCGAACCAGGAAGCAGGATGCGCAGGTGAACTCGTCGTCCTGAGCGGGCAGAACCACGACGTTCAGCTCCTCGTTGGAGAGGTCGGCGCCGGGAAGCTCGAAGCTCTCGGCGGCGCTGTTCTCGTCCTCATCTACCGCGCCGGACTGCATGTCGGAACGGCGCGCGTTGAGCTCCTCGTAGGACTCTTCGCTCTGCTCTTCGTCCTGCTTGCGAGGTGCATCGTAATCAGTTGCCAAACTTTCACGCTCCGTTGAATCTATTGAATCTGTGGCCGCGTTAGCCGCGCCACTCTGGTTTTAAAATTCTCCATGCCGCCGCTACGCCCGTGACGACATGCCAGGTATTGTTCACCATTGAACACCCTTTTGTCTAATCCAGCGTGAGCTTTGAGCATATACGGCGTCATATTCTGTGCAATAAAGATGGCGCGGGACATATTTTTTGGCCCAAACAAGCCCCCGAGCTACTGATTTTGCGCGCTTTCACGGTACCCTGGAAGGTAGTTTGCGTTCCGTGCACCACATTTCACGGAAGGCGCCCGGTTCACCTATGGAGGTTCTCATGCTTGAGCTACGTCTGATTGGCGTGCACGATGACGGCGAAAATCTGGTGCTTGAGTCTGCCGACGGCACCCGCTTCTTGCTGCCCATTGACGCTAACCTGCGCACGAGCATCACCAAGGCTCGCCGTATTCAGCCCGCCCGCGGCCTGGGCGCTAAGGGCACCTACGGCCCGCGCGATATTCAGACCCGTTTCCGTCAGGGTGCCTCCGTTGAGGAGATCGCGGAGGAGTCCGGCTGGGAGCCGGAGCGCGTGCGCCGCTACGAGTGGCCGATCGTGGCCGAGCGCGCCCACATTATTCGCGCCGCTCAGAGCGTGAAGATTGGTCGCCGCGATTCGGCTTCGGGTAGCGCGCAGATTCCGGTGACGCTCAGCGCCCGCATTGAGGAGGTTTCGGAGCGTTACGGTTTTGAGGAGGCCACCCAGGATTGGACGACCCGCCAGCAGGAGAACGGCCAGTGGCGCGTTGAGGTTGATATTGCGCTGAAGGATTCGGTGCGTCAGAACCTGCCCTCGCAGGTGATGTTCCCCGCCCGCTGGGTGTACAACCCCGCGAACCAGGGCCTGTACGCCTCGAACGAGGCCGCGTACTTCCTGATGGGCAATAGCGAGGACGCTGTGGCCGCCGCCGCGAAGAAGGCCCCCGTGGAGGTTCCGCAGGCCCGCCTGCCGAAGGCTCCGGAGCCCGCACCGGCTCCCCTGGCTTCTTCCGAGAGCGCTGACGAGCGTAAGCTCAAGGAGCTTCTGGAGCGTGCCCGCTCGGTACGCCCCGCCCAGGTTGAGGAGCCCGAGGTGTTCGTGCATCGCGAGTCTGCTGAGGCTCCGCAGGCTGAGGCTCCCGCAGAGACTCCTGCTGAGGCCCCCAAGGCTGAGGCGACCACCCGTGCGAACGAGGAACAGCCTGCACAGCCTGCACAGCCCGCAACCGCCGATCGAGGCCCGCTGACCGGTGCGCCCTCCGCGCACACCCCCGCGGCGCATCCGGCACCGGAGGAGTACGGCAAGCACTCCCCCGATACCGAGGCAGCCGAGACTGCCGAGGCTCCCGCGGCGCAGGATGAGCCCGCAGAAGCTGCGGGTGCGGCCGAGGAATCCACCAAGGCCTCCGCGGCCGAGAAGCCCAAGTCTTCCTCAAAGAAGCAGCGCGTGAGCGTTCCCGCCTGGGACGACATCATCTTCGGCGGCCGCAAGTAAGCGACCGCCCTCGCGCCGCCCGATAAAGGCTTCTAGGCAAAGGCACCAAGACAGCAGAAAGCCGCCGGTTATTCACACGAATAACCGGCGGTTTTTTTCTATCTTCTCAGCCTGTATCCGCTGAGCGCGGCTCTTCCGAGCCTTAGAAGGTCTTGAGCATGCGCAGCGGTACCAGGCGCTCGGCGTCGGTAAGCGAGCCGTGCTGGCCCACCATGTGCAGGGCCCGCTCCTGGTAGTGGCGCATATCGTAGAGCGCCCAGTCATCGCGAGCGCACACCATCAGGTCGCCGATGCGCGAGCGCGCGGCATCGGTCACGATCGGGCCGAAGTAGCCGGCACGCATCAGCTCGCGAGAATCAATCACCCAGGCGCGCTCGCCCCAGTACTGCGCCCAACGCTGAGCGGTGGCGGTGCGTGCCGCCTCCGAAGTGTCCTCCAGGTACAGGTGCACGGCGCGCGGTTCACCCGCGGTCATTGCGATATTGCGGGTCAGCTCCTCCACGCCGGAGTAGTCGATGCGCTGGTGCTCGGGCACGTTTACCATGCCGTGATCGGCGGTCACGAAGAGTGCCGCCCACGCGGGGGCGCGCTCCGCCAGACGCTTCAGCGCCGAGTTCAGCTCCTCAAGCTGTTGCAGCCATTCGTCGCTGCCCACGCCGTAGCGGTGGCCCGCCGCGTCAATCTCGCCCCAGTACAGGTACACGGTGGTCGGGGTGCGGCTGGAGAGCGCCTCCAGGGCGTAGGTGATGCGGGCGTTGTACCCGACGGCATCCACGAAGTCTCCGCCGCGCAGGGCGGCCTCGGTGAGTCCGGTGCCGCGGTACTTACCCAACGAAATGGTGAGCACGCGGCGGTTCGTATGGTGGCGTTCCAGCACGGTCGGCAGCGGTTGCCAGGCGTGGGGGTCGACCGACTGATCCCAGCCGGAGAGGTGGTTCATGACCGAGCCCGCTCCCCCGTTGCCTGCCGGGTTGCGCACCTCGTAGCCGGCAATGCCGTGCGCGCCGGGTGCCGTGCCGGTACCCAGCGAGGTCAGGGAGGCGGCAGTCGTGGTGGGGAACGCGGCGTCCAGCGGGCCCAGGCTCAGGCTCTTGCGCAGGGCGGGCGCGTAGCCGGCGTATCGGTTGAGCAGCTCCTCGCCCAGGCCGTCCACCATGATCACGCAGGCGTGGCGGAAGGAGTCCGGGTCAACATCCTGCTCGGTCAGGCGGGCAGCCAAGTTCAGAGGGTCGGCGGAGGAGTGGAAGGCCGGGTCGGCGTCCAGGGCGTGGACCGGGCGCACCAGGCTTCGCTGAGCCACGAGGGATGAGGCGGACTCCAGCACATCGGCGATGCTATTGCGACCGTAGGCCGGCGCGGGAGGCAACGGCGCACCCAAGATATCGTGCAGGGCGGGCTGTTCGGTGCGGGACGGGGCCGTCATGATGGTTCCTCTCGGCGGGTGACTGCTTAGCGGTGGGTGCTTGTTTAGCGGCGGGCGGCGCGCATGCGGGCGCGGTGCAGGGCGCGCGCAAAGTGCTGGGCGCGGTACACCGACTCGGGGCCGTCAGCGGTTGCGGAAACGCGCACCGCGATATCCTCGCGGCGAGCGTCACCGGTGTAGCCGTGGTCGGCGTTGCACTGCGGATCCTGGCAGCCGGCCGGGGCGAGCTCCAGGTGCAGGGAGCCGGTCCAGGCAATCTGGAAGGAAATTTCGGTCGGGGCCGTGCTGCCGGCGTTGTAGGCCTGCGGCTGGCTGAAGCCGTAGCTCATGGTGACCGCGTTCAGGTCGCTCAGGTGCACCGCCTCCACGCTCACGTGCGCCACGGTGCCCTGCGCATCGCCCTCGAGGTGCTGGTCGTCCAGGTGTGCAAACACGATGAAGTCGCCGCACAGGACCATCACGGTGATGTGGCGGTGGAAATCATCGCGCGAGAAATGGGTTTCGTGCTGCACAAAGTGGGCGTCGGGGTTCATATCGGCCAGGGCCTCGTCCACCACTTCCAGCACCAGGTCGGGGTAGAAGCCGGCGTGCTTGATGTCTGCGACCAGCTGCTCGCGTTCGGGGGTGGGGGTGTTCATCGGACCTCTTTCGTGCGGTGTCAGCCGGCGCGCACGGCGGCTCTGCGGGGCGTGCGCGTTTCGGCGGTTAGGCATTACTACCTTCTACCTTAGAGGGTTCCAGCCGGGCTGTGCTACTTAACCACGCGTACGGATGCGCATATGACGAGACGCCGGGCCTGGCCCGCTCCCCCGCCGGGTCGACGCATCATCTCCCGGCCGCCCAGACGCACGCCCGGGTATCCCCGCGCGTCTCCGTGTATCTTCGCGCGTGACGCTGACCGGTCGGCCCGGTTCACCCGCGTGCACCCGCTAGAATAGAAGTACGAAAAACACACCGACACGAGGAGATATATGGCTCGCCGATCCAAATCCACCGCCAGTGACTACCCGGTGGATGTGGTAGAGAATATCGTCGACATCGACGTATCCGCCGAGATGGAATCCAGCTTCCTGGAGTACTCCTACTCGGTGATTTATTCGCGCGCCCTCCCCGACGCCCGCGACGGTCTCAAGCCCGTGCAGCGCCGCATCCTCTACATGATGCAGCAGATGGGCCTGCGCCCCGATAAGGGCCACGTCAAGAGCGCCCGCGTGACCGGTGAGGTCATGGGTAAGCTCCACCCGCACGGCGACGCCGCCATCTACGACGCCATGGTGCGCCTCGCCCAGCCCTTCGCGCTGCGCCTGCCCCTCGTGGACGGTCACGGTAACTTCGGCTCCCTCGACGACGGTCCCGCGGCCGCCCGATACACCGAGGCGCGCATGGCGCCCGCCGCACAGGCGCTGACCGCCGACCTCGACGAAGATGTCGTCGACTTCGTGCCCAACTACGACAACCAGTTCATGCAGCCCGCCGTGCTGCCCGCCGCGTTCCCGAACCTGCTCGTCAACGGCACCACAGGCATCGCGGTCGGCATGGCGACCAACATGGCGCCGCACAACCTGCGCGAGGTCATCGCCGGTACCCGCCACCTCATCGCCCACCCCGAGGCAAGCCTCAAAGACATCATGAAGTTCATTCCCGGCCCCGATTTGCCCACCGGCGGCACCATCGTGGGCCTGAGCGGAATCCGTGACGCCTACGAAACCGGCCGAGGCACCTTCAAGACCCGCGCGAAGGTCTCGATTGAGCAGGTCAGCCCCCGCAAGCAGGGCATCGTCGTCACCGAGCTGCCGTACATGGTCGGCCCCGAAAAGGTCATCGAAAAGATCAAGGATGGCGTCAACTCCAAGAAGCTCACCGGCATCTCGGACGTGGTCGACCTGACCGACCGCACCCACGGCCTGCGCCTCATCATCGAGATCAAGAACGGCTTCAACCCCGAGGCCGTGCTCGCCGCCCTATACAAGCACACCCCGCTCGAGGACTCCTTCGGTATCAACAACGTGGCGCTCGTGGACGGTCAGCCGCAGACCCTCGGCCTGCTCGACCTGATGCGCGTGTACATTGACCACCGCCTGAACGTGGTCCGCCGCCGCACCGAGTTCCGCCTGGGCAAGCGCACCGACCGCCTGCACCTGGTCGAGGGCCTGCTCGTGGCCATCCTCGACATTGACGAGGTCATCCAGATTATTCGCGAATCCGATGAGACCGCTCAGGCACGCGAAAAGCTGAAGGTCGTCTTCGACCTGACCGACACGCAGGCGAACCACATTCTGGAGCTGCGCCTGCGCCAGCTCACCAAGTACTCCCGCCTGGAGCTCGAGGCAGAACGCGATACCCTGCAGCAGGAAATCGCGGAGCTGCAGCGCATCCTCGGCTCCGATGCGGCGCTGCGCGAACTGGTCTCCGAGGAGCTCGCCGAGGTTGCCGAACGCTACGGCACCGACCGCCGCACCCAGCTCAAAACCAAGGACGAGATGCAGGTCGCCATTGAGGCAGTCACCGCGCAGTCCAAGGCGAAGAAGAGTCTGGGCCTGGCCCTCGAGATTGCCGACGAGCCCTGCTGGGTGCTGCTCTCCGCCACCGGCATGATGGGACGCACCCCCGGCAAGCCCATCCGCGAGGCGCTCGTGGATCCCGGCAAGCGCTTCAAGCACGACGTGTTCGCTTCGATTGTGCCGACCACCGCACGCGGTGAGATTGGTGCCGTCACCTCCGCCGGACGCATGGTGCGTCTGTCCGTCATGGACATTACGGTGCTGGACGAGAACGGCGGCACCCCCTCCATGGCGTCGGCGGCGAAGGCAACCGAGCTGGTTCAGCACGCCAAGGGTGAGAAGCTGGTCGCCCTCGTACCGCTGAACACCGTGCTGGCGATGGCCACCGCCGGCGGCGTGATTAAGCGCCTCAACCCCGACTACCCGCTGAATCAGACCGAGTGGGACATCATGAAGCTCAAGGACGGCGACGAAATCGTGGCCGCCGCCCCCTGCCCCGCCGACGATGCGGTGCTCACCTTCGTCACCCGCGACGCAAAACTGCTGACCTTCGACGCGGCGAAGGTCCGTCCGCAGGGACGCACCGGCGGCGGTATCGCCGGCATTAAGCTCGCCGAGGGCGACCGCGTGATTGCCCTGGGCGTGACCGCGCCCGGCGATGCTACGGAGGTCGTGACCGTCACCAACGGCAAGGACGGCCTGGCGAGCGCCAAGGTCACCGCGCTGAGCGAGTACCCGCAGAAGGGCCGCGCGACCGGTGGCGTGCGCGCGCACCGTTTCCTCACCGGCGAGAGCCAGCTGGCCCTGGCCTGGGTTGGCGTGGGCCCGGCGAAGGCGGCATCCTCCGGCGGCGTGGCTCGTTCCCTGCCGACCGAGCACGGTGCCCGCGACGGCTCCGGCGTGATGCTCACCCAGAGCATCGGTGTGGTTGGTCCGAACTACGCGGCGGTTTCCGCGGCGCTGGCGGTCAGCCCGGAGGGTGAAAAGCTCTTCTAGGCGCGCCGTTCACGGCCTTTCGACCTCATGTTGCTAACAAAGCCGGGGGTGAAGACACGTTGTGTGTGTCTTCACCCCCGGCTTTTATGTGGTGTACCTTAAGTAACACAGCACACATTTATTGACGCATTGTTCTTAGAGGATTTGTCGTGCTTGATTTACTGTCCGTCACACCAGAGTTATTTATCGTGCTCCTGCTCGCCGCCTTCTGCGCGGGCTGCATCGACTCTGTCGTGGGCGGAGGCGGCATGATCCAGCTCCCCGCCCTGCTCATGGCACCCGGATTCTCACCCGTCGCCGCCCTGAGCACCAATAAAGTTGCCAGTTCCATGGGCACTTTGACGAGTGCCTCAACCTATATTCGCTCACTCAAAATCCCGTGGAAAATCCTACTCCCCGTAGCGTTCGTGGCGTTCTGCGCCTCCGCCGCCGGCGCCTACTGCGCCACAATCCTGCCGGCACATATTTTCCGCCCCGCCATTGTGGTGGTTCTAGCCGCTATCCTCGTCTTCTCGGTGCTACAACCGCGCATACCTCGCGGGCAGCCTCGCGCGCTCACAACCTCATCGTTCCTAGTGCGCGGCTTTGCGCTGGGTCTGATTCTGGGCAGCTACGACGGCATCCTCGGGGCTGGCACCGGCGCGATGATGCTCGTCGCCCTGCAGGTAGCCATGGGCTACGATATGCTCCACGCGACCGCCGCCGCCAAGGTTCTCAACACCGCCACCAACCTCGGCGCGCTCCTCTACTTCATTCCGCTGGGCTCAATTCACTGGCTCCTCGGAATCACCATGGGATGCGCCAACATGGCGGGAAGCTGGGTTGGTGCCCGCACCGCAATTCACCTGGGCGAACGATTCATTCGCCGCGTGCTTGTTATCGTTATGACCCTCATGCTACTGCGGTTGAGCGCGCAGATACTCGGCTGGGTCTAGCTCTCTCCTCCCCACCCTCACCCGAACCTATTCGCGCGGAGATATGAACGCGCAGAAAGGCCCCGGCACTGATGTACCGGGGCCTTTCTTCATGTGCAATTCGCACGTGGTGCATGCCCTCAGCCGCGTTTAGAGGCGAACCACCTCGTCGCAGTGGGCGACGTCCTCGGGACGGTGCGACACCAGGACCGTGGCCACGGAGCTGGCGCGGGTTGCCGCATCCAGGTCGGCCATGAGCGCGCGGGCAGACTCGGCGTCCAGGTGCGCGGTCGGCTCATCCAGCAGTAGAACCGGCGAGTTCACCAGCAGGGCGCGAGCCACCGCCAGGCGCTGACGCTGACCGCCCGACAGGAAGGAACCGCCGGCACCCACGGGGGTGCGCAGGCCCTTCGGCAGGGCGTCAAACCACTCGCCCAGACCCACGCGGCGCAGAACCTCGATGAGCTCCTCCTCGCTCGGTCGATCTGAACGGTCGCGGGCCAGCAGCAGGTTACCCTCGAGGGTCGACTCGAAGATATGCGCCGCCTGCGGGCACCACGCCGCGTAGCCGCGCAGCTCTTCGGGATCCAGTGCCTCGCCGGCGGCCTCGATGCGGCCCGACTCCAAGGGCAGGAAGCCCAGCAGGGTAGCCAGCACGGTGGACTTACCGGATCCGGAGGGGCCGGTCACCGCGGTCCAGGAGCCCTCGCGAGCCGTCAGGTTCAGGTGTGCGAAGACCGGGTGGTCCATGCCGGGCCAGCGGGCGGAACCGTCCTGCATGGCCAGGGCGGGGGCCGCGCCGGTGACCTTCACGCCGAGCTGCTGCGGGGTGCCGCATCCGACTATCTTGGGCTCGCCGGGCTTGGGCGGGCGCGGAGATTCAGCCTTGGACTCAGCCGCAGAGTCGGGGCGCGCGAAGCGGCGGGCACGCTGGCGGTCCGCCTCCAGCAGCTCCTCCATCTCGGCCTCGGCACGGGCACGCAGACGCTCGGCACGACGCGGCAGAACGTGGGTGTCCACCTCGGCTTCGGTGGGCACGGAACGCTTCAGGGTCGAGGTGGCGACAACGCCCTCCAGGGATACGTCGCGAACGCTCGGGGCAATCGAGGCGAGCAGGCGGGCGAACTCGGGCCAGGAGCGAACCGCCTCGATGTGGCCCAGGGAGCTCTCCAGCATGCCGGTGCACAGTAGCACCACGATCGCCGACTCGGGGGCGCCCACGGTGCCGTTTACGGCCAGCGGGTAGGCAATCACGGCGCTCGCCAGCGCGGCGCCAAACCAGCTCAGCGCTACGAGGGTTCGGCCCAGGCCCTGGGCGGTCGAGCCCTTCTGCAGGGCGGAGAGGTTCTGCGCGTCCAGATCGTTGTTGGCGCGTTCGGCGGTGTTCGCCACGCCGTTGGCGCGCAGGTCCTCGGCGGCGGAGAGCATACCGGTGCCCAGGCGCAGCATACGTGCGGTGGACTGGCGGGCCAGAGCCTCCGCGCGGGCATCGGCACGAAGCACGGCCCAGGGGGCCACAAAGGTGCTCACCAGCACCGCCGCCAGCACGGGAATCAGGGCCTGCGGCAGGATGCACGCGGTCGTCACCAGCGCGGCAATCATGACCAGCAGGTGCGCAGCCGGCGGAATAATCACGCGCGGAATACCGTCGCGAAGCTCGTCAATACCTCCCACGAGGCGCTCCAGCAGGGCGTCGCCGCGCAGCAGGGCACGCACGCTACTCACGCTCTGCCAGGCGCCAACCCAGGCGCGCAGACGCAGGATATTCGCGGCGGCCAGCACCTTCGAGTGGGTCATCAGACGCTCGGCGTAGCGGGCGCACGCGCGGCCCAGGCCGAAGAATCGCACGCCCACGATGGCGACCATCAGGTACATCATGGCGGGGCCCTCGCCCGCGCGCACGATAAGCCAGCCGGACAGCGCGGTCAGGGCCGCGGCCATCAGGGAGGTGGTCGCCGCCATCAGCACGGGGCCGGAGAAGGCGCTCGCACCGATTCCGGTCAGTTCCTTGAGGGTGCGCAGGGTGGCGAACAGGCCTGCGGGCTTTTCCTCTTGCGGGTTCTCGTCCGCGGCGGGGGTGGCCTCCACGAGGGCGCGGCTTTCGGCCTCGTGTTCGCTCTTGAGCTCCAGCAGGTGCGCGGGGGCTTCGGCGGGCACGGGCACGCGGGTCGCGTTGAGCGAGGTGCTCCAAGTGTATCCGGACGCGCCCAGCTCGGCTCGCACGAGGTGGTCGCAGTGCGCGGCCAGTTCGCCCTCGTGGGTCACGATTAGCACGGTGGCGCCAAGCTCCGCCAGGCGGTGCAGGGCGCGGGTGACCAGGTAGGCCGAGTAGGCGTCCAGGTGAGCGGTGGGCTCGTCCACCAGCACGGTCAGCACAGTCTGCTCGCCGCCGGCGCGGTAGATGGCCTCGGCGCGGGCCAGAGTACGTGCCACGGCGAGGCGGCGCGCCTGACCGGCGCTCAGGGCGCCCGGTTCCAGCACGTTCACGCTCTCAAGGCCCAGCTGCGCCAGCGGGCGCATCATCAGGTCGTTATCGGCGGGGCTCACTGCGAACTCGCCGCGCTCCAGCACGCCGGTCACCAGGGCCGCGGCGCGCTCGCGTTCGGAGTCGTCGGCGCTCAGGGCGTACAATGCCATTTCGGCGCGCACGGTGGGTGCGGTGAAGACCGGCGACTGCGGAATCATCAGGGTCGTGCCCAGGCCGGTGACGCTACCGGTGACGCGCATCGGCTCCTGCGAGCCGGTGGGCACCAGACCCTCACGCACGGCACCGGAGAACACGTTCAGCAGGGTGGATTTGCCGCAACCGGAGGGGCCCATGATGCCGATGACGGTACCGCGTTCCGAACCGGGCTCCGCCGCCCGAGCCACGCGGCGAGGCAGGCTCAGCGACAGGTCGGTCAGCACCTCGGGGCGATCGGGGTAGTTCACGTCCAGGTTGCGCACCTCGATGGCTGCGGGGTTGGCCGAGTCGTCCTCGACGGTTTCCTCGGGCAGGGGCGCATCAATAATCTTCTGGGCGCTACGCAGGGCGGCCACGCCGTCCTCGGACTGGTGGAAGGCGGCGCCCACATCGCGCAGCGGCTGGTAGCACTCGGGAGCGAGCAGCAGCACGAGAATGGCGGTGTCCAGGCCCAGGGTGCCGTTGACCAGGCGCACACCAATCAGCACGGCAATCAGCGCCACGGAGATGGTGGTAATCAGCTCGAGAGCCAGCGAAGACATGAAGGCGCTGCGCAGGGTCTGCATGGTGCGCTCGCGGTAGCGCTGGCCCAGGGAGTTCATGGCGCGGGTCTGCGCGCGTTCACGGCCCAGACCGATGATGACGGGCAGGCCGCGTACGAGCTCCAGGATGTGGTCCGAGAGGCGGTGCAGCTCGGCCTGCGCCTCCGCGGTTTCGGTGCGGGTGTTCTTGCCGATCAGCACCATGAACACGGGAATGAGCGGCAGGGTGCAGAGCAACACGAGGGCGCTCATCATGTCCAGGGAGGCGACCACAATCCACAGCAGGACCGGCACCACCGCGGTGGAAACAAACGCGGTCAGGGTCTTGGTGTAGTAGTCGTCCAGGGCGTTCAGGCCGCGCGAAAGCAACACCGCGGTCGCGCCGGTACCCTCGGGGGTGTCCGCGCCACCGGTGGCGAGCACGCGGCGCAACAGACTACGGCGAATCTGAGACTTCGCTCCGGAGGCGGCACGCTGCGCGCTCACCGCCAGCAGGTAGTCCGCGCCCGAACGCACCGCGAGGGCCAGGACCGCCACGATGAGCAAGCCGGGGGTGATGGCGTCGCCGTCACCGAAGATGCCGCCGAGTCCGAGCAACCAGCCGCCGTGCGCCTCCAGGTGTGCCTGGGCGGAGCCGGCGAACTCAACGTAGGCGCGGTACACGTCCGGCGCGCTCGTCTCCTTGAGGCGCGCGTGTTCGGCGGCGACCGCGGCAAACCCCGCGTGGGCTGCGCGGGCAATGATGACCGCGAGCGCCGCGCTGAAAAGCACGGTGGCCAGGGTGTGCACGGCGGTGATGATGCCGAAGGTGCTCAGATTCTTGCGGGCGTTGGGTCCCAGCGGCGGACGGCGGTCAGCGCGGTTATTGCGCTTTCCTTCGGTCACCTCTGGTGCCTCAGTGTTCTGATGTTTTTCAGCATGACGCGGTGTGTGCGTTCGACTCACGTGTTGTCCTTAGTCTTCTGCTGTTTTTACCTCCCATCAGTTTAAGGGGTGGGCTATCCAATACCTATTTGGCAGGTCATACTCCGGGGACTTGAGGGCCCTGCCCGCTCTCCCCCGCTCGAGCGCGCGGCGCGGACCGGCGGTTCCTGGCGAACCGCGCCTCGCACCCATTAACGCGGACTCCTATCCGCGCATCGCGTCGGCGGGGCTCTTGCGGGACGCCACCCACGCCGGGTACGCCGAAGACACCAGACCGGTAAGGGCACCAACGCCCACGCCGAGCACCACGAATCCCGGGGAGAGGACAGCCTGCCAGCCTTGCACGAGCGAAAGAATGATGGTCGCAATCATGCCGGAGCAGGCGCCGATGGAGCCGCCGAGCACACCGAGCATGACGCCCTCCATGAGGAAGATGCGGGCAATCAGCCATTTACTCGATCCGATGGCGCGGCGCAGCGCAATCTCTGCGGTACGCGATTGCACGGACAGGTACATTGCGGTTGCCGCCGAGAGTGAGGCGAGCACCAGCAGAATACCGGAGAGCACACCCACGTACAGGCCCAGATCCGAGGCGATAGACGCGCGTAGGCTCTGCAGGTCGGAGGGGGTTTCCACGTTGATCTGGCTGGGTTCAGCGGGCTTGAGGGTCAGCGGAATCGCCTTGGCGACCGCCTTGCCGTAGCCCCGTTCGGTTTCGGCAATGTAGGTCACCTGGCCGCGTCCGGTGCGCTGAAGTGTGCCCGGCGAGACAATGACCGTGTTCCTGAATTCGTAGCCGCTATTGCCGGGGTCAAAGAGGCCGATAACCGGCATCAGCTTACCGTCCACCCAGATGCTCACGCCGGGTGCCACCTGCGGCAGCCCACCGAGCTTAATGCCGTAGTCGACGACGGGCATCTCGCCGGGGCGGGGCTCGGTTGTGGCGTTATCTGCCGCCTTATCTTCGGGAATAATGCCGAGGGCACGGGCAGCGGAGACCGAGACGATAGCGCCGGAGAGCTGCTCGGCGCGTTCACGGTCGGCGACGTTCTGCTGGGTGAGGGTCGAGTTCATCTGTTCGAGCGCACGCAGGGTTTCGGGGTTCATGCGGGCACCGATTTGCTCGAGCCGGGTCTTCGAGGTGGAGCTGAGGCCAATCGCCGTTTTGGGTTCGTCCTCGTAGGGGCTGAACCGGGTGATTCGCACGTCGGCGGGTGCCACGCTGCTGACGAATCCGGTGTTCTTCACGTAGTCCAGCGCGCTAATGCGGTCGGCAACATTCTGCGCGGATTCGCCCTGCCGGTAGGTTCCGAGCATGTTTTGGTCATTGTCCCTGTCGCTGATGTAGAGCGTGGATTGTTCGGATCCGAGCAGGCGCTGGTTCACCTGGTAGCTGGCGGATTCGCTCATGCCGGAGGCGCTGATGAGTCCGCCCACGCCCAGTGCGAAGGACAGGCCCAGCAGCAGGGTGCGTAGCGGTCGTGAGGTGAGCGCCGAGATTGCCTCGATGCTGTCGTCGGTGAGGAAGCTTCCGCGGCGATGCGTAGCGGGCTTCTCCCCCGCAGCGAGGCTGGTGGTAGCATCTACCGGGGCACCCACCGTGGCTTCTGCCGGGGTGTCCGTTGCAACCGGTGCAACCTCAGTACTCGGCACCTCAGCGACCGGCACCGTAGCCAAGTCGGCGCGGCTCTGCTCGTGCAGCCGCCCATCCTCAATGCGGATCACGCGGCGGGCGGCGGCGGCAACCTCCGGGTCGTGGGTAATCACCAGCACGGTACAGCCGGTCGCGTTAATGCGCTGAAGAATCTCAATGACCTTGGCGCTATTGTGGCTGTCCAGGTTGCCGGTCGGCTCGTCGGCAAGAATCAGCGGCGGGCGCGTGGCGAGGGCGCGAGCAATGGCGCAGCGCTGCTTCTCGCCACCGGAGAGGTAGCGGGTGCGGATGCTGGCGCGGTCGCTCAACCCCAGAAATTCTAGGGTTTCTTCGGTGCGTTGCAGGCGCTCGCCGTAGGGTACGCCCTGCACACGCAGGCCCATGGAGGCGTTGGTCGTACTGGTTTCGTCCAGCAGCATGTTTGAGGATTGGAAGATGAAGCCGAGGTGATCTCGGCGCATTTCGTCGCGTTCTCTGTCGCTGAGTCCTTCCGTGTTTTTGCCGAAGAGGCTGTAGGTTCCGCTGGTGGGAGTGTCGAGCAGGCCAATGGCGTTGAGCAGGGTGGATTTGCCGGAGCCCGACGGACCAATAATGGCGAGGAATTCGCCGCGTTCGACCACCAGGTCGAGACGATCGAGGACTGCTCGTTCGCTCCCCTCGAAGATGCGGGTAATGCCGTGCATTTCAATAGCGGGCGCGGTACCGAGCCCGGCGGCAGGTGTAGCGGCGGACGCTACGTTGGGCGCAACTGTAGGCGCACGTCCCGGGCTTGCGTCTGGGGTTCTCTTACGGCGGCTCATGAGACAAGCACCTTCTGTCCCGTGCTGAGGTTCGCGTTGATTGCGGCGTACCCGCCGGCGGTGCGTAGAACCTCAACGTTGACGCGTTCGGTGGCGGGCGCATCCTTGCTGGTCGAGGTGGAGCTTCCGCCCTTTTCAACGAGCACATAGGTGCCCTGGGAGTCCTGGCGTACCGCGGTAGTCGGCACGGCGAGGGTGGTTGAGGTGTTGCCCTTACTGGTGATGGATGCGCTCTGCCCCGGAGTGAGCTTGCTCGGGTCGTCGGCGCTGAATCGCACGCTCTTCGCCGCACCCTTGGAGGGGTCGTTCTGCAGCTCACCAATGCTGGTGATGGTGCCCTCCACACTGCCGGTGGAAGTGCGCAGGCTGATGCGGTCGCCGACCTTGAGCTTGTTGGCGACGGCGAGTTCAACGCTGGATTCCACGTAGGGTTCGCTGGTTTCTACACTCGCGATGGGGTTGCCGTCGCTGATGAGCTGGCCGACCGCCGCAACTGCGGTGACGGTGTGGCTTCCGCCGGGCAGAATCGCGTAGTTGCTGCGGGCAATGCTGGTGACCCCTTCGCTGGGCACGCCGGTCAGGTGCGCGCGGTGCAGGCGCGTGACGGCGTCGAGGGTGTCTTCGGTGACGGTGCCACTCTGAGCGGTGGCGTACCCGGCGGAGTTCAGTGCCTTCTGGAAGGCGAGCACGTCGTCGCCGTTATCGCCCAGGTTGAGGTCGCGGTACAGCGGCAGCGGCCCCTCCAGCACGAAGACGGGGTCGGCGCCAATGATGCCGATGAAGTCACCGGCTTTGAGCACGTTACCGGGCTTCTGGTTCTGGTAAACGAGCACCGGTTCACCGTTGGTGCGCGCGCTAATCGGGGCGGTCTCCCCAGCCTTGGTGGTTCCGGCAATGGCGAGGCCCTCGCTGACGGTTCGTTCTTCAACCTTCGCCCAGACCGGAATCACGGTTTTCGCCTGCACGGCCGGGTCGGGGCCCGTGGCGGCGTAGCGGGTGCCCAGGTAGAAGGACAGCATGAGCGAGCCAATGGCGAGGATTGCGAGCAGCAGGAGCACGCGGGGTCGGGCGATGCGTTCGCTGAAGCGGTGCCCGCTGTTTTGGTTTTTCGTGTGAGTGGTCATGGCGGTGTCTTTCTAAACTGTGTCAGCGCTGTCTATTTCTCTGCGCTGCCTATTTCTTAGCGCCGTCTTTCGGTGCGCTGTCTTTTAGTGCCCCGGTTTACTGGTGCTCCAGAACGTACTGTTTGAACTTCTCGTCACGCTCACGTTCTGCCTTGCGGTCCTGCTCAAGCTGCGACTGGTACTTGCGGATGAGCGGCATCTGATACTGTGCCTCCAGGTCGTAGAGCTGCTGGCTCATGCCGACCTGCTGGTTACATTCGGCCTGGATGGTGGCGATGCGAATCTCTTCTTCGGAGGCGGGCTCGTCGATACCGTCGTTCTTGCTCCACTGCTCAGCCAGCGGGGATTCCTCGGCTACCGCCCCTGCCTTAATGGGGGTGAGCCCCCGGTTTGAGACGCACTGCTTCCACTTCTCTTCGAGTTCGCGGTGCAGTTTGCTACCGTAAACGGCGTTGACCGCCTCGGTGGAGATACGACTGTATGTGGACTGCACGTCGTTCTCGGGCCTCTTACCTTCGGGAACCGCGGCGTCCAGGGTCTCGCGGGCCTTGTCCTCACATTCGATGATGAGCCTCTCCTCGGGGCTGAGGCTTGCCCCTGGGGTGACGGAGATGGGAGCTTTGGCGTTGGGGTCTCGCTTCTGAAAACCGTACTTCTTGGCGTACTCGACGTTCCAGGGGCCGTACATTCGGCCCGGATCGCCACGCGGCGCGCTTTCAGATTGGGGAGCTTGGTCGGGGTCGGTGTAGCTCTGCCCGTGTTCGGCGAAGCACTGCTTCATAGCAATCTGAAAAGCCGTGTACTCGTAGTTGGTGCGCTCGTAGTAGAGGTAATCGTCCAGGGGCATCTTCACAATGTCCTGCTCCGCGTCGAAGACAGCGTGGACGCTTTCGTCGCGTTCCAGCGGCGGGTTGAAGAGCGAGCATGCGCTCAGGGGCATGATGCCGATGCAGAGCAGGGCGCCCGTGGCGAGCAGGCGGCGGCGCGTGCCGGTACGAGGAGCGGTTCCGGTGCGAGGAGCGGATGCGGTGGAGCTACGGTTGAGGGACTTCATCGTTGAACACCTTTCATAAGAGTGAGTTGTTCACCACATTACACTTTTTGCTCCTTGCCGCGCTCGAATTTCGGGGGGGTGCAGCAAAAATTTTTGCGCGCCCACTCGCCTGCCGCGAGCTGCATCCTCTGCGGGAATATCCTCTGCGGGAATATCCTCTGGGGGCATAGAAAAATCCCCCGAACTTCTCAGAAGAGAAATCCGGGGGATTTTCAATCAGCTACATGCTACTTGGTCGGCAGTTCAGCCAGTTCGGTAGCGTCGTGAGCATCGGGGATGTGATCCACGTGCAGACGCTTACGGAAGACCCAGTAGGTCCAAGCCTGGTAGACGAACACGACCGGCAGACCAAGGCAGGTCACAAAGGTCATAACGCCCAGGGTGTACTCGGAGCTGGATGCGTTCGCAATGGTGAGCGAGTATGCCGGATCCAGGGTGGAGGGCAGAACGTTCGGGTACATTGCGGTGAAGATTGCCAGAGCGCCGAATGCGAGGAACACGGACAGGCCTGCGAAAGCGCGACCCTCACGGCCACCCTTTGCGGAGACCCAAGCAATCAGAACGGCAACAACAGCCAGGATGGTGCACAGCCAGGAGATACCGTTACCGCTGGTGAAGTCCAGGGTCAGAACCCATGCGACGATCGGCAGCAGCAGGACGGGAGCCCAGCGCACCAGGGTGTTGCGGGCACGGTCGCGGATATCGCCGTCGGTCTTCAGAGCGACGAAGGCAAGACCCTGAACCAGGGAGAAGCCAGCGAAACCCAGACCGCCGAGCAGAACCGGCAGGGAGACCCAAGCGAAGGCGCCGCCAACGCGGTCACCGTTCTCGTTGATGGGCAGACCCATGGAGGTCAGGCCCAGCAGTGCACCCACGAGCAGAGCGATGAAGAAGGAGGAGACGGACAGAGCGATGTTCCAGTTACGGATCCACTTCTCGTCGTTCTTCTTACCGCGGTATTCAATTGCGACCACGCGCAGAATCAGGAAGACCAGCGCGAGGGTCAGGGGGATGTACAGAGCCGAGAAGAGGGCTGCGTACCAGATGGGGAATGCTGCGAAGATAGCAGCACCGCCGGACACGATCCACACCTCGTTACCGTCCCAGACGGGGCCGATGATGTTCAGCAGCAGACGACGTTCCTTCTCGTTCTTGGTGAACTTGGAACCCATCAGCATGCCGACGCCCAGGTCGAAACCGTCGAGGATCAGGTACATGATGAGGAAGACGCCAATGGCGACAAACCAGAGGGTGGACAGGCCAGGCTGACCGGCAAAGATATTGAAATCAAAATTCATGGTGAATCAATCCTTACCCGCCTAGTAGGCGAACTCCAGCACATCGCGCTTGGACTTGTCGTTGGACTCGTCCTCGTGGTGCGACTGAACCAGCTCGGGCATTGCTGCAACGACGCCGGCCTTGACGTACTTGATGAGCAGGTAAACCTCAACCACCATCAGCACGCCGTAGAGCAGGCCCAGGGTGAGTAGGGAGAAGAGGATTTCTTCACCGGAAACGCCCGGGGAGATAGCTGCTGCGGTGTACAGGCGGATTGCGGGATCGCCCTCAAGGTTGGGGACAACCACGAAGGGCTGACGGCCCATTTCGGTGAAAATCCAGCCCAGTGCAATTGCGAAGAAGGGAGCCAGGATAGACCAGACGGCAACCTGCTTCAGCAGCTTGGACTCGGGAACGGTGCCCACGCCCTTCTTGCGGGTAATCCACAGTGCGTAGAGGTAGAAGGGAACCACAATGGCGCCCAGACCGATCATGCCGCGGAAGCCCCAGTAGGAGACCTCGAGGGAGGGCAGGTAATCAATCTTCTGGCCTGCACGCTCACCGTAGAGGGGGTTGTTGGGCAGGTTGGTGCCGTACTTAGCTTCGTACTCGGGCAGCAGGGTCTGGATGCCCTTCACCGGGGTGTTGAAGTTGTCGTGTGCCAGGAAGGACAGCACGCCGGGAACCTCGATGATGGTGTTAATCTTGTCGCAGCTCTGAGCGCCAAGCTCACCAACGGTCAGCACGGAGAAGGAGGTGCCGTCGTGGCAGGCGGCCTCGGCGGCAGCCATCTTCATGGGCTGCTCGTGAATCATCATCTGTGCCTGCATGTGGCCGGATGCGCCAACACCGGCGAAGCCGATGAGGCCCACCACGGCGCCCAGGCGCAGGGACTTGAGCCAAACCTGGAAGTCCTTCTTGTCGCGTGCGCCCTTGTCGGACTCACCAACGACAACCTTGCCGTCAACGACCTTGTCAATGCCGTCCTTGCGGCGGCGCCACAGCTTGTACCATGCGATACCGACCAGGAAGCCACCGGCAACCTGAATGGATGCGGTGATGACGTGCGGGAAGGTGACCCATGCGGTGGGGTTCATCAGCACGGCGCCGATGTCGGTCATACGGGGACGACCGTCAATCATTTCTGCGCCGACGGGGTGCTGCATCCAGGAGTTTGCCACCAGAATGAAGAAGGCGGAAATCCAGGAACCGAGAACAGCCATGAACAGGGAGAAGGCGTGGACTGCGGGCTTGAGGCGATCCCAGCCGAAGATCCACAGGCCCAGGAAGGTCGACTCGACGAAGAACGCGAAGAGGCCTTCCATAGCCAGCGGGGCGCCGAAGACGTCGCCCACGAATCGGGAGTATTCACTCCATGCCATACCGAACTGGAACTCCTGAACCAGACCGGTGGCCACACCCATGGCGAAGTTAATGAGGTACAGCTTGCCCCAGAACTTCGTCATTCGCTTGTATTCGTCCTTCTTGGTACGAACGTAGCAAATGTACAGGTAGGTCACTACAAGGCCCAGACCCAGGGTCAGCGGAACCATGAAGAAGTGGTAGACGGTGGTGATACCGAACTGCCACCTACCAAAATCAAGGGGATCCATTGATAGGTCCTTACTATGTGTGTACTGATATGCGCGTGCGCCAGAATCGGGCACTCCCCCGTCAGTGAAGGGAGTGCGAGAGTTACTGACACAGTGTCTCTCACCCATCTACGGTACAGGTTTTTCTTTGAAGACTGTGAGGCACCTGTGCGCCGACTGGGCGTTAAATGTTTGACGTTTCGATAAAGGTTCATCGCACGTTATCAGCAAATACCGAGGTGAGACGGTTTAGAAACAGCCTGTCACCATCCGGAGTACGGAAGCCTTTTTCAACCCCTCCCCCAAACCTTGCAGTAAATTGTAATATCTGCAAGATTTTGGTGACGGATTTACCGAAACTGACACAATAGTTATTCAGTGTCGATTCATTAAATTTGCATCAAAAATACTGATTTTTGCGCCGTAGTGAAATCTAATGTGACAATTATCATAGAAAATTCCCACTTTATGACAAATCGTCAGCATGTTTTCCACGAGTCTCGCAAGAAAATACACACGCAAACACACACGGGGAGAACCGCTACATATCGATGTTCTCGGTATCCAGCTGATGCGCACCCGCGATAATGAACTCCTTACGCGGAGCCACCTCGGAACCCATCAGGAGCGAGAAGGCGCGCTCGGCAGCCTCGGCATCCTCGATGCGGACGCGACGCAACATGCGATGGCGTGGATCCATCGTGGTCTCGGCCAGCTGGTCGGCGTCCATCTCACCCAGACCCTTGTAACGCTGAATGGGTTCTTTGTAGGTCACGCCCTGCTCCCGCAGGGAATCCAGCAACTCGTGCAGCTGCTTCTCGGAGTAGGTGTACACCATCTCGTTCGGCTTACCGCGGCGCACCACCTCCACGCGGTGCAGGGGCGGAACCGCGGCGTACACGCGACCGGCCTCAATCAGCGGGCGCATGTAACGGTAGAACAGGGTCAGCAGCAGGGTGCGGATGTGCGCGCCGTCAACGTCCGCATCGGTCATCATGATGACCTTGCCGTAGCGGGCAGACTCTAGGTCAAAGGTGCGGCCCGAACCGGCACCAATCACCTGAATCAGCGCCGCGCACTCGGCGTTCGCGAGCACATCGGTCACCGAGGCACGCTGAGTGTTCAGAATCTTACCGCGAATCGGCAGCAGGGCCTGGTACGAGGAGGAACGAGCCAGACGCGCAGTACCCAGCGCCGAATCACCCTCCACAATGAACAGCTCGGAATGTTCGACGTTCGTCGAACGGCAATCCACCAGCTTGGTGGGCATGGACGAAGACTCCAGCGCAGTCTTACGGCGCTGAGTTTCCTTATGGATGCGCGCGGAGACGCGGGTCTTCATCTCAGAGACGACCTTCTCGCACAGAGCCGTAGCCTGCGCCTTCTCAGCGCGGGCGGTTGACTCCAGGCGGGCCTTCAGGGCATCGCCCACCACCTTGGAGACAATCTGGCGAACCGCCGGGGTGCCCAGAATCTCCTTGGTCTGACCCTCAAACTGCGGCTCGGCCAGACGAACGGTCAGCACGGCGGTCAGACCGGCCAGCACGTCGTCCTTCTCAATCTTGTCGTTACCCACCTTGTACTTGCGAGCGTTATCGGCCAGATGCTTGCGCATCACGCGCAGCAGGCCCTGCTCAAAGCCCGCGGTGTGGGTACCGCCCTTGGGGGTCGAAATGATGTTCACGAAGCTGCGAATCGTGGTCTCGTAGCCGATGCCCCAGCGCAGGGCAACGTCCACCTCGCAATCACGTTCCACATCGGTCAGCTGCGAGCGGCCGTCCTCCCCCAGCACGGGCACGGTCTCGGTGAAGGTTCCGCTACCGCTGAAACGCCAGATGTCGGTGACGCGCTCGTCGTGCGCCAGGAACTCCACGAACTCGCTAATGCCGCCGTCGTACTGGAAGACCTCCTCGTGCGCCTCCAGTTCGCCGGGGGTGCCGGGCAGCCGGCGCTCATCGCGAATACAAATGCGCAGGCCCGGAATGAGGAACGCGGTCTGGCGCGCACGAGCCACCAGGTCCTCGTAGCTGAACTTGGCGTCGGGGGTAAAAATCTGCGGGTCAGCCCAGTAGCGCACGCGGGTGCCGGTCACACCGCGCTTCGCCTTACCCACAATCTGCAGGGCGTCGGTGCCCTCGGATGCGGGGGTGAACGGGTCATCGGGCTTGGGGGTACGGCCCGAATCGAAGTGGCCGGGAATACCGTGACGGAACGACATCTGGTAGGTCTTCGAACCGCGGTCCACCTGCACGTCCAGGCGCGAAGACAGCGCGTTCACCACGGATGCGCCCACACCGTGCAGACCGCCGGAGGCGGTGTAGGAACCGCCACCGAACTTACCGCCGGCGTGAAGCTTGGTGAAGACGACCTCCACACCGGATAGGCCGGTACGCGGCTCAATATCCGTGGGGATGCCTCGGCCGTCGTCGCGAACCTCCACCGAACCATCGCGGTAGAGAATCACCTGAATGGACTGGCCGAAGCCGGCGAGCGCCTCGTCCACCGAGTTGTCGATAATCTCCCAGAGGCAATGCATGAGGCCGCGGGAATCGGTGGAGCCGATGTACATGCCCGGGCGTTTGCGGACTGCTTCAAGACCTTCCAGAACGGAGAGGTTGCGAGCGGTGTAGTTCGAGGACGCCACGGGGTTCCTTTCGGGTGAATATGTCTGCGGTGGTGAACGCGCGCCGCACGCAGGGCGGAGTGAGGGCCCGGCTCACGTGCTACTAGGCAGAACGGATGCGGGGCACGACGCGTGTCGTGCCCCGCAGAGCGTTCAACGTTCGGAACTCTATTCTAGCGTGGCTTGGGGAAAAGGGTGGTCAGGACGGTCACCGATGGTGCCGTGCGTGGTTCCCACGTTCACCCCGCTAGTGTGCCTCACCCGTGGCCTTCGAGGAGCTCTCGTGACGGTTCGTGACCATGATATTGGACTTGAAGTAGAACTCTTCGGGAAGCTCATTGGTGACCGGGCCGTGGGGGAACTCGCTGAGCTTCGGCACGAAGTACCAGTCCATCAGCTCGCCGCTGCTCTGCTTGAGCACGCGACGCTCGCGCATGGCGCGGCGTACCTTGCGGCGCAGACGCGGACTGTCTTTCAGGGTGCTCGTGAAGACCCACGGAGTCTCGTAGCCCTCGGTGGCGGTGCCGAAGGTGATGCGCAGGTTGCCGTTCTCGTCGGCGTCCATCGTGAAGTCGCCGTCTGCGATATCGGTGAAGGCGAGCATCCAGCTGTGTCGGCGTTCGTAGCTTTCGCGGGTGGTCTGCAGTGCCGCAATGATGCGGTGGTCGACCAGCAGCTCAACCTTACGTTCGGTGATTTCGCCCAGACGAGCGTAGGAGCCGAAGGCGCGGTTCGCACCGCTGCGGCGAGGCCACTTCGTCACCGCACCGTGCGGCACCTCCCCCGCAAAGGTGAAGGGGCCGGTAATGGTGCCGGGCAGACGCAGACGCTCAAACGGCGCAGTCGGCAGGAAGGTCGTCAGCAGTTGATCGGAGCTCACCGACTTACCCCAGCGCGCCATCTCAAAAATAGTCGGCTCGGGGCCCACCGGGTAGAGGCGCGGCATCTTGCGACCGAACTCGTCAAAGCCCTCAATAAACTCACCGTTGGAGCTGTACCCGGGCATGGTCGCACCGAGCGGGCGAGTCCACGAGCCCGAGTACGGCTTGGTCAGGTGCGGGTTCTCCACCGGCAGGATGCTGGTGCGAGCGCCCAGGTAGGCGGGCATACGGGACAGGTTACGCCAGGCGAACTTCGCGGCAACCGCCTCACGCCACCACATGGGGCGCTTGCCGGGGGTTTGGCCGCCCAGGCAGTGCATGAGGAGCCAAAAACCAGCCCAGCCGAGAGTACCGGCAACAATCACCCACAACACCACGCTCAGCACCAGCTGGAGGGTACCGGTCGCCCACATATTCGTGGCGATGATGCCCATCAACCCCGCCCAGGCCACCATGGCGTACGGGCCGAGCGTAATCATGGGGTCGACCACCTTGACGGCGGCGATAACACGGCGGTTGAGGCCGCGCCACACGTAGGAGTAGGACCAGAGGGCGACGGCAAGCATCAGCGCCATCAGCAAGAGAAGGATGAACATCGGTGCGTTCTCTTTCGCGGCAGGTTTTTCTACCGGGGTCGGTGGCAGCAGGCATCAGGCAGATGCTCCGTTGAAGTGCTTTTCAACAACAAAACTCGTCTGCCGAAGGTACCTTCAGCAGACGAGTCTCTTTGGTGTCACTAACCCTGAGGTAAAGCTTCTTTACCTATTGTGCCTTTAAGTGGTATTCGTATGGGGGATTTTGGCCGCGGTGTACGAATAAATCCCACTCGCCCCTCCGTCAGGCAGATACCCGACAGATATCAGGCACAGCAAACAAGCTGTAACGCCCCGGTGACGGTTTTAGGCCAGAGCCGCAGCAATCTGCGGAATCAGCGCCTCAAAAGCACGCGCGCGGTGGCTAATCGAGTTCTTGATCTCGGCGGGAATCTGTGCGCAGGACTGGCCGGCGTACTTGCCCTCGTAGAGGGCGTTCTCACCGTTGAGCTCCACGGGGCGCAGAATCGGGTCGTAGCCAAAGCCACCCTCCCCCGCCGGTGCGGTCAGTAGCTCACCGGGTAGCTCACCGTATTCAACCGCCTCGAAGCCGTCCGGGGAGGCCACCGATGCGGCGCAGCAGAACTTCGCGCCGCGGTGCTCCGGAGCGATATCGCTCAGCTGAGCCAGCAGCAGGTTCAGGTTCGCGGTGTCATCGCCGTGGCGGCCGGCCCAGCGGGCCGAGAAGATGCCGGGAGCGCCGCCGAGCACGTCCACGGACAGGCCCGAGTCGTCGGCAATAGCAATCAGGCCGGTTGCCCGGGCGACCGCGCGAGCCTTGAGCAGGGAGTTCTCAGCGAAGGTCACACCGGTCTCAGGAACATCGGGTGCGTTCACGCTGGCTGCATCCACGACCTGGGTGTCAACGTCCAGGCCGTCGATGTGGCCGCGCAGAATCTCGCGTAGCTCCTTGAGCTTGCCCTTGTTGTGGCTTGCCAGAACAATCTTTGCTTCTGCCATGGTTTCTCCTTTGCAACAGGTGCACACGGTGCGGGGTGGGGCGCCGTGCGGGTTAGTCGTTCTTCAGGGCCTCGCGCTGAATCTGGGCCAGCTCTGCGGTGCCCTCCAGGGCCAGGTCGAGCAGGCTGTTGAGCTCTTCGCGGTCGAAGGGGGCGCCCTCGGCGGTGCCCTGAACCTCCACGAACTTGCCGCTACCGGTGACGACCACGTTCATGTCGGTCTCTGCGCGCACGTCCTCGGTGTAGGGCAGGTCAAGCATAGGGGTACCGTCGATGATGCCCACCGAAATCGCGGACACCGAATCAATCAGCGGGTTAGCCTTGGCGGAGATAATCTTCTGCTCCTTCGCCCAGGCGATAGCGTCGGCCAGGGCCACGTACGCGCCGGTAATCGAGGCGGTGCGGGTACCACCGTCAGCCTGCAGCACGTCGCAGTCGAGCACAATGGTGTTCTCGCCCAGCTCCTCCATGTTGATGACCGCGCGCAGGGAGCGGCCAATCAGACGGGAAATCTCGTGGGTGCGGCCGCCCACTCGGCCCTTCAGCGACTCGCGCGAAGAACGGGTGTTGGTGGCGCGCGGCAGCATGGCGTACTCGGCGGTCACCCAGCCCTTGCCCTCGCCCTTGAGCCAGCGCGGCACGCCCTCGGTGAAGGATGCGGTGCACAGCACGCGGGTGTTTCCGAACTCGATGAGGGCGGAACCCTCAGCGTTGCGGGACCAGCCGCGGGTAATGGTGATGGGGCGCAGTTCGTTGAGGGCGCGGCCGTCGTCGCGGGTCACAGTCATGGGTTCTCCTTGGGTCGGTCGGTCTGTTGTGCTTATAACCTGGTCGGGTTGAATGTGGTTTGCGCTAGTCCAGCTAGGGTTTAGGGAGGGCAATGGCGGCCTTCAGTGGCGGGTCCAGCACCTCCACCACGTTCAGCGTGGAGGTCACCGGATGCGCCGGAGTGGGGCGCGGGTAGATGCGGTAGCTTGCGGCCATTTCGGCAACACCCACGGGGCCGGAGAAGGCGCTACGTGCCTCGGCGCGGGCGATGTCAGGGTCGTTCCATACGGGCAGGTGGGTCAGCAGCAGGTTGCGTACGCCCGCCTCCTGGGCGGCTTGCCCGGCGCGCTTGCCGGTCAGGTGGATACCGCGCAGGGCGTCGTCGCGACCCTCCTGGTAGGCGGCCTCGCACAGGAACAGGTCGGCGCCGCGCGCGGCCTTAACCAGGCCCTCGCACAGGTCGGTATCACCCGAGTAGGCGAAAATCGTGTGGCCCTCGCGGTCGTTGCAGGTGATGCGCAGGGCGTAGGGATCCTTCGAGGGGTGCACCACGCGGAAGGGTTCCACGCGGAACGGGCCAATCTGCACGGGCTCGCCCTCGGTCCAGGTGTGGTACTCAAACTCGGTGCTCATGCCCGGGTCGGGGTCTAGGCCGTGGGTCGCCGAAAGGTACTCGTTAATGGCGGCCGGGCCGTAGAGCGGAATACGTCCCTTGGGCCAGCCGCGCGGATCCCACTTGACGGCCACGTGCAGACCGGACAGGTCGATGCAGTGGTCCGGGTGCAGGTGCGAGATGAGAATCGCGTCGATATCGCTCAGGTCGATATGGCGCTGCAGCATGCCGAGGGAGCCGTTGCCCATGTCCACGATGACGCGCCAGGTGCGGCCGGCGAAGTCGGTTGCGGTGAGCATGTAGCAGCTGGCCGGCGAGACGGGGCCGGGGAAGGAACCGGTACAACCGATAATCGTTAGGCGCATGCGGGACCTTCCTGCGTCGCCGCGGCCTCTTCGGCCTCGGCGACGTCTTCGTCCAGGGTGATGTTGCGGTGTGCGGCCAGCATCTCGGGGGTGATGGTGGCAAAGGAGCCGGTCGGGAAACGCTCGGCCACGGATCTGGTGTGGCGAACGTTGGTGACCTCGGGGCCGAGGAAGCGGCGCGCCAGCTGCGAGAAGGTCTCGGACTCGCCGGTGGCGAGGAACTCGTGGTGCGGGTGTTCCTCGGGAACCGGGCTCTCGATGGCGTGGTTGAGCAGTTCGCGGTATACGTCCTTGGCGGTCTCATCCGCGGAGGAAACAAGGGTGACGTCCTCGCCCATGATGTAGGAAATCACGCCGGCCAGCAACGGGTAGTGGGTGCATCCGAGCACGAGCGTATCGACCCCTGCATCCTTGAGCGGCTGCAGGTACTCGCGAGCGGTCTCCAGCAGTTCGGGGCCGGAGGTAATGCCCTTCTCCACAAACTCCACGAAGCGCGGGCAGGCCACCGAGTACACCTGAAGGTTGGGGGTAATCGCGAAGGTGTCCTCGTAGGCGCGGGAGGTGACGGTCGCCTCCGTCGCAATCACGCCGATCTTGCGGTTGCGGGTCGCGGCAAGCGCGCGGCGGGCGGCGGGCTGAATCACCTCGATGACGGGGATGCCGTACTGGCGGGTGTAACGTTCGCGGGCGTCGCGCAGCACGGCGGCGGATGCGGTGTTGCAGGCGATGACGAGCATCTTCACGCCGGAGTCGACGAGCTCGTCCATGATGCGCAGTGCGTTGGCGCGCACCTCTGCGATTTTGAGGGGGCCGTAGGGGCCGTGCGCGGTGTCGCCGACGTAGATGATGCGTTCGTGGGGCAGCTGATCCATGATGGCGCGTGCCACGGTAAGGCCGCCTACGCCGGAGTCGAAGACGCCGATGGGTGCCGCGGCGGTGGGGGCTACGGGTTCGGGGCTTCCCCAGGGGGTGCGGGCACGGTAGGGATTGGTTGCGTCGATGCTGTCACTCATGGGTCACCTACACTTCGGTATCGGTCGTTTCCTCGTTCTATGCTAACCCGCGTTCGGGGTGGTTTCTTCCCGGGAGGGGGTTAGATGAGTCCAGA
Source organism: Rothia sp. HMSC068F09 (assembly GCF_001812775.1). NCBI lineage: Bacteria > Bacillati > Actinomycetota > Actinomycetes > Micrococcales > Micrococcaceae > Rothia > Rothia sp. HMSC068F09. Next base: position 49,054 of record NZ_KV810424.1, read on the forward strand.
ACCACCATTATGAGACGGTCTGTGACGGCGGTGCGAGGGGGCAAACGAAAAATCCGTTCAGTGGGCGGTGTTCTATCGCACGTCGACGGGCAATATTACTGCGCACGCGTGCACCTTATGAACCGAGAAGAGGCCTCTACTCCTCTTCGTCCAGGCCCTCAATCATCGCAAGCATGAGCGAATCCTGCACCCACGAGATGAAGTTGTACACCATCGCCATGTACTCCTCATTGTTAGTGACCTGCGAGGCGTCGGTGATGGTGCCGATCTCGTCGGCGCGTTCTTCATCGGTAATCTGCAGGCGGTCGGCGAGCACCAGGCGAATATCGCCGAGGGCAGCGGCCCAGGCGCGGGCGTGCTCCTCGTTCAGGCGCAGGTCGCTCGACTCAATGTCGAAGGCGAGCATCGCCAGGTTGGCGCGCTTGGTTTCGCGCAAATCGCGTTCGGTGTAGCGACGGTACTCGGCCGCACTTTCCTCGTCGCTGCTAGCGACGGGGAGCAGGCGAGCCACGGCGCTGTCCTCGGGAATCGTGGGGTTCTCGGTGATGCCGACCAGCGCCTCGAGCGGGTCGACGGTACTGCCGTCGGCGGCGGTGTCGGAGGGTCGTAGCAGGGCGCGCACGTCCTCGGCGAGTTCTCGGATGAGCTCGCGCTCGGGCTGTTCAAAGCGTGCGGTGTAGCCGCCGGGGGTGCGTCGGAAGGGGTGTGCCATTAGTTCTCCACTTTCTCGAAGGTGGCCAGCAGACCCCAGGCGTGCATGGCCTGGGTGTGCTTTTCGGCGTCCTCGCGGGGCCCGGTGAAGACGATGGCCTTGCCGTTGTGGTGCACCTGCAGCATGAGCTCCTCGGCGCGGGCGCGGGAGTAGCCGAAGTGGCTGCGGAAGACGTAGGCCACGTAGGTCATGAGGTTGACGGGGTCGTTCCAGACGATGACGTTCCAGGGGGTATCAGCGGCGAGGATGTTCTCGAGCTCGGTCGTCAGGTCGGTGTCGCCTTCGGTGAGGGTTCCGTTGGAGAGGGTCACGGCTGCGTTATTCATGGGGGTCCTTCGGGGTCCGGTCTGATGGATTCCGGAGTTCGTGGGGCCGGGTTGTTGGGAACCGAGCCTCGCCACTTCGTGCAGCGTGGCGGCGGCTCGCGGCCGGTGTGTGCGGTGGCCAAATCTCTTTCGATTATACGGCCGGACGCGCCGGGCGGCGGGCAGAGTGCCTGTACTTTTTCATACTACACTACTTATAGTCAATAGTACTTTATGTAGTGATTGACACGCCGTCACAACAAGAAAAACGCCCGCTCCCCCCTCTACAATTGGACACATGACTACTACTTCACTTCTCACCGATCACTACGAGCTGACCATGCTTCAGGCAGCTCTCGCCTCCGGAGCCGCCCAGCGCAAGTGCACCTTCGAGGTCTTCACCCGCCGCCTTCCCGCGGGCCGCCGCTACGGCGTGCTCGCCGGCACCGGCCGCTTCCTCGAGGGACTCTCCGAGTTCCGATTCACCGACGAAGAGCTCTCGTTCCTCTCCTCCCGCAACGTCGTCAACAAGGAGACCCTCTCCTTCCTGGAGTCCTTCCGCTTCAGCGGCAACATCCGCGGCTACGCCGAGGGTGAGGCGTTCTTCCCCCACTCCCCCGTCATGCAGGTCGAGTCCACCTTCGCCGAGGCGTGCATCCTCGAAACCTACCTGCTGTCCATCCTGAACTTTGACTCCGCCGTGGCCAGCGCCGCCTCGCGCATGACCGCCGCCGCCGGCAACCGCCCCTGCCTTGAAATGGGTTCGCGCCGCGCCCACGAGCGCGCCGCCGTCTCCGCAGCCCGCGCCGCCGTCATCGCTGGCTTCGCCGGCACCTCCAATCTGGAGGCGGGCCGCTCCTACGGCCTGCACACCATCGGCACCAGCGCCCACGCCTTCACCCTGCTACACGACAACGAGCGCGAAGCCTTCGAAGCGCAGCTGCGTTCCCTCGGCGCCCGCACGACCCTGCTGGTCGACACCTACGACGTGGACAACGCCGTGCGCCTGGGCGTGGAACTGGCCGGCGAGGAGCTCGGCGGCGTTCGCCTGGACTCGGGTGACCTGGTCACCACCGCCGCCCACGTGCGCGAACTGCTCGATTCGCTGGGTAACACCAATACGAAGATCACCGTGACCAGCGACCTGGACGAATACGCCATCGCCTCGCTGGCCGCCGCCCCCGTGGACTCCTACGGCGTGGGTACCCGCCTGGTGACCGGTTCGGGCGCGCCGACCTCCTCCATGGTGTACAAGGTCGTGGCCCGCGAGAACTCCGCGGGCGAGATGCAGCCGGTCGCGAAGGCCTCGGCCGGCAAGGCCTCGGTGGGTGGCGCCAAGCTCGCTGCCCGCCGACTGAACAGCATGGGCATCGCAACGGCCGAGGTTCTGGGAACCCACGAAGACCCGGCCCTGCATGAGGACACCCGCCCCCTGCTCGTGGACTTCGTTCGCGAGGGCGAGCTGCTGCCCGGCTTCACCGGTGAGGAGGGCGTGCGCCGCGCAACCGCCCGCCACGCCGCATCCCTGGCCGAGCTGCCCGAGGCCGCTCGTCGCCTCTCCGAGGGCGAGCCGGTTATCCCGACCGAATTCATCTAAAACTCCCCCACGGTGCCCGCCCCGCGAGCCGCCGCGAACCCCGCCTCAAGGACGGGGTGCATCCGGCGCAATCACGCGGGGCGGCGCGCCATACTTCTACCCGTGACCGTATAGGAACGGCTTGTAAGGACGGCTATGTCTAAGGCATTGATTATTGTGGACGTGCAGAACGACTTCTGCGAGGGCGGTTCCCTGGCGACCGCGCGCGGCGCCGAGGTGGCTTCGCTCATTAGCGAGTTCGTGGAGAACAACCACCACCGCTACGACGCAATCGTGGCCACCCAGGATTGGCACATCGATCCGGGTTCGCACTTCTCCGACACCCCTGACTTCGTGGACTCCTGGCCCGTGCACTGCGTGGCCAAGAGCAAGGGTGCGCAGATTCACGAGAACCTGGACACCGACTACATTGAGGCGTACTTCCGTAAGGGCCGCTACGAGGCCGCATACTCGGGCTTCGAGGGTTTGCTGGCCCCCGAGGACGAGGTGGCCACCGGCGAGCACGAGCCGGGCGCGGATGCTTCCGAGGACGGCCCGCAGACTCCCCTGTCGGAGTGGCTGGATGAGCGCGGTATCGAGTACGTCGACGTAGTAGGTATCGCCACCGATTACTGTGTGGCGGCTACCGCGCGCGATGCGGTCGACGCCGGCTACGAGACCCGCGTTCTGATTGACCTGACTGCGCCGGTGCACGAGGATAAGCTCGACGAAACCGCCGAGGCGCTGGAAGCCGACGGCGTGGAGGTCGTAGAGGTCCTCTAGCCTCAACGCAACTCGCGCAACGATAGGGCGGGCGCCCCGAGAGTACTCGGGATGCCCGCCCTATCTCGTCTACGCGAACAAATATTACAGGCACGCAAAAGCCCCGCGAGCGCATACTCGAGGGGCTTTTCTCTATGTTTTAGCGTCGGCCAACGAACCAGTCCGACAGCTTATCGAGACGCGCCTGAATCTGCTCAGCGGAGGCCTGCGCCACCGCCGGGCCGCCACAAATCTTACGCAGCTCGTTGTGAATCACGCCGTGCGGCTTACCCGAGCGAATCGACCAGGCCGCCACGTTCTTCGCCAGCTTGTTGCGCAGCGCCTTCAGCTGGCGGTGATCCACCACCAAAGGCGCCGCAGTCGCCGGGCGGCGCGCCGCGTGCTCACGCTGATGCGCACGCAACAGCGTACCGACCTGCTCAGCATCCAGCAGACCCGGAATACCCAGAAAGTCCTGCTCCTCCTCACTACCCACAGCAAGGTTGCCGGAGGCGAACTCGGCACCGTCGAAGAGCACGCCGTGGAAGGACGCCTCGGAGCCGAGCGCCTCGAACTTGCCGCGGGCCAGCTGCTCGGAGGCGCGTTCCTCGCGGTTTGCTTCTTCGAGCAGGTGGTCGTCCAGGCCCTCGACCATGGGGTCAATTTCCTGGGGCGCGCCGCGGTCGAGGGCGTGGTCGCGTTCTACTTCCATGTCGTTGGCGAGCATCATCAGCTGCGGCACCGACGGCAGGAACACGGATGCGGTTTCGCCGCGCTTGCGGGCACGCACGAAACGGCCGATTGCCTGGGCGAAAAATAGCGGGGTGCTGGTGCTGGTGGCGTACACGCCCACGGCGAGGCGGGGCACGTCCACGCCTTCGGACACCATGCGCACGGCGACCATCCAGCGCTGCGTGCCCTCGCGGAACTCGTCGATCTTGGCGGAGGCCTCGCGGTCGTCAGAGAGGATCACGGCGGGGTATTCGCCGGTGATTTTCTGCAGCTGCTCAGCGTAGGCTTTGGCGTCCGCGTGGTCGGTGGCGATGACGAGCGCGCCGGCGTCGGGCACGGTGCGGCGCACCTCGGTCAGGCGCTTGTCGGCGGCGGCGAGCACGGTCGGAATCCATTCGCCGTTGGGGTCCAGGGCGGTGCGCCATGCCTGGGAGGTGATGTCCTTGGTGAAGCCCTCGCCCAGGTTTGCCGCCATTTCTTCGCCCGCGGAGGTGCGCCAACGCATCTGACCCGAGTACGCCATGAAGATGACCGGGCGCACCACGTGATCCTTGAGCGCCGGGCCGTAGCCGTAGGAGTAGTCCGCCTTGGAGCGGCGGATACCGTCGTTGTCGCCCTCGTAAGTGACGAACGGAATCGGGGAGGTATCGGAACGGAACGGGGTGCCGGTCAGCGCCACGCGGCGGGTCGCGTCGTCGAAGGCCTCGCGCAGGCCGTCACCCCATGAGAGGGAGTCTCCGGCGTGGTGAATCTCGTCAAAAATAACGAGGGTCTTCGTCGCCTCGGTGTTGCGCGCGTGCAGCTGCGGCTTATTCGCCACCTGCGCGTAGGTCAGCGCCACGCCCTTGTAGTGGCGGCTGATGGTCACATCCGCGTTCTTAAAGTTCGGGTCAATCGGAATACCGACCTTCGCGGCGGCGTCCGCCCACTGCTTCTTCAGGTGGTCGGTCGGCGCCACAACGATGAGCTGGCGCACCGTGCCGCGGTTGAAGAGTTCCTTGGCGAGGGTGAGCGCGAAGGTGGTTTTACCCGCGCCGGGGGTTGCCACGGCCATGAAGTCGCGGGGGTTCTTTTCGAAGTACTTCTGCATGGCCTCGGCCTGCCAGGCTCGCAGGTGCACCGAGGTGCCCCAGGGGGCGCGGTCGGGGTATGCCGGGGAGAGCTTCGGCTTCACCATGCTGTCAAATAGCGTGGGTTCCTCTGGTGCTGCGCTCATTCTCTCCTTCTTCCTCGTCTGCCTCTGCCGGCCCGTTCTGAGCCTGTTATAAAACCGGTTTCCGGGCACAGCGAGGTTAAATTCTAGCACCACCGCCGCGGGTTGGGCCGGGCTGTGGTGCAAGAATTTGGTGCTCGTCAGCAAAGTCTCATGGGGTGTTTTGCCGCTGAGCTTTACTGCTGAGGCGTGTTATTCAGATGTATTCACTCGGGTTTACCCAGGCGTATTGTCTGAGTCGTATTATCTGGTTGTATTATTCGCCCGAGCCGTTATCGCCGTCGTTGCCCGGTGCCAGACCCTCGTAAATCTCCTTGCACTGCGGGCAGACGGGGAACTTCTGCGGGTCGCGACCCGGAACCCACATCTTGCCGCAGAGCGCACGCACCGGCTCACCGGTCAGCGCCGACTCTAGAATCTTCTCTTTGCGCACGTAGTGGGAGAAACGCTCGTGGTCGCCCGGCTCGGATAGCTGGGTTTCCTCACGCTCCAGCAGTGCCGTGCCGCCGGCCGTTCCGGGGCCGAACGGATCTTCAATACCTTCAATAGAGCTCATTCTTCTCTCCTTGGTGTTTTAAGTTCTTGCGAGCGCGGTCACCCCGCGGCTCCTAGCTCGTGCATGCCTCTCTCCATTCTAGTGGCTCATAGCAAGCCCGCGGCCCGCAACCGTGACGATTGCGGGCCGCGGGCTCTGCGCCGGGCGCCGTGAGGGATGCGCGACGAACCAGCACGGCGTTCAGCTGCCGGGCGCTAGTTCACGCTGAATCGCGCCACGCGCTCCAGCATGCGGGGGCTCATCCGGTCGAAACGGCGACCTCCCCAGACGACGCCTCCGACCAGCAGGCCCGCGCCGATCATCAGCTGCAGTACGCCTCCGATGACCAGCGTCAGCAGGTTCTGCGTGAGGAAAACGTACACGATCACGGAGATACCACCGGGCAGGGCGCTGAGCATCACCACGGCCATTGAAAGCATGAGGAGCAGCTGCTTGCCCATGCCCTCGTTATTCTTCGGGTTCTTGAACGGGTTAGCACCGGGAGGCGCCACGGGCGGACTAATGAAGGTATCCAGCACGCAGCCCATGCCTGCCGCCGCCGCGAACACGCCCAGCTGGTGCATCAGCACGATGGGGAAGAGTTCCAGGTGCCCGTTCACCGCAGAGGCCACCAGCACCATCAGCACCACAATCGGAACAACGAGAATACTGTAGCCCCACAGACGACCGATTCGGTCGTCGATACCTCGCAGCGGGGAGAGCACGTGCAGGCTAAAGGCCGTGTTGTCGTATGAAACGAGGTAGCACATGTAGTAGCCGGTGAAGACGGTGCAGAAGTAGATCCAGAATCCGAAGAGCTGCATCACGCCGCTATTGACGACTTGTGTAGCCTGCTCGGGGTTGGGGCCGAAGCCAATCTCCCCATGGATGCTCCCGCCCGTGGCCGACATGAAGAGGGGAAAGCCAACCGCCAGGAGCAGGTACATCATGACCGTGGTAACCGTCAGCATCTGCAGGCGGTTGTCCTTGAGCAACGAGTGTAGGGTGCGGGCCGCCACCGCGCCGCGCGGGGTTGCGGGGAACCGAGCGAACAGACCCAGGTCGCCCGCGGCAACTTCGGCTGCGCTCGCACGGTGGGCGCTACCGCCAACGTTCGCCATGGAGCGCGCGAGGTTCTTACCCCACAGCCACCAGCCGCCGGCCAAGTAGCCGAGGGTCAGCACCAGACAGCCGAGGGCCGCGGGAACGTTACCCGCCGCGAGCCAGTAGGGTACGGCGTAGGCCGCGCCGAAGGGAGTCACGCCCAGCCACGGCAGGAACGGGAATAACGCATCCCAGTGCCTCATCAGGTAGGTTGCGGTACCGCCGGAGATAAAGCCCATGCTCATCATGAGCACCGCAGCCACAATCATCAGCACGTTGGCGACGCGCGGGTTTGCGCTCAGCATGATGCCCAGGCGGTTGGCCAGGCGTGCCCACACCATGAGGTTGGCCAGGCCCAGTACCGCGCAAACCAGGTACACGATCAGCAGGAGCGGCTGGGAACCGTACGCGATGAGGCCCAGGAGCACGGCTAGCACGGAGGCAACGCCGGGGATGCCCACGAACCCGCCGAGGAACTGTCCCTTCTGCAGGGTGGCGGGCTCGATGGGGAAGAGCACGAATCGGCTCTCGTCCAGGGTGCCGTCCAGGCCGCTGAAGAAGATGGGGACGATGGCCCAGCCGATGGCGAGCACCGAGCCGGCCAGTAGCGCGATGAGCGGACCGGTTTCGGGCGCCTCAAAGGCCGCCGTCAGGTACCCGACGGCGAGGCCAAGGAGTGCGAGGACCGCGTAGACGGCGGCGATGACCAGACCGATAACCGCCCAGACGCTACGGCGGAAGGAGGCCTGCACGTACTTCCACTTTAGTGAGACGAGGTGCCCAACCATGACAATCCTTCCGAGGAGGTGCGGCCACCAACCAGCTGCACGAATCGTTCTTCAAGGCTCGTGCCGGCACGTACTTCGTCGACGGTTCCGGCGGCAAGGATTCGGCCCGAGTCCATAATCGCCACATGATCGCACAGGCGCTGCACGAGGTCCATGACGTGTGAGGAGATGACGACGGTGCCGCCGGATGCGACAAAGCCGCGCAGGATGTCCTGAATATTGGCCGCGGAAACCGGGTCGACCGCCTCGAAGGGCTCATCCAGGATCAGCACGGAGGGCGCGTGGATGAGCGCCGCGGCGAGCGCAATCTTCTTGGTCATACCGGCGGAATAGTCGGCGACGGCGCGACCGGCCGCGTCGGTCAGGTCCATGGCGGCCAGCAGGTCCTTGACGCGGGAGGCAACGGTTTCCTTATCGATTCCGTGCAGGTAGCCGGAGTAGGTGATGAGCTGCTCGCCGGTAAGTTTGTCGAAGAGGTGCACGCCGTCGGGCAGCACACCCAGGTGCGCCTTAGCCTTGAGCGGGTCGGCCCACATGTCAATGCCGCGAATCAGCGCGGTACCCTCGGTAGGCTGAAGCATGCCGGTAACCATGGAAATGGTCGTGGTTTTACCCGCGCCGTTGCGGCCGACCAGCCCGTAGAACGAGCCGGAGGGAATCGTCAGGTTAATGCGATCCACCGCGACCTTGTCGTCGAAGAGCTTGGCGAGTCCCCGAATCTCGACGGCGGCTCCGGTCTGCGACGGTGCTTGGGGAGGCGCCACGGGAAGTTGCGCGGGGGCCGGCTGGAACTGCGAGGGTTGCTGATCCGGCTGAGCGTAGGCCGGCTGAGCGTAGGCGGCTTGTTCGGGTTGCTGGGCTACCGGCTGTTCGGGTTGAGCTGAGCTAGGTTGAACCGGGGTAGGCTGAGCTGGGCTCTGCGCTGCACCGTTCTGCGGCGTTCCGTGCTGCGGGTCGTGGGGCGGGGTGTTCACCGGATCCTGGGGCATCGTTGGTTCCTTACGCGTGAGAGTAACGGGTCACACTCTCACCCTATCACCCCCCCATTAGCCAAAATACCTTTTTCTGAAAGATGCTCAAAAAACGTCTTTTGTCCGCATCTCGAGCGTTGGGGCCATTCGCAGAGAGGCTATCCGCAGAGCATCCCAAAGACGAAGATGCTGCACCCTACCCTGCCGGTGCGTCACGCACGCAGACGGGCCGCCACCCCGCCGACACTACAGGTCGACGAGGCGGCGGCCCGCCTATTGCACACCATTCCGTACGATTCTCCGATGGGTCCCCCCGGAGGTTGCCCCGGCCGCGCCGAGGAGCCTCTTTAGAACAGCGCCATAGTCAGTGCCGCACGCGCCTTGACGGTGCGCGGGTCAGATGCACCCACCACATCGAAGAGCTGCACGAGACGCTCGCGCACACACGCCTTATCGTCAGGACCAACAGCGCTGAACAGGCGCAGTAGACGGTTGTACGCGTCCTCCACGTGGCCACCGACCAGGTCCAGGTCGGCTACGTTGAACGCGGCGTCAATGTTCATGGGATCTGCCGCGGCCGCCGCACGTTCGGTTGCCATGTCCAGATCCTTCACACGGGCGAGCAGTTCAACCTGTTCCAGGCCGAGCTTCGCTTCCTTATCGCCGGGGTTCTCGGCAATTGCCTTGCGGTATGCGGCGCGGGCGCCCTCCAGGTCGCCGCGGTCGAGGGCGGCGACAGCTTCTGCGTGCAGGGGCGGCAGGGGCTTTTCATCTTCGGGAACGACCGGGTCGAAGCCGCCGGGCAGCTGGTACTGTGCCGCGAGTTGCAGAACCTGGGAGAGCACATCGCCGAGGTCTTCTGCGCTGACCGGGCCGGTGTAAATCGGTGCCGGGCGGCCCGCCAGAACGGCAACGCCCGCGGGCACGCCGCTCACGCCGAATGCCTGGGCAGCTTCGGGGAGCTTGGTGACGTCCACGGCAGCGCAAATCATGCTACCTGCGGCGGAATCAACAAGCTTCTGCACGCCTTCGAGCATCTGCAGGGAGGAGGGCGAGTGCGGCGCGTAGAGCGCAAAAATTACGGCACCCTGGCTGGAGAGCTGAACGAACTTCTGGAACTCTTCGGGGGTGTTGACCTCGTAGCGCCAGGTGGGAGCGGAGGGGGTCTGCTCGCCGCCCTGTTCGCCAGCAGACTGTGCCGCGTTGGGGTTTAGTTCCATGGCGTTGCGTACGGAGGCGGGAATCTCCTGCGCTGCCCCGTTCTGCGCTGCACCACCCTGCGCGACATGACCCTGTGCCGCGTTCTGGGATGCGCCGCGGTCTGCCGGATCAAAGATAATGCTCATCCTGGGCTCCTTTACGTTCTGTACCTATTGTTGCGTGCGGGCTAAATCCTTCACGCGTTCCTTCCTCTATTATCCCCACAACGCACCGTTGCGAGCGCCCGTTCTCTGTCGCCTACGCTCTGAGCTCATGCCGGGGATAGCGTTTGGGCTATTGCCCGATCCGTCCCGCAAATATCTCTCCCACATGCACTCCCCTGTCCTTGGGATTCACCGTGGACGCCGTAACAAAGTAAACCAGCCGGTAGAATGGCACAGTAGAGAAAAAATACCCGGAATGATTCGGAAAGGAAGAGCATGAGCGAGAAGAAAGCCTCAGAAGCTCCCGCAGAGACGACATCGTCCCCCGAGACGCGCAAGAAGGAATCCCTCACCGATCAGCTAACGGAGACCTTCAGCGAGCTGACCGAAAGCATTAGCCAGGTGCGTTCCAACCGCCGCCGCGCTTCTATGCCTCCTACGGATACCATTCCGGTGGTTCCCGCCGCTTCTGAGGATGCGCCTCCCGCACCGAAGGTGGTCGGCAACGGCAAGACCTCGATGATGCATAACCCGGTCGCTTTTGGTTTCCTCATGACCGTGGGCGTGGGTCTGGCGCTCTTCGCCTACTACATTTTCAATAATGTGGGTGCCCTGGTGGGTTGGGTGACCGGTGCTATTTTCATTGCTCTGGGTCTGGACCCGATTGTGCGCCGCCTGGAGTCTTGGGGCATTAAGCGCGGTATCGGCGTGATTGCTGTGCTTGCTGGTTTTGCTGGCGCTGTGACCGGTCTGGTGATGACGATTGGCCCGGTCATTAGCGAGCAGGCGTCTAAGTTTGTGCAGTACGCGCCGGGTATTTATCAGAACACGATTGATTCTGATTGGTACCACGAGCTTGATCAGCGTTTTAGCATCAGCACCTGGGTGAATGAGAACGTCCCTAAGTTCTTGGAGTCGACGTTCTCCTCTTCGCAGGTCAATAGCTTCATGTCGAGCCTGGTTTCTGCGGGTTCTACCCTGGCGCAGAGCGTGACCGGCGTGATTATTGTGCTGTTCCTGTCCCTGTACTTCCTCACGTCGATGGACACGATTAAGGCGTGGGGTGTGCGTTTGGCGCCGGCGTCTAAGCGTGTGCGTGTCAAGTACATTACCGACAAGATTACTGAGTCGGTGGGTAACTACGTGATGGGCCAGGCGATGGTAGCCATTCTGAACGCCCTCTTCGCATTCTTCATAATGTTGTTCTTGGGCTTTAGCTTCCCGCAGTTGATGGCTTTGGTCGTTATGATTCTGGCGTTCATTCCGCTGGTTGGTGGCGTGATTGCGCTGATTTTGACCTCGCTGATTCTGCTGACTCAGGGTTGGAGTCTGGCGCTGTGGTTTGCGGTGGCGTACTTCCTGTACTTGCAGGTGGAGGCGTACCTGATTTCTCCGCGTATTATGGCTCGCGCTGTGTCGGTCCCTGCCGGTGTTGCGATTATTTCGGTGGCTGCCGGTGGCGCGCTATGGGGCGTGCTGGGCGCGCTGATTGCTATTCCGGTGGCGGCTTCCATGCTGATTCTGGTGCGTGAGGTGTTCATTCCTCGCCAGGACCAACTATAGTCACCGCCCAGTTGTAGTCGCCTCCCAGCTGTAGAGTCCCCTCTAGGTTCTCTACGCGCTCACGGCTCTTCCACCGAGCAGGCGTTTAAGACATAAGGCGGCGGCTTTGGATGTTCTATCCAAAGCCGCCGCCTTGATATTTTTATGCAGTGTTTTTACGCTGTGTTTTTATGCCAAACCTTTAGAGCTCAGTAATTTCTTCTGCCACCGGGCCGTTGTACTCGGTGGGCAGTTCAGTGGGCACACCGGTTACGATGCTGACAATAGTGTTCAGGACCTGCTGCACGGACTTCTCGCCCACCCACAGGTGCTTGCAACCCTCGAAGGGAATTACCCGAGTACGCGGTACAGCCGCGAAACGCTCACGCGCTGCCGGAGGCTGCAGGTAGTCGTCATGCTCGGGCACCAGCGCGTACAGCGGGTTCGAGATCTTGTTCCACTCGTCCAGCTCAGCCGGGTGCACGCGGTGCAACGGCGGGGAGAGCAGAATGGCGCCGGTGAACTCGTTCGCGTATTCGGGCGCGTACTTGAGCACCAGCTCGGTGCCGAAGGACCAGCCGACCAGCCAGGGGTTCGGCAGGGCACGCTCGCGTACAAACTTCAGGATTGCGTCAAAGTCCTTCTTCTCGGCAAAGCCGCCGTCAAAGACACCTTCGCTGGTGCCGCGAATCGAGGAGGTGCCGCGAGTGTTGAAACGCAGCACCGCGATGTTCGACAGCGCCGGCAGGCGGAAGGAAGCCTTCTTGTACACGTGCGAGTCCATGTAGCCGCCGTGGGTGGGCAGCGGGTGGAAGGTCACCAGGGTTGCCTTGACTTCGCCTTCGGGCAGGGCGAGTTCACCGACGAGGCGCTTGCCGTCCGCGGTGGTGACGGTGAAGTTCTCGCGGCGTGCCGGAAGCACAGTACGTGCCTTAATGGGGGTGGGCTCAGCGGCGGTGCTGAAGACGTAGCGGGCGGGATCGAATTCCTGCTCGCGGGTGATATCGGCGGTGTTGCTCATTGCGTTCCTTCAAGAAATGGATTCGAGAATGTGGTTTTGGTCAAGAATGTAGTCTTAGGCTGCACCTCAAGTGCAGTGTTCAGCCTATTTGCGGCGGGTGCGCCAGCAATGCTGATGCCAGTGCCTGCGCTCGTCAATGGCGCGGCTACGGCCCATCGTGTGGCTTTCTTGCCACACCACCAGGTGCGCTGTTCTGGGCGGAATCGGGCGGTAGCATTCGGGGCAGGTGTAGGTTTTTTGGGCGTTGACGGCGGGAATGTATTGCACCAGCCAGTCACCGTATCGGTCACGTTCCAATCGGGGCGCAGGGTCGAGGATCCTGCTGATATCACGCCCTGCGGGTGCTTGACGGTGCCACTTATCGCTGGTGGTGCCGGATGCTCGCCTGCCGGGATGATTCTTACGTGCCATGAGCCCTATTCTACCGCGCCGCTCAGCTATCTCTACCTATCGGTCCTGCCGCTGTTCGCTCTACGCTCTTCCACATACTGGCGTGGTACTCATGTTGAGGCGGTACTCCCCCGCTCTGTGCCGTACTTCCCTGCTGTGCCCCGTCCGCGACCTGTACCAAGCTCAGGTTCCCTATCTCATACCCTCACCTGCTAGAGCCAAACACTCGTACCTGCTAGAGTGGACGGATGCGTATTGTCATTGCTGAATGCTCCGTAGATTATGAGGGCCGCCTCCGCGCCCACCTGCCCCGCGCTACCCGCCTGCTGATGGTCAAGAATGACGGCTCCGTCCTCATTCACTCCGACGGCGGTTCCTACAAGCCTCTGAACTGGATGAGCCCTCCCTGCTCCCTGCTGGTGGCTGAGCGTGAGGACGTTCCGCAGAGCATCCGTGAGGACCTAGAGTCCGATGTTCAGCAGCTGTGGACCGTTCAGGCAGCTAAGAGCGATGACCGCCTCATGATTCGCATCTACAAGATTGAGCACGAGCACGCCACCGACCTGGGTGTTGATCCCGGCCTCATCAAGGACGGTGTGGAGGCTGATCTGCAGCGTCTGCTCGCAGAGCAGATCCACACTCTCGGTGAGGGCTATTCGCTGGTGCGCCGCGAGTACCCGACCGCTATCGGTCCGGTAGACATCATGGCGAAGGATGCGCACGGCGTCTCCGTGGCGGTTGAGCTCAAGCGTGTGGGCGATATTGACGGTGTGGAGCAGCTGACCCGTTACCTGGAGTTGCTCAACCGTGACCCGCTGCTGGCACCGGTGCGCGGCGTATTTGCGGCACAGACGATTAAGCCGCAGGCACGTACCCTGGCTGAGGACCGCGGTATCCGCTGCGTGAGCCTGGACTACGATGCGATGCGCGGCGTGGACGACTCCGCTGACCGTCTGTTCTAGCTGACCGTCTGTTCTAAACGGCTCTAGGCTAAGCAGCTGCACATAGCTTGAGGGGCGCCTCCCGACCATGGGAGGCGCCCCTTTTCAGCCCATCATCTTTCTGCCCGCGCTCTTTCGGCGCACGCGTTCTTTCTGTGCACACTCTCGTTCTGCGTAAACAATCTACCCCCGGATACACCAATCGCCGGTGCCCCTCCCCTTTCAGGGTGGAACACCGGCGAGGTGTACACAGTGGCTAATTCCCGCTGAGGGGAACCAGCTTTAGATCTGTGCGTGCTTTGCAACGATGGTCACGTGATCGTTCGAGACGGTCAAGAAACCTGCGTTGAGGATGGTCTTAATGGGCTCACCATCAACGGGTTCAATGAGCAGCTCGCCGTCCTGTGCCAGCAGCGTGCAGGTGGGGATCATGCCCGGCAGGATGCCGAGGTCACCGCTGACGGAGCGTGCACGAACGTACTTCGCTTCGCCAGTCCACACGACGCGTTCGCGGGAAACAACTTCAACTTTCAGAGCCATGATTACTTAGCTCCAGTCTGTGCCTTGATTTCCTCGTAGCGGCGCATAACGTCGTCCATACCACCAATGTTGTAGAACGCCTGCTCGGGGATGTGGTCGACATCGCCGTTGCAGATCATCTGGAAGGACTCGATGGTGTCCTTCAGCGGAACGGTCGAACCCTCGACACCGGTGAACTGCTTTGCAGTGTAGGTGTTCTGGGAGAGGAACTGCTCGATACGACGTGCACGTGCCACGACGATCTTCTGCTCCTCGGAGAGCTCGTCCACACCCAGAATCGCGATGATGTCCTGCAGTTCCTTGTTTTCCTGCAGAATAGCCTTCACACGAATTGCGGTGTCGTAGTGCTCCTGACCGATGTACTGTGCGTCCAGAATTCGGGAGGTGGAGGACAGCGGGTCAATTGCCGGGTACAGACCGCGCGATGCGATTTCACGAGAGAGCTCGGTGGTCGCATCCAGGTGCGCGAAGGTGGTTGCCGGCGCCGGGTCGGTGTAGTCATCCGCAGGCACGTAAATTGCCTGCATGGAGGTGATGGAGTGACCGCGGGTGGAGGTAATACGCTCCTGCAGCAGACCCATTTCGTCCGCCAGGTTCGGCTGGTAACCCACTGCGGAGGGCATGCGGCCCAGCAGGGTGGAAACCTCAGAACCTGCCTGAGTGAAACGGAAGATGTTGTCGATGAACAGCAGCACGTCCTGGTTCTGAACATCGCGGAAGTACTCCGCCATGGTCAGACCGGTCAGTGCCACGCGCAGACGGGTTCCCGGGGGCTCATCCATCTGGCCGAACACAAGAGCGGTGTCCTTCAGAACGCCTGCTTCTTCCATTTCGACCCACAGGTCGTTACCCTCACGGGTACGCTCGCCAACACCGGTGAACACGGAGGTACCACCGAAGTTACGAGCCACACGGGTAATCATTTCCTGGATCAGCACGGTCTTACCCACGCCTGCACCACCGAACAGACCAATCTTACCGCCCTTGATGTAGGGGGTCAGAAGGTCGATGGACTTAATACCAGTCTCCAGCATTTCGGTGGAGCCTTCCAGCTCTGCGAAGCCGGGAGCGGCACGGTGGATCGGCCAGTAGGTGTCAGCCTTGATCTCGGAGTTCGGCACGTCGAGTGCGTCACCGAGAACGTTGAAGATGTGGCCCTTCACGCCGTCACCAACGGGGACGGAGATCGGTGCGCCGGTGTCGACTACAGCCTGACCGCGGACCAGGCCGTCAGTCTGCTGCAGGGAGATAGCGCGAACGATCGAGTCGCCCAGGTGCTGTGCGGTCTCGAAGGTGATGGTGCGGGTGCGACCGTCGAGGGTCAGCTCGGTGGTCAGAGCGTTGTAAATCTCGGGGACCTGACCGGCGGGGAACTCGACGTCGACCACGGGGCCGATGACGCGGGCAATACGACCCGTTGCGCCCTGAGTCGGTGCGGAGACCGATTCGTTGTAGGTGGCAGTCATATTTCTCACTTACTTAGAAAGTTTGGACAGTTGATGGCTTCGTTGGCGTACAAGTACTAGGAGCCGAGGGCGTCTGCGCCGCCCACGATTTCGGAGAGCTCCTGAGTAATTTCCGCCTGACGTGCGTTGTTCATCAAACGGGTGTACTTGGTAATCAGCGTCTCAGCGTTGTCACCTGCGGTCTTCATCGCGCGCTGGCGGGATGCCAGCTCACTTGCTGCTGCCTGCAGGAGGCAGGAGAAGATACGCGATGCAATGTAGCGCGGCAACAGCGCGTTGAGCACTTCCTCGGCGGAGGGCTCGAACTCGAAGGATGCCGCCTGCTCGTACTCAGCCTTGGTCAGTTCCTGGTCGGGAACGATTTCCTCGCCCATAGCCTTTGCGTCACCCACGTGGATGGGCAGCAGGCGCAGGATCTTGGGTTCCTGAACAACCATCGACTTGAACTCGGTGTATACGATGTGCAGTTCGTCCACGCCGCCCTCTTCGAAGGGCAGGTCGTAGGCTTCGAGCAGCGCGTCACGAATTTCGACGGCAGTTTCAACACGAGGTGCATCGGTGTGCCCCTCCCACGCACGGGCGTAGGGGCGCTCACGGAACTCGAAGTAAGCCTTTGCCTTACGGCCAACCAGGTACAGCTGTACCTCCTGGCCGTTAGAGCGCAGCCTCTCAATCAGAGATTCGGTACGACGCAGGATAGCGGAGGAGTACGAACCTGCCAGACCGCGGTCACTGGTAACAACCAGGATTGCGGAGCGACGGTGTTCGTAGGTTCCGAACTCGTGCGGCTTGTGAATCAGCGGGTGCTTAATACCGTGCTGAGTCGCAACCGCAGTCACCACGCGGGTCAGAGCGTTCGCGTAAGGGCCGGCTGCCTGAGCAGCGTTACGAGCCTTGTTAATGCGGGAGGTCGCGATCATCTCCATCGCCTTGAAGATCTTCTTCATAGACGACGTCGAAGCAATCTTCTGTCGGTAAACCCTAATCTGGGCTCCCATAGAGCTTCCTTTCTCCTTGCTTTCTGCCCCGCCCCAGCCTCATAGCTGAGGCGGGGAGAAGGCGAGGACTAATCGCTAACCGATGGTTTCCTGAGTGATGTCGCTATCGCGAGCTGCCTTGTGCTCCTCGTGACCTGCGTCGACGAGGTGGCTGCTGCCCTCAGACTTGAAACCCTGCTTGAAGTCAGTAACTGCGGACTTCAGAGCTGCAACGGTGTCATCCTCAAGCTTGCCGGAGGAAGCGATATCGGTCAGTACCGAGGTCTTGTGACGCAGGTACTCGATGAAGCCTTCCTCGAAGCGCAGCACGTCGGAAACCTCAATGTCGTCGAGGTGACCGGAGGTACCAGCCCAAATGGAGACAACCTGCTCTTCAACTGCGTACGGGGTGTACTGCGGCTGACGCAGCAGCTCGGTCAGGCGAGAACCGCGGGTCAGCTGTGCCTTGGTAGCGTCGTCCAGGTCGGATGCGAACATTGCGAACGCTTCCATTGCACGGTACTGTGCCAGCTCCAGCTTCAGGGTACCGGAGACCTTCTTCATAGCCTTGGTCTGTGCGGCACCACCAACACGGGAGACGGAGATACCGACGTCGACTGCCGGACGCTGGTTAGCGTTGAACAGGTCGGACTGCAGGAAGATCTGGCCGTCAGTAATGGAGATGACGTTGGTCGGAATGAAGGCGGAAACGTCGTTTGCCTTGGTCTCAATGATCGGGAAGCCGGTCATCGAGCCTGCGCCCAGGTCGTCAGAGAGCTTAGCGCAACGCTCCAGCAGGCGGGAGTGCAGGTAGAAGACGTCACCGGGGTATGCTTCACGTCCCGGCGGGCGGCGCAGCAGCAGGGACACAGCGCGGTATGCTTCTGCCTGCTTCGACAGGTCGTCGAAGATGATGAGGACGTGCTTGCCACCGTACATCCAGTGCTGGCCGATAGCCGAACCGGTGTAGGGTGCCAGGTACTTGAAGCCTGCTGCGTCGGATGCGGGAGATGCCACGATGGTGGTGTACTCCAGCGCGCCGCGAGTCTCAAGGGTGTGGCGGACAGCTGCAATGGTGGATGCCTTCTGGCCAACAGCCACGTAGATGCATCGAACCTGCTTGTTGGGGTCACCCGAAGCCCAGTTGTCCTTCTGGTTCAGAATGGTATCGATCGCAATAGCGGTCTTACCGGTCTGGCGGTCACCAATGATCAGCTGACGCTGACCGCGACCAATCGGAATCATCGAGTCGATTGCCTTCAGACCGGTCTGCAGCGGCTCGTGAACCGACTTACGCTGGGTCACGCCGGGAGCCTGCAGCTCCAGTGCGCGGCGACCTTCAGCCTCAATGGGGCCCAGGTCATCGATCGGGTTACCCAGGGGGTCAACAACGCGACCGAGGTACGCGTCGCCAACGGGCACCGAGAGGACCTCACCGGTGCGGTGTACGACCTGGCCCTCTTCAATACCGGTGAAGTCACCCAGGACGATCACACCAATATTGCGGGTATCCAGGTTCTGTGCGAGGCCGAGGGTGCCGTCTTCGAAACGAAGCAGCTCATTCGCCATAACCGAGGGAAGGCCCTCGACACGAGCGATACCGTCGGAGGCCGATACAACTCGACCCACCTCAACACGTTCTGCATTGCCGGGTTCGTAAGACGCTGCAAACTCGTTCAGCGCATTACGGACATCTTCGGCATTGATGGTCAGTTCGGCCATCTTGTGTCCCTGCTCTCTCATTGTGGTTGCGTTCCGTCAACGGAACCAACCGAAACTTGCAATTCGGGTTGAACGGGCGGGCAATGCCGCCGCTTCTGCGAAGGAGGCATCTGCCACGCACCCGCTACCCGAGGTATCTTCTAAATCACCGTTGCGACGAACGGTTCAGCGTCGCTAGCTTGAGCCGCTAGCCGATGGAACGAGCCAGGTCGGACATGCGGGTCTCGACGGTACCGTCGATCACCTCGTCGCCCACCTGAACACGCAGACCGCCCAGAACGGCGGGGTCCACCGAAACGTCGAGCTTCAGCTCACGGCCGTACACGGCGTTGAGCGTGCGACCGAGACGTTCAAGCTGTGCCTGCGACAGCGCAATCGCGCTAGTTACTCGCGCAATGTAACGGTTCTGTCGCGTGACGATGATTTCTGCGAACTCATCGGCTACCCGTGCAGCGTGACGGCCGCGGGGGTTGGAGCCAACTCGTTCGAGCAGAAGCACACCTTCGGCGGTGGTGGCGGGGCCACCGAGCGCCACGGCGAGCTTCTTCTTTGCTTCTTTGCTTGCCTGATGGTCGGACAGCGCTTCCTGCGCCTGAGCGTTGGAATCAACGGTACGCACAAAGGTGAGTAGTTCGTTGAGTACCTCGTCCAGGGCGTCCACGCCACCGCGAGACTGAGCCGATGCGGTCACGGCGAGCACTGCTGCACGCTCCAGGGCATTCGCCAGATCAGCATCATCGGACCAGCGCTGAGCCACCGCACTGGTGAGCACAGCCATAGCCTGAGAAGAGATCTTGCCGCCGAAGACGGTGTTAGCGATACCCTGACGTGCTGCTGCATCACGCGAAGAATCGGTGACAGCACGGCGCAGGGTGCCGTTGTGGTCGAGAACATCAACCACAGCGAAAAGCTCGCTCGCCAGGTTCAGGGGCTGCAGGGAAGCGTGAGCTTCCAGCACCTCTTCCACCTTGCTCAGTGATTCAGTAGATACTCCTGCCATTACCGAGCCGCACCTGCGTTCTGCTTCTCGGTTTCAAGGTCAGCAAGAAAACGATCTACCACACGGGCCGATCGCTCATCATCGTTGAGGGCTTCGCCCACAATCTTGCCGG
Source organism: Rothia sp. HMSC068F09 (assembly GCF_001812775.1). Lineage (NCBI taxonomy): Bacteria > Bacillati > Actinomycetota > Actinomycetes > Micrococcales > Micrococcaceae > Rothia > Rothia sp. HMSC068F09. Next base: position 68,827 of record NZ_KV810424.1, read on the forward strand.
CAAGGGTCGTAGCAAGAGTGCCAACCTCGGAACGGAGGGACACTGCTGCTGCCGCACGCTCTGCCTCGATAGCCTTTGCTGCATTATCGCTAATGCGCTGAGCCTCAGCGGTTGCACGCTCGCGAGCATCGGCAATGATTGCCTCGCCCTCTGCGCGTGCCTCTTCACGAATCTTCTGAGCCTCCAGTCGAGCGCTTTCGAGCTGCTGGGTGTACTCATCGCGAGCCGCTGCAGCCTCTGCCTGTGCCTTCTCGGCCTTGGCAAGGCCACCTTCGATTGCTTCCTTACGGTCCTGGTAGATCTTCTCGAACGCCGGGACAACGTACTTAGCAACGATGTAGTAGAGGATCAGGAATCCGATGAGGGTAATGACAATTTCCCCGACGTCGGGAATCAGGGGGTTCGAAGTTGCCTCCGCTCCCCCTTCGCTTGCCAGATAAATCATGGAGGGAATCCTGTTCTATGGGATGGGTCGTTTAGGATGTGGCAGAGCCGGTTACTTGATGAAGACGAGAACCAGGCCCAGAATTGCCAGCGCCTCGACCAGTGCGAAGCCCAGGAACAGCATGGGCTGCAGGGTCTTCTGGGACTCGGGCTGACGAGCAACGCTGGTCATGTATGCCGCGAAGATCAGACCCACGCCGATGCCGCCGCCAATAGCTGCCAGACCGTAGCCAACCGCAGTGATGGAACCAACCATTATTTTTCCTTTCAACAGTGTTCGACCGGGAACATACCCGGACCGAACAGAGTTTGATTTGAGTTAATAGCCCGCACAGTGAACGTGTGGGTTGCTTTATTCACGCCCAATGACGAACGCGAAAACCTAAAAAACTAGAGAGTTTAGTGTCCCTCGGAAACCGAGCCCTGCAGGTACACAGCCAGCAGCAGAGCGAACACATAAGCCTGGATGCACTGAATCATGAATTCCAGGAAGTACAGGAACAGGCCCAGAGCACCGGGAGCAATAGCAGCCAGGTAGCCGATACCACCCAGGGTCTCAACCATGTAGGTCACCATGCTGGATGCAACCATCAGCGCCAGGTGACCACCGAACATGGTCGCGAAGAGACGTAGCGCGTGAGTTGCGGGACGAATCAGCAGGTTCGAGAAGAACTCGATCGGGATCAGGATGGGGTAAATCCACACCGGCAGACCCGAGGGCATGGTGATGTCCTTGAAGAAGCCGCCCAGGCCCTTGCGCTTGATACCAACGCCAACCCAGGTCAGGTACGCTACGCCAGCCAGCGCGTAGGCGCTACCGGGGTGCGAGAAGGTGGGCAACTGAACAAACGGAATCGAACCGTAGAGGTTGTTCACCAGAACGAAGAAGAAGGAGGCGAACAGAATCGGCACGAACGGCTTGTAGTGCTGTACGCCCAGGGTTTCCTTACCGAGGGAGTTACGAGCAAACATGTAGCCGGACTCAGCGATGAACTGAGTCTTGCCGGGAACCATGGCGCGCTTACGTGCTGCGGTGAGGAAGAAGACCGCGATAATCACCACGGACAGCAGAATCAGTACGTTCTGCTTACCGAAAGCGAAATCACCAATGGTGAAGAAGGGTGGCAGATGCATGTCTTCGGGGGTCGGCGGCACATAGGCTTCCGCGAGGATCAACCCGTTCTCGATCAAAGCAAGTCCTTTCTTGCTACTAGTGGCTATCAAGAGCCCATGTCTGCCTATAAACGACTGACATGCTAACTACATGGATGAATGTGTGACCTGGCGGTCCGCGTTCAATGACCTAACGGTCTTTATTCTGCCTGGTCATGTGGGTAAAGACGAGGGTCAAACCTCCAATAGCGCCAATCAAGACGCCAACCCACACCAGCCAGGTGGTGGAGAAGACCAGGTCACCGAGGTAACCGATGCCTCCCCACACTGCTACACCGATGATCAGATAGAGAATCGACATGACTGCACCGGAGAGACCTCCGTCAGATACCAATTCTCCGGTGGTGCGGAGCTTTTTATCTCCGTCCCACCACTTCTTCTCTTCGGCCAAACGTTTTTCCTTTCAAACACCGATCGTGTTACCGACCATGGTCTTCCGAGTCGGTGTCGAAGTACAAAATTCTCAGTCGTGCGATGCTAACTGTTTCAATAACAATCCACAGAATCACGCCGGTACATGCGCCTGCGAGAGTCCAACCGTGCCTCAGATTCTCGGGGAACGGCACAAACATCAATACCAGACCGAGCAGAGCAATCTTCACGAGGTAGCTCACCACCAGCGATTTGGGTACACCCCAGTCGAAAATGGGAGCAACCAACATAACCAATACGCCCAGAGTGAAGCATATATAGATTATCAGAAAGCCCAATGTTATTCCTAGCGCGCCCACGGGGCCCGCAAACAGGTACGCACTCATCATACCGCCCAACCAAGCCAGCAGAGAGTAAGCCGATACCCTGTAGAACAAAAATTTCCAGGAAAGCTCTTGACTCTCGTAAGAAGATGCCCTCAGTCCTACCCGGGCACGCTCTCGGCGACGTTCCCGCTGCTTCTTGCGTTCAACGGGTGGATACCACAGAACATCTGCCATGCGCTTCCAGGCAGGCTCTGCTACAGCTTCCGTTTGGGGTTGTGGCGACCTAGACACCATTAGTGTTTCTCCCCACGGTTCTGTTGGGACTGAGTTGAAGAAGAGTGCTCATTAGAAGGCTGCTCCGCGCGATCTTTCACCGAGTCCGGAATGATGGGCGCGGGATGCAGGGAGGTCGGCTCCACACGCTCCGGGGTTGCGGGAACACCGGTCGCCGAAGAAGAGGAGGTGCCCTGACCCGCCTTCTTCGGGGCTGCCGGTTGCTCCGCGGGAGAAGCCGACGAGGGGGTACCGGCCTTGGCAGAGGAGCCGCCCTTCGCTGCCTTCGTCAGGTCAATCGTTGAGTTGGGGGCTTCGCCGCCAAAAAGCTGCGGCATGCGCAGGTACACTGCCAGCACGGCGAGCGCCACAAGCACCACGCCGAGGGCGGCGAAAGCGGCGCCCGAGGTGTACAGATCCGAGGCAAAGGCCAGCAGGACCCACACCAAAATCGTCACGCCCGTGACCACTGCGGTCGATCCCAGGTGGCTGAAGCCGACGTCCGTCAGGCGCTGATATACGTGAGTGCGGTGCGGCTTGTACCACTGCTCCCCCGCCATGAAGCGGCGAAAGAGGGTCGTACCGGCATCGGCCAGGTAGGTGACGAGAGGAGCGAAGGCCAGCAGCACCGGAACGTCAGCAAACCAGGCGCCCACCGCCAGAGTGCCCAGGGCCGTACCCAGCACGTAGGAACCGGCATCCCCCAGAAAGACGTTCTTGCCCGGGCGCACGTTCCACGGCAGAAACGCCAGGTACGCGCCGGCCACCGCCACACCCCCCATAGCCAGCCAGGGCAGGTTGACCATCCAACCGGTCAGCGCGTACGCCAAACCGGCCACCAGGCCGTGAGCACCCGAGATGCCGTTGATGCCGTCCATAAAGTTGGCCACGTTAATGTAGCCCGCGATGAACACGGCACCAACCACCACCAGCAGCGGGTTGGTACCCTGAACCGTCGCGAAACTGACGCTCACCAGCACACCGATGACCAGCTGCAGGGCAGCGCGACGAACGATACTCACGCCGCGAATATCTTCGAGCCAGCCCAGGGCCAGGGAGAAAAGCATGGCGGCGGCAATCGTGATGGCCAGCTGCAGGGACTCGGCGGAGCGGTAGGTCCAGCCCAGCAGGGTCGCCACGAGGAAAGCCAGCAGGGTCGCCGCGGCCGTCGCCAGGCCCATGCCGCGGTAGGTCGGCGTGGTGTGCGAGGACCGTTCGTTGGGGATGTCCACCATGTTGTAGCGATGCAGAATCGGACGCACCGCAAAGGGCAGGAGGGCACCGGCAATCACCGCAAGAACGAAAATGCTCGTTAGCTCGGGAAAGGAGGTCATGATGGCTCCGGGTCGTACTGTCTCGTGAATGTGTTTATCGTATGGCTCCGCCGACCCCGGGGCGCCGGGAAGACGCTCCGATAGGGGCGGCGTCGAAGAGCCGGTCGGTTAGAAGGTCTGCGCGTTCTCCAGGGTGCGCGGATCGGGCGCGCGCTCCAGGCCGTGGCGTTCGTAGCCGCTGTGCTCGCGGTAGTTCTGAATCCACAGCTCGTAATCCAGCTCGTCCGGGTTCAAGGCCGGCGCGCTCGAGCGTGAAATGTAGCGGTTCTCCTCGCTGGGCACGAGCTTCTCCGTATCGCCGAAGAGCGTCTCGTCTAGCTTCTCGCCCTTGCGCAGGCCAATCTCCTTGATTTCAACGTCGTAGCGTTCGTAGGCCTGGCGCATCGCCTTGGCCACGTCCAGGATCTTGACCGGCTGGCCCATGTCCAGCACCATGACCTCGCCCGGACGGCCAATTGCACCGGCCAGCATCACGAGCAGGCAGGCATCCGCGATGAGCATGAAGTAGCGGGTCGCGCGCTTATCGGTCAGGGTAATCGGGCCGCCCGAGAGAATCTGCTTGGTGAAGAGCGGCTTAATCGAGCCGCGCGAACCAAACACGTTGCCGAACCGCACCGACACGTAGGTGTTGCCGGTCTTCTCGCCAAAGTACGCGGTCAGGCGCTCCGCCACGCGCTTGGACTGGCCCAGGGCCGTCTTCGGGTCCGCCGCCTTATCGGTCGAGACGTTCACGAAGGTCTTCACGCCCACGGCCTCGGCGGCACGCAGCACGTTCAGGGTGCCCAGGGAGTTCGTCTTCCAGGCCTCCTGCGGGTAGGCCTCCAGCGCCGACACGTGCTTCAGCGCGGCGGCGTGGAACACCACCTCGGGGCGGCGCTCCCGGAAAATCTCCAGCAGGGTATCGCCCTCGCGAATATCCGCGAGGATGATGCGGTCGTCGTCCAGGCTTGACTCGTGCGTAATCGACACCTTGGTGTCCATCAGCAGAGTCTCGTCGTGGTCGAGCATCATCAGGGTCTCGGGCTCAAATTCGCTAATCTGGCGGCAGAGCTCAGAACCAATCGAACCGCCAGCACCCGTCACCAGAACGCGCTTGCCGTGCAGGTACGAACGGAGGATATCGCGATCGATATCGTAGTTAATCTCACCGCGGATTACGCGCATCAGGTCGTTATCGCTCGCGTTCACCAGGCGCTCACCCATCAGGCGGGCGTTCGCGCTGCTGATACGCTGCACCTCAACCTTCAGGCGACGCATGCGCTCGCAGAAGGCCTCAAAATAGTCCTCCGGCATATCGGAAATCGTGACGATCACCTTGTGAGTGCCCGATTCGCGAATCGCTCGCTCAAGCTCGCGGTAGGTCGTAATCACCTGGATACCGTGGAACTTAGTGCCGGCCTTCAGCGGGTCATCGTCGAAGACCGCCACGGGGCGCAGCTTCGCCTCCTCATCGTGCAGCATGGAATCCATCACCATGCCGCCGATGAAACCGGCGCCGTACACGATCACCGGTTCGCCCGTCAGCTCACGCACCGCGCCGCGCTCGGTATAGACGCGCTTGGCCATGCGGGCACCGGCCATCATAATCAGGCTGAACGCCGCGGCAATCGCGGGCACACTGTGCGGAATGTGCGGCAGGCCAACAAGCTCATCCACAAAGGAGAAACCGGTCAGCACCACGCCCGTGCTCAGCGCCGCCGCCGCGGCGCGCCACGACTCGTCAAAGGATCCGTAGGAGTACACGCCGTTATAAATCTTGGCTGCCGCCAAACCGAAAATCAGCTGTAGCAGCACCGCCCCGGCGGCCGTAATCGTCAGCGAAATGGGGTGGATGATGTCAAACACCGAGCCATTGCTAAGTAGCACGCTATAGCGCAGCATGTACGCGAACAGCACCGCAAGAACCCAGGCGCTCGAGTCAATCAGCGCCTGCGCAATCAGCCACCACGGCTTGCGCTCGTACAGACGATTCACCAGAACGGCTCCGGAATCGCCCTCCGTCATCAGCGTGCCGCGCTGAGCAGCACGTCGTACCGCCTCGTGGGCGTCAGATTTCAGCTGGGCCATTAAAAGCCTCCTTCAGATGCGGCACCGGTGAAACGGTCCGAAGATGAGCGAGTAGAGGATGCGCGTGCGGCCACGGTGGACAGCGCACGGAAAGCGTTGCGGCGCAGGGATTCGGGCACGAAGCGGTACACGCTGCGCACCGCCATGTTCTGCGCCCAGCGGGCCTTCGAAATGGCGTGGCCCGTGTACAGTCGGCGTTGAATCGCCCAGTCCTGCTTCCAGGCGTCCACTCCCCCGCGCTTCGTGTAGGCGCCGGCGCCCACGCGGTAGCGCACGAGAGGTGCGGGCAGGTTGCCCAGGCGGTAGCCGGCGTCGCGCAGGCGCATCCACAGCCACCAGTCCTCGGCACCGGGCACGTACTCGTAACCGCCGAGGGTCTGCACGGCGCTCTTACGGAATGCCACCGAGGGGTGGTAGATCGGGTTACGCGAATCCATGGCGCGGAGCAGTCGTTTGGGCTCGACGATGGCCTCGCGAACCGATTCGACCGCCGAGTTGTTCTCGTTGACCTCGAGCATGGCCGAACCGAGTAGCGCGTAGCCACCCGCGGCCAGGGCCGGAATCAGCTCGGCGAAGCGGGTGGGCTCGGAAATATCGTCAGAATCGGCGCGCGCCACCAGCTCGTAGCTGCAGGCCCGCAGACCCGCGTTCAGGGCCTCGGCCAAACCCACGTTCTGCGGTAGCTCCACGAGCTGAATCGGCGGGCAATCCAGGTTCTCAGCGCGGGCAACCCAGCGGTCCACCACGGCGCGCAGCTCGGGGGTGAGCGGACCGTCCAGAACCAGCACGAGCTCGGAGGGGCGCAGGGTCTGGTTCAGCAGATTCGATTCCAGCGCCTGTTCCAGGTACGCGGGGTTCTCCTTCGCGTACACGCTCATGAGCACCGAGAAGTCGGGGGCGGAGCTCACGCATCCGGCGGCCCCGGCGTTTCCAGTCGCGACCGGCGCGGGGTTCGAGGCCGGAACGCCGTAGCGCCCCGGGAAGGTCAGCGGGTAGATGCCCTCCAGCACCCGGCGGTTCGGGGCGGGCGGGCGCAGGCCGTCACGCAGACCGTTCAGGAAGTACCCCAGGTAGGTCCGGCGGTCGTCGGTACGAAGCAGGGTGGAGACCCACAGGCGGGCCGAAGAACCACCGTAGAGCAGCTTTTCCAGCGGGTTCAGGGTACGCGAGCGCGTAAACACCCACAGCTTATTGCGCACGTCGTTATAGAAGCGCGGGCCGGGGTTAGCGTTCGTCGTGCCGAAGGTCTTGGTGTGGTGCTTCGCCACCGAGGAAGGCACCGCAATGCCGTCGCGGTGGTGAATCAGGCGGGTCGAGAATTCGAAATCGTCGTTCCAGATGAAGAATTCGGCGATGGGCAAACCGCCGTTACGGCGGATGGCCTGCGCGTCCATGAGAATCGAGACGAAGGAGGCGCTACGAATCGGGCGGGCCCCCACCGCGAGGGCGTGGGCGTGACGCCGCTCCCCCGCCGCAAACATCGTGCGAGGGGTGTTCATGGGGTGGTCCTCACCGTTCGTCCATACCACGCGAGAGGCCACCACCGCGGGGCGTTCGGCGGGAACCTCGGAGTAGCCGAGCCACGCTTCAACGGCCTCGGCAAGGGTGTTTTCGGTTGGCTCGGTGTCATCATCCATGACCCACACAAGGTCGGGGTTGTGGCGTTCCAGGGCGCGGTCGATACCCACCGCGAAACCACCGGCGCCGCCCATGTTCTGCCGCAGGGTAATGCGGTCAACCGGCAGCTCGTACTCCAGGGAATCCAGGTATGCGGCGGTGTCATCGGTGGAAGCGTTATCGACGATGACCACGGCGACCGGGCGCATCCGGCCCGAGGCGATGCCCGCCAGGGTCTTGGGAAGCAAATCGCGGCGGTTGTAGGTTACGACCACCGCGACGGTGCGGGGTTCGTGCTGACCGTCATGTTCGGCGGGGTGCTGGACAGGCGCGGGTCGGTCGCTGTGCTGTTCTGCCATAGTGTTCTCCCTCCGCGGCGCCGAGGCACCTTATCCGTTCGACGTTGAGGTATATCCTTCTCCGTGCGGGGACCGGGTGTTTCGGCGGTGCCCGCGACGCTCATGAATGAGGATATAACTCTCCAAAGTGACCATTTTACCGGGGTCTTCATCTCGAGGTGAATCTTCCCCCACTAACGCACCCATTATGACGCATATTCAACCTCAACCGGTTGTTTTTTCGCATGTCGGACGGGGCCGAACCCGCAATAGTTCACCCTTCACCAGAGAGTGAATAACCTCTAAGGATTAGGTGGAGGCGCAGGTTACGAGCTGGTATTACGGCCCGCGACGAAGCAAGGTGCCATTCAGCCAATGTTTTCAAGGCTGTTTTCGATGGCTCCCCTGTGCCCGAGCTGTGCCCGTCGTGCGAAAAAGCGACCAAAAACCGGTCACCGCCCCAACAATTCACCATAACCGGTGCAAATATGCGAAAGTTGAAATGACCCTGTTTTTCCCCGCACCGACCGCGGGCTTTTGAGAGGTAAAGACATGTCCGAATCCAGGTGGAAAGTCATTGGCGCCAGCGGCTTTGTTGGTTCCGCCATCGTTGCGCGTCTGAACGCAGAGGGGATCAGCGTCGATCCCATTGAAGCGCCCCGCCTCGCCACCCGCTCCCTTGACGTAGACAGCATTATCGACGAGGCAGAACAGCTGGAGGGCATCATCGATTCCCTCGCAGAAGCCTTCGCCAGCGCGCAGGTCGTGGTGAACGCCGCCGGCCTCGCCGCCCCGAATATGCAGGACCTGCCCCCGCTCATGGGCGCGAACGCCCTGCTGCCGGCTGTCATCGCGATTGCCGCCCAGCGCACCGGCGTGCGCCGCGTCATTCATCTCTCCTCCGCCGCGGTGCAGGGCCCCCGCCCCGTGCTCGACGCATCCGAGGAGACCGCCCCCTTTAGCGCCTACTCGTTCTCCAAGACCCTTGGCGAGGAAGCGCTGCTCGACCTGCAGGACTACTTCCTGGAGGAGCATCCCGAGAGCGCACCCGAGCTATGCATCCTGCGCGCAACCAGCGTTCAGGGTCGCGGCCGCCGCACGACCGAGCTCTTTGCCAAGATGGCCTCCTCCCCCTTCGCATCGGTGGCCGGTGCGGGCCAGGGTAAGTCCCCCGTCTCCAGCGTGTACGCGCTGGCCGAGTTCGTGGTGATGCTCGGAACCTTCCCCGGCGAGCTGCCCACCATCGTGCTGCAGCCCTGGGAAGGCGCAACCGTCGCCTCCGCATCGCTGGATGCGGGCCGCCGCAAGCCCCATCACCTGCCCGAGTGGCTCTGCCGCGCGGCCATCAAGGCCGGCTACAAGGTATCTGAGCTCATGAACGATAGGTTCTCCGGCTCCGTGCGTAAGGTCGAGGTCATGTGGTTCGGTCAGGGTATTGACGATTCCTGGGCCCGCAAGAACAACCTGCTACCCACCCCGCGCGTGCGCGAGGTGTTGCGCACCGCCCACACGGCACTGGGTAAGAAGAAGGATCGCCGCTTCGCCAATAGCTAGGTGGCGCCGCCTCCGGCGAGAAAGCAGCCTAACGCGCGCGAGATAGCATAAGGGAACGCCCGATACATCTGTTGATATATCGGGCGTTCCCTTAAGTTTTACTCCTGCGTTTTAACCGTGGCCGGGCCTACAGGTGATCCTCGGCGGCTTCCGGGGCCTCAGTCTTAGCATCAGCCTCGACCTTGGCTTCAGGTTCGGTCTTCTTCTGCTCAGCCTTCGCTTCAGTCTTCGGGGCGGCGGGTGCCTCGCCAAAGACCAGGGCGCGGGCAGTATCGGCAGGGACGGGCTGAACCCGCGGCTCATCCGCGCGAATCGGCTTGGGAGTGTTGTCGCGGTAGCCGCGCGAGCGCTCCTGGTCCACCGAGCTGATGCCGAAGCCCGAACCCAGCGCGCTCGTAGCGCCCAGCAGGGAGGCGGCAATCGAACCAGCCGCGGGTGCCTCGGCGCGGCGGGCGGGTTCGCCGCTCACCGTGTGGGTACTGTCCCACTGCTCGTAGGCTTCGTCCAGGCCCTCCTGCTCGTCCAGCGCCTGCTGGGAGGCGTCCGAGGTGTTCGACGCGCTCTGCGATGAGGCCTGCGCCTCCTCAACCTTGCGGGCCGCCTGTTCGTCGGCCTCGGCGCGGGTCAGAATCGAGGGGATCACCTCGCGGAGCTCCTCAACGGGAATCGCGCCCTCGCGCACCACCACGTAGGGAAACGAGGTGCAGTCCAGGATGGTCGAGGGAGCCGGCTCGCGTTCGGTCACCACCGTGACGCCGTCCTCGTTGGGCTCTGATTCGTGCGGCTTCGGGCGGGGGCCACCGTCAATAATCACCGCGACGTCCTCGCCCAGGGAGTCCATGGCGGCCTGGGCGGTCGCGGCAGCCTCCTGGCCGGTCTTGTTAGCGCTCGAGACGGCCAGCGGGCCGTGCTCGGTCAGCAGCTTCAGGGCAAACTCGTCGTCGGGAACACGCACCGCGACGGTGCCTCGGGTCTCGCCCAGGTCCCAGCTCAGCGAGGGGTAGGCGTGAAGAATGATGGTCAGCGCGCCGGGCCAGAAACGGTAGCCCAGATCGTAGATGTCGTCCGGAACGTCGTCCACCACGCCGGCGAGCGCCGCAATATCAAAGATGAGTACGGGCGGCGGCATGGTGCGGTCGCGGCCCTTATCTGCCAGCAGTTTGGCAACGCCCTGATGCGAGAAGGCATCGGCGGCAATACCGTAGACGGTATCGGTGGGCATCACAATCGTGTCGTGCGCCTTGAGGGCCTCGCGGGCGGCGTCCAGCGCCTCGCGGGTCTCGGTTTCAGTCGTTACGGGGTACAGCTTTGCAGTCACGGGTTATATTGTCTCACGTTTTATGGATTGCGGCGATACGCCGGGGAGGGTGCGCGTCACGGGGTTGACGCGTCGCGCCTCGTCGGCGGCTGATGCGACGGTTAGGATGCGCGGCGGCTCCGTTCGGTGGCCCCGCCCGGCTCGGAGGCTAGGAGTCGGCCCCGATGCTAGGAGCCTGCGGCGGCAGGTTTGTAGCCCGCGCTGTGCCGGGGCCTGCCATTCAGGTCCCGTACCGGGTAGCACCGTTCGAAGCCAACGCGCGCCAGGAGCTCAGCGACGGCTTCTTCCTGGGTGTCGTCGTGCTCCATCATGAAGAAGCCTCCGGGGGCCAGCAGCTCGTAGGCGCGCGCGGCGATGGCGGAGGGCATCTGCATGCCGTCCGCTCCCCCGCCGTACAGCGCCATCTCCGGGTCGTGCAGGGCGGCCTCCGGGTCGGCGGGCACGTTCGCCGACGGAATGTACGGCGGGTTGGAGAGCACCGCGTCGAAGCGGCCAGCCAGCTCGGTGAGGGCGGTGAGGGCGTCCCCCTGCACCAGGTGCACGCCGAGCGACTCCAGGTTCTTGCGGGCGTAGGGGATGGCCTCTTCGGAGAGCTCCACCGCGAAGACTTGGGCGTTCGGCAATTCGCTCTTGACCGCCGCCGCAATGGCGCCGGACCCTGTGCACAGGTCGACGATGCGCAACTGACCGGTCGCCGACTCGGCGCGTGCGCTCAGCACCTTGAGGGCTTCTTCGACGAGCAGTTCCGTTTCGGGCCGGGGTACGAATACGCCCGGCCCAACGGACAGCTCCAGGTGATGGAAGGGGGCACACCCGGTGATGTGCTGCAGCGGCTCGCGCGCGGCGCGACGGGCAACCAGCGCCTCGTACTCAGCGACCTGCGCAGGGGTGAGTCGCTCCCCTATAAGCAGGGCCCGCTGCAGCTCGGCCCGAGAACCACCGTGGAGCAGGTGCGCTGCGAGTAGCTCGGCGTCCACGCGGGGGCTGGGCACCTGCGCCAGGGCCGCGGTGGCGCGCGTCAGCACCTGCGCGAGTTCTTCCCCGCGCGGGTCGTGCACATTCACCGTCATGAGCTCTCCTTACGCTCTCTTCTACCTTTAGAAATTATCCCCTTTTAGGAATTACCCTCGGAGTCCTCATCCGATTCTTCCTCTGACTCTTCGACGGGCGCGCTATCGCAAGCCCCCAGCACAGTGACCATGCCGAGTTCGGAAGGTCGGAGCCTCGGCAGCGAACTCGAGTCGTCCTGATCGCTCAAGTGATCTTCTCGACGGAACTCGCCGCCGCGGCACGCAGGGCAACTAGAATCGCAAGATTCTTCACACTTCTCGCCGAAAACACCCACGCACTGATACTCCGGGGTCTCCTTGAGGAGCGCGATGCTCTCCCGCAGTAGCAACTCAAAGGGGCTGGGTTCTTCGAGGTAGCTATAAATGTCATTCGCGTGGAATTCCATACGGTCGGCAATCACTCGGGTTGCCATGCAAACCAGCTTCAAGTATTCGTCAGAATACTTACCCTGGTCTTCATACTTCTCGCGCAGGCTGTTCCGCCAGCCCTTCTTCATGAAGAAGTCCACGGTATCCACCAGGCAGAGAATCAGATGCGGCCCCTCCGCCTCCATGAATTCGGAAATAGCCGGCTTATTCAAGAAGTTCTTGTATATGCCATTCGGCCACGCACTCGATAAATGGACTTGGGGGTGTTCCCACCTCTCAAGATGAGAGAACCAGCCATAGTCGAGATCGTTATACTCGGGCGATTCGTACATTTTATCGAGCACATGTGCCACTTCAGCCGATACGGGGACTATATGGCAGTCTGCGTCCGCAAAGTTGACGGTGCGTTGACGGGTGTTCATAGGCCAGTTATGCATCGTCTCTATACGACTCAGCTGCTCGCGCATCTTGCTATGCATGTAGATACGGATACCGTGTTCAGGCACTACCACATGTTCGTAAATGGCCTTCGGAATCCAAGGAACGGCTCCGGTCAACACGTAGTTTCCCGCATGACACTGGACATCTCGACGCGGGTTAATGGGGGTTGCAACGGTTACTACAGTCTCATTGACCGGGGGTCCTAGGTAAAGAGCCTGCTTATCACATACCCCGCTTTCCTTAAAACGTCCCTCGGTATCGTGGTATCGAAGGTCGACCTTAAAAGGGTCGTGTTCTAGAACCGTGCCGCTAAATACGAACCGCCCGTCGCACTCAGTCACCCAGGGTTCGCCCAGGCGCGCATCATGTATCATCTTGGCGGTGAACTGGTCGCCATCTACGGTGTCCACTTCGAGGACCAGCAGCTCTGTTCCACCCTTACCATCGGTGTGATCCACAATTTGGGCAAGGATTCCGTCACCCGGTTGAAGCTGAACAATAACACCCATGTTCTTTGTCCTTTCTCAATCTACTTATAACGTTACACAATATCTAGCTATTTCATCTCTGGGCTCGTCATTGTGCCCCCCCCCCGATAGGGAGGGGCAGTACGGGGGCAGCAATATACCTGCAGGTAGCAGGCGTCACCATAGCTCTCGGCACTTCCCAAAGGGCGGGCTATACCCGCCATAGAAGGAAGTATCCCGAGATTTTTCGCTAGGGACACCCGTGCATATATACTCTTTCGTTTCCTTGAGCCGGGCTACGTTCTCCCGCAGCAACGCTAGCTACACCTCCAGGCTTAGCTACACCTCCAGTCTAGGGTGAAGCTTTCAAACGCGCGCGGCGTTTGGTCATTTACCACTCAGCACCCGGCGACAGACGCAAAAAGGCGCGCGAGTTCAGCATTCAAGCTAAACTCACGCGCCTATACCGGGCTGCTAACGCAAACCCAAAGCCACTAACGAGTGAAAGTTATACAGAACCTACTTCTGCACAGGGTTACTTCTGCTCCTGGCCCACCTGAGCGAGGCGGTGCGCCTCGTCCATCTCAATAGCGGACTGAACCACCGGCTCCAGGTCACCGTTCAGCACGGCGTCCAGGTTGTATGCCTTGTAGCCGGTACGGTGATCGGCGATGCGGTTCTCCGGGAAGTTGTACGTACGGATGCGCTCCGAACGGTCCATGGTGCGCACCTGCGAAGCACGGTGTGCCGCGTTCTCGGCGTCAATCTGCTCCTGCTGGTGAGCCAGCAGTCGCGCACGCAGCACGCGCATCGCGGCTTCACGGTTCTGCAGCTGAGACTTCTCGTTCTGCATCGCCACGACAATACCGGTCGGCAGGTGGGTAATACGCACCGCCGAGTCGGTGGTGTTCACCGACTGACCACCGGGGCCCGAAGAACGGTACACGTCAATCTTCAGGTCGTTCTGGTTAATCTCGATTTCCTCGGGCTCATCCACCTCGGGGAACACCAGCACACCGGCGGCGGAAGTGTGAATACGGCCCTGAGACTCGGTCGCCGGAACACGCTGCACGCGGTGCACGCCACCCTCGTACTTCAGGTGCGCCCACACGCCCTCGGCCGGCTCATTCGAGGAGCCCTTAATAGCAATCTGGGCGTCCTTGTAACCACCCACGTCGGTGCTGGTCGAAGAGATAATCTCGGTCTTCCAGCCCTTGTGCTCGGCGTAGCGCATGTACATGCGCAGCAGGTCACCCGCGAACAAGGCGGCCTCGTCACCACCGGCACCGGCCTTCACCTCGAGAATGACGTTGCGGCCATCGTCCGGGTCACGCGGAATCAGCAGGCGGCGCAACTTCTCCTGAGCTACCTCCAGCTCCTCCTCCAGGCCGGGCACCTCAGCGGCGAACTCCGGGTCCTCCTCGGCCATCTCGCGGGCGGCCTCGAGGTCGTCCTTGAGCGAGGTGTACTTGTTGTAGGCGGTCACGATACCGGTCAGCTCCGCGTAGCGGCGACCCACTCGGCGTGCCTTACCCTGGTTCGACTGCACGGCGGGATCGGCCAGCTGATTCTGCAGGTCAGCGTGCTCGTCCAGCAGAACCTGAATAGATTCAAACATTCTGTTCTCTCTTCCATCTCCCGCACTTTACGCCGCACGGGCGGGCACTAGAATTCGTCACTCCCCTGACGGGGCGCCTCGCTGGGAGGCACGGGTGAACGCCTCACGCGCCCCACCGTCGTACCGGGGTGGGGCGCGTGAAACACGGGTCTTAGTCGACCAGGCGCAGGCCGTTCTTCTGCACCGTGAGCAGGAACTCCACGTTGCTTTCGGTCTTGCGTAGCTGGTTGGTCAGAACGCCCAGGGCCTGCTCGGGCTCCATGCCGGCCAGGGCACGGCGCAGACCCCACATGATCTTGATTTCGTCCGGGGAGAGCAGGTTCTCTTCGCGGCGAGTACCGGAGGCGTTGATGTCCACGGCCGGGAAGATACGCTTGTCGGCCAACTGGCGGGACAGACGTAGCTCCATGTTACCGGTGCCCTTGAACTCTTCGAAGATCACTTCGTCCATCTTCGAGCCGGTCTCGACCAGGGCGGTAGCCAGAATGGTCAGCGAACCGCCCTCTTCGATGTTGCGGGCGGCACCGAAGAACTTCTTCGGCGGGTACAGCGCGGCGGAATCCACACCACCGGAGAGGATGCGGCCCGAGGCGGGTGCGGCCAGGTTGTAGGCGCGGCCCAGGCGGGTCATGGAGTCCAGCAGCACGACCACGTCGTAGCCCAGCTCCACCATGCGCTTAGCGCGCTCAATAGCCAGCTCGGCAACCGTGGTGTGGTCCTCGGCGGGGCGGTCGAAGGTCGAGGCGATAACCTCGCCCTTGACGGTGCGCTGCATGTCGGTCACTTCTTCAGGACGCTCGTCCACCAGGACCATCATCAGGTACACGTCCGGGTTGTTCACGGTAATCGCGTTCGCGATGGACTGCAGCATGAGGGTCTTACCGGCCTTCGGCGGCGAGACGATCAGACCACGCTGACCCTTACCAATCGGGGACACCAGGTCCACCACGCGGGTACCCAGCTTCTTCGGAGTGGTCTCCAGGCGCAGACGCTCCTTGGGGTAGAGCGGGGTCAGCTTGGAGAACACGCGGCGGTTAGCGGCCTCTTCAACGCTCTGACCGTTAATCGCCTCAACCTGAACCAGCGCGTTGAAGCGCTGGCGGCTGTTCGGCTCACCCTCGCGCGGCACGCGAATCGCGCCGAGCACGTGGTCGCCCTTACGCAGGTTGTACTTCTTCACCTGGGCCAGGGAGACGTACACATCGTTGGTGCCCGGCAGGTAGCCGGTGGTGCGCACGAATGCGTAGTTATCGAGGATGTCCAGCACACCCGAAATCGGTGCCAGCACATCGTCTTCGTTCAGGCGGGGCTCGTTCTCCTCGCGGCGGCGAGCCTGCTTCTCGGTGCGCTCGGCCTGACGGTCACGCTTGGAACGGCGCTCGGTACGCTCGGAGTTCTTACGCTCGGCACGCTCTGCGCGCTCGGCCTGACGGTCACGCTTGGAACGGCGCTCGGTACGCTCTGCGCGTTCGGTGCGTTCGCCGTCCTGATCGCGGCGACGCTCGCGGGTGCGGGTGCGCTTGGAGCTCTTCTCGCCGTCAACGGCGCCGAAGGTCATGTCCAGGGCGGCGTTCAGGCTGTCCAGGCTTGCGGTGCCATCGGCGGTGGATGCTTTCAGCTCGGAGGAGTTCGGAGCCGAATCGCCCGGCTCGGAACGCTCAGAGATACGCTCCGCGGCCAGCTCGGCGCGCACATCCAGCGGGGGAAGCTCTGCGGGCTTCTCGTCCTTGCGGCTACGGCGGGTGCGCTTCTCGGACTTCTCAGACTTTTCGCCCTTCTCCACCTTCTCGGAGGCCTCGGGGGCATCCTGACCCTCGGCGGCGCGGCGAGCGCGAGCACGCTTCTGAGCGGGGGTCTCATAACGCGAAGAGCGGGTGCGCTTCTCGGACTTCTCAGACTTTTCGGAGCCCTCGGACTCGCTCTTTTCTGCCTTCTCGGCCTGTGCCTCAGCGTCCTTCTGGACGCGGGTACGGCGGGTACGGCGAGTCTTCTGAACAGGCTCGGAGTCCTTCTCACCCTCGGCGGGAGCCTCAGCGGAGGCCTCGGCGGCCTTCTCCTCGGCCTTCGCGGTGGGCTTTTCGGAAGTCTTCTCGGCGGGGGTCTCGGCCTTCGGAGCGGCCGGGGCAGCTACGGCGCCACCACGCTGGTGCTCCTCCAGAGCCTGAACCAGCTCCGCCTTCTTCAGCTTCAGGTAGCCACGAATACCCAGCTGCTGAGCCAGGACGCGCAGCTGCGCGACCTTCAAATTTGCCAGTTCCGGCGCGGTCGATGCCGTGCCGAACTCATCGGTGACAACAATATTTTTTGCCAACTACAATTCCTTTGGTTGTAAGCCCTGAAAATCTTCAGAATAAAGATCGGGCGGGCGCTATAGCGCGGTCAAAGGTTCCTGCGCCGCCGCAGAACGCGGCGACCTGCACCTTCGACTCCCTCGAACCGCGCTGGAGGCGGTTCGCGTCTCTTACCGTACCCGCCGATTCAGACACGGCGAGCACACACGGAAGATAAGGCGCTCTATCATTATGCGTGCATCCCTCATTCATCGGACCCGCACCTGGGGCCGGCGGGTCAAGAATGAACGGTCGGGAGGGTTCAATCGCCGTGACCGAGACCGTACCTTCACGTCGGCACCCTGCGGGTGAGGCATTGTAGAAGGTAAGCTCCCCTCCGAGGCCCAACCGGGTACAAGGTCCGGAAAGGGGCGAAACGGGGTGAGGTACAGAACGTACCCGCGAGGAAGCGTCAATTACGGTCGTCGTCGAACGGCGGATAGAACCCGCGATAGGACGTTACACGTCCTACTGAGTAACTATAACACCTTCAGTATCAATTTCAAGAGGGAGCACGCGCCACTTCAGACGACGGTCCTCCACCTCGCTCGCGGGGCTCTGCGCCTCGAACTCGGCAATAGCCTCGGCGGCCTGCTGCACCTGCTCATCACCGCGGGCGAAGGTCAGGACGGTCGGGCCAGCACCCGAAATCACGGCGGCCAGGCCGCGCTCGCGCAGGAAGGCAACCAGGGCGGCCGACGGCTCCATGGCGGGAACACGGTAGCCCTGATGCAGGTAGTCCACCGTCGCATCCATCAGGTACTCGGGAGCATCCGAGAGCGAACGCACCAGCAGCGCGGAACGCGCCGAATTGGCGGCGGCCCGAGCGTGAGGAATCTCCGCGGGAATCAGGGAACGGGCCAGCTTCGTGGACACCTCGTAGTCGGGCACGGCCACGACCGGACGCACCTGCGGGTGCACCGGAATAATCAGGGAATGCCACTCCCCCAGCTGTCCCCAGGACACCGAGAGGTTACCGTAAATCGCCGGAGCCACGTTATCGGGGTGACCCTCCATATCGGAGGCGACCTGCAGCATACGCTCGCGGTCCAGGCGGTGCTCCTCGGGCAGCAGCGCGCTGGCGGCCGCCACGCCGGCAACAATCGCGGAGGCCGAAGAGCCCATGCCGCGCGAGTGCGGAATCTTGTTATCCGCAATCAGCTTCAGCGGGGGTAGATCCTCCAGGCCGGCCGCCTCAAAAGCCGCCTTCATGGCGCGAACCACCAGGTGGTTTTCGTTGCGCGGAACCTCGGCGCTACCCTCACCCGTCAGCTCAAATTCCAGGCCGGACTCGATGCGCTCAACCCTCAGCTCATCGTAGAATCCCAGGCCCAGGCCCAGGCTGTCGTAGCCGGGACCCAGATTGGCGCTCGTGGCGGGCACGCGCACGGTGACGGATGCGCCCACGGGAATATCAGAAAGGTTCAGGGAAGACATGTGAAGAGGTACCTCGCGATCGGTGACGGAGTGAGCGAGCGGGATGCTGATAATCCGCACATCCGCCATAACAATGGGTGGTGACGGGGTACGGAGACCCGCCATCATGCAGGTGCACCCCGCCCCGAAAACCGGGACGGAGTGCACCTCGTAGTACGACTAGGCTAGTGCAAATCGAGAATATTTGCCACAGCAACCACGTCGAAGGGAGCCTTGGTCGGCTCGACCTTCACGCCGTTCACGGCCTCCAGGGCCCACTGCGGGTCCTTCAGGCCGTGGCCGGTCACGGTGATGACGATGGTCTTACCCTCGGGTGCCTCACCCGCGCGGTGCTTCTTCAGCAGACCCGCCACACCGGCGGCCGAAGCAGGCTCCACGAACACGCCCTCGCGCGAGGACAGCCAGCGGTGCGCCTCCAGAATCTCCTCGTCGGTCACGGCCTCAATCACGCCGCCGGACTCGTCGCGGGCTGCCTCGGCCTTCTCCCACGAAGCGGGGTTACCGATGCGAATCGCAGTTGCGATGGTCTCGGGGTTCTCGATGGGGTGACCCGCCACGATCGGGGCGGCACCGGCGGCCTGGAAGCCCCACATGATCGGGCGCTTGGTGGCCACGGGCTCCAGCACCTCGCCGTCACGGTTGGTGTAGGGCTCGGAGTACTCCTTGTAGCCCTTCCAGTACGCGGTGATGTTACCGGCGTTGCCAACCGGCAGCAGGTGGTAATCGGGGGCGTCACCCAGGGTGTCAACAACCTCAAAGGAACCGGTCTTCTGACCCTCGATACGGTAGGGGTTCACCGAGTTCACCAGGAACACGGGGTAGTTCTCGCTGAGCTTGCGAGCAATCTCAAGGCAGTTGTCGAAGTTGCCGTCAATCTGAATGATGTCGGCACCGTGAGCAATCGCCTGGGAGAGCTTACCCATAGAAATCTTGCCGTCCGGAACCAGCACGGCACAGCGCAGGCCGGCCTGCAGCGCGTAGGCTGCGGCGGAAGCGGAAGTGTTACCGGTCGAAGCACACACAACAGCCTTCGCACCGTCACGCTTAGCGGCGGTCATGGCGCTGGTCATGCCGCGGTCCTTGAAGGAACCGGTCGGGTTCATACCCTCGAACTTCAGGTAAACGGTGTTGCCGGTCTCGGCGGACAGCGCCGGGGCGTGAATCAGCGGGGTACCACCCTCACCCAGAGTCACGACCTGAACGTCCTCACCGAAGGGCAGACGGTCACGGTATTCCTTGATAACGCCCTGCCACACGTGTGCCATTGGCTTCTCCTTTAATCTTGAGGCGCACCGCCCGTCGGGGTCCTGTGACCCCGGTAGCGGGTACGCGGGTTCGTCAGTGAGCGAGGGGCCTCGCGGGTTGCCCTCGCAGGTTTAGTGCGGCGCATCAGGCCGCGGGATTGGATAGTCTCTCGACGTGCACCTAGTGCTTCTCGGACTCCACGCGAATCACGGAGTTCACCTCACGCACCGTATCGAGCGCGTCAATCACGGCGATGGCGCGGCGCAGGTCGGAGTCCTTCGCGGAGTGGGTCACCATGCGAATCTGAGCCACACCCTCCTTCGGGGCGGACTGACGCAGCGAATCCACCGAAATGCCGTGCTCGGCCAGGATGCGGGTAATGTTCGCCAGAACACCCAGACGGTCCTCCACCAGAACGCCCACCGAGTAGCGAGAAATCACGTTGTCCAGGCTGGTTGCGTGCAGTTGAGCGTGGGAGGTCTCGGGAACACCGGGGCCGCCCAGCACGAGGCGACGAGCCAGGGACACGAAGTCACCCAGAACAGCCGAAGCAGTAGGAGCGCCACCCGCACCGGGACCGTAGAACATCAGCTCACCGGCGTTCTCAGCCTCGACGAACACGGCGTTGAACGCACCGTGCACGCCGGCCAGCGGGTGCTGGCGCGGAATCAGGGTCGGGTTCACGCGAATGTTCACACCGTCTTCACCCTCGCGCTCGCAGATAGCCAGCAGCTTGATGACGTAGCCGTCGGCGTCCGCGGCCGCAACGTCATCGGCGGTGATGGCGGTAATGCCCTCGGTGTGCACGTCATCAATCGTGAAGTCCGAGTGGAACGCCAGCGAGGCAACAATAGCGGCCTTCGAAGCGGCGTCGAGGCCCTCAACGTCGGCGGTGGGGTCGGCCTCGGCGTAGCCCAGCTTCTGGGCGTCGGCCAGCGCATCTGAGAAGGAGGCGCCGGTGGTATCCATCTGATCAAGAATGTAGTTGGTGGTGCCGTTCATGATGCCCAGAACGCGGGTCACGCGGTCACCGGCCAGGGAGTCGCGCAGCGGGCGCAGAATCGGAATCGCACCGGCCACGGCGGCCTCGTAGGACAGCTGCGCGCCGGATGCATCGGCGGCGGCCTGCAGCTCCACGCCGTGCTTGGCCAGCAGGGCCTTGTTGCCCGAAACGACGGACTTGCCGGCGTTCAGCGCGCGCAGGATGCGGGTGCGGGCCGGCTCGATGCCGCCGGTCAGCTCGATCACCACGTCGGCGGCGTCAATCAAAGCTTCGGCGTCGGTGGTGTACAGCGAGGGGTCGGCATTCCAGTGGCGAGTTGCCTGAGTATCACGCACGGCAATGCCGATCAGCTCGACGGGCGCACCAATGCGCTTCTCAAGGACGGCGTTATCCTCTACCAGGATGCGTGCCGCCTGGGAACCGACGTTACCGGCACCCAGCAGGGCAACTTTGATTTTGTCAGCCACGATAGTCTCTTTCTACGGTCGTTCCGGGGCGTTCCCCGGGGTCTCTTCGGGCTACGGTGCGGCGCGCTTCGCGGAGCACGCACTCAACACCACTTTATCAAGAGGCGGGATGAAGCCATCGGCCTCAAGCTGCGACTTTTATTCTCTGAGATGAGGCATCCCTCACAGCCGGATGCGGCCCGCCCGAAGGCAGCTCGGCGCGCGGGCTTGTCCTGCGCGGGGCCGCAAAGGCGGAAGGTCTCTCGCGAACGCAGCCTCAGGAGCCCCGCATCAGGGGCGCCGCAAGGCTCCGGCTCGTGGGGACGCTTAGATGTCCGACCCCATATCCAGGGCGAGCATGTCGTCCTCGCTCTGGCGGCGAATCATCACGCGGGAGGGACGCCCCTCGGCGGTCGCAATCACCGGCGGGCGGGTCAGGAAGTTGTAGTTCGAGCCCAGCACGTAGCAGTACGCGCCCGTCGCCGGAACCGCCAGAATATCGCCCGCCTGCAGGTCGGCCGGCAGGTAGCAGTAGCGCACCACAATATCGCCGGATTCGCAGTGCTTGCCCACCACGCGGCAGAGCAGCTGCTCCCCCGCCGGGGCACGGTTCGCCAGGGTTGCCGAATAGTCCGATTCGTACAGCACCGGGCGGGCGTTATCACTCATGCCGCCGTCCACCGAGACGTAACGGCGCACGCGAATCTCACCGTTCTCGTCTTCAATGCTCACGTTCTTGATGGTGCCCACCGTGTACAGGGTCGCACCCGAGGGGCCCGAAATCGAACGGCCCGGCTCGAAGGACATGTGCGGAATCGCCATGCCCAGGCGCTCGCAGGTGGCCGCGACCGAAGCGGCGATGGATTCGGTCACCTCGGCGATGGAGCGGGGACGATCGGCCTCGGTGTAGGCGATGCCGTAGCCGCCGCCCAGGTCCAGCTCCGGCAGGGTCACGCCCAGGTCACGGTTGAGGCGGTTCATGAACTCCAGGGCGGTGGTTGCCGCCTGCTCGAAGCCCTCCGCCTCAAAAATCTGCGAACCGATGTGGCAGTGAATACCGCGGAAATCCAGGGAGTCGGTCGCGTTCAGGATTGCGGCCGCCAGCGCGGCGTAGGAGTCGGAGGCCTCCACGCCCCAGTGCTCCAGCTCTGCCTCGTCCAGGCCGGCCAGCGCAGCGGTACCGGGTTGCAGGGACATGCCGAACTTCTGGTCCTCGTGCGCGGTCGCGATCGACTCGTGGGTGGAGGCGTGCACGCCCGGGGTGATGCGAATCAGCACCGGAACGGGCGGGTAGGGCTCCTCGCCCTCCGCCACGCGCTCTGCGGCCAGCTCGGCGTACACCCGCTCAATCAGCTTGATTTCGTCCACCGAATCGGCCACCACGCGGCCCAGGCCGCTACGAATCGCGCGGGCGATTTCGGCCTCAGACTTATTGTTGCCGTGCAGGGCGATGCGCTCGCCGGGCATGCCGCCGCGCAGCGCCAGCGCCAGCTCGCCACCGGAGGCGGTATCCAGGCACAGGCCCTCCTCACGAACCCAGCGAACGGCCGCGGTGGAGAGGAAGGACTTGCCGGCGTAGTAGACGCTCACCTGCGCGCCATGCTTGGCGAAAGCCTGCTCAAAAGCGGTGCGGTAAGCGCGGGCACGGGCGCGGAAGGTGGTCTCGGAGAAAACGTACTGCGGGGTGCCGTGCTCGGCGGCCAGCTCGCTGACGGTCACACCGTCGATGCAGAGCTCACCCTCCGCATTGCGGGTGAAGGAATCGGTCCAGATGCTTCGGGACAGGTCGGCGGGGTTCTCAGGCTGGGTCAGCCATTCGGGGCGGTAGAGGGAACGGGCTTCGCTCATCGTGTCTCTTTCTCATGCGCTCGGGTGCGCTACTGCGCCGGGGTTCAGCGTTAGGGGACGCAGTGTAGCGGCGGGACAAAGTCTGTGCAGTTTCAATATCTGTGCACTGTGCCGGGTTGGGCAATGAAGCCACCGGCGGCGGCATACGTTCAACCCCCGCCCCGGTAGCACCGGGTCGGGGGTTGAATCGAGGGGTATTACATGCGCTCGGGTGCGCTCACGCCCAGCAGGTTCAGGCCGTTCGCCAGCACCTGCTGTGCCGCGTTATTCAGCAACAGGCGGGTGCGGTGCAGGTCGGTGACCTCCTCGTCGGCCTTGGGGGCCACGCGGGAGACGCCGTACCAGCTGTGGTACGCCGAAGCGAGCTGCTCCAGGTAGCGGTTCACGCGGTGCGGCTCGTAGAACTTCGCGGCGTCGCGCACGGCGGCGGGGAACTGGCCGAGCACAGCCAGCAGCTCACCGTCAGCGGCGGAGTCGAGCAGGGAGGTGTCCACGCCGTCCTCAATCTTCACGCCGGCCTCCGCGGCGTTGCGTGCCACGGCGGCGGTGCGTGCGTGAGCGTACTGTACGTAGTAGACCGGGTTCTCGTTGCTCTTGGAGGTCAGCAGGCCCAGGTCAATGTCGATGGGGGTGTCCACCGAGTAGCGGGTCAGCTCGTAGCGGGCCGCGTCAACACCCACGGCCTCGACCAGGTCCTCGAGGGTGACCACGGTGCCGGCACGCTTGGACATGCGGACGGGCTTGCCGTCCTTGACCAGGTTCACCAGCTGACCAATCATGACCTCAATCTGGTCTGCGCGGTAGCCAAGAATCTGGGCGATGGCCTTCAGACGGCCCACGTAGCCGTTGTGGTCAGCGCCGAGCATGTAAATCGCCACGTCGGCGGGGTTCTCGGCACGGGTCATCTTGTCCTGGTAGTAGGCGATATCGCCCGCCACGTAGGCGTGGTTGCCGTCGGACTTGATGACCACGCGGTCCTTGTCGTCGCCGTAGTCGGTGGTGCGCATCCACCATGCGCCGTCAGCCTCGAAGAGCTGACCGTTCTCGCGCATGGTCTCGAGCAGGGCATCCACCTTGCCGCCCTCGAACACGGAGTTCTCGTGGAAGAACACGTCGAAGTGGGTACCGAATGCCGCCAGGGACTCCTTAATCTGATCGAACATCAGGTGAGTACCGATCTCGCGGAAAATCTCTTCGGGGTTCTCAGCCTCAAGCGCATCGGGGCGCTGAGCCAGAATCTGGTCCTTAATGTCGACAATGTACGCGCCAGCGTAGCCGTCCTCGGGGGTCTCCTCACCGCGGGCAGCGGCAATCAGGGAGCGCACGAAGCGGTCAATCTGGGTGCCGTGATCGTTGAAGTAGTACTCGCGCACGACGTTAGCGCCCTCAGCCTCAAGGACGCGGGCGAGCGCATCACCGACGGCAGCCCAGCGGGTGCCGCCCAGGTGGATGGGGCCGGTCGGGTTCGCGGAGACGAACTCAAGGTTAATGGTCTTGCCGGCGAACTTGTCGCTGCGGCCGTAGGCTTCGCCCGCCTCAACGATGGTGGCGGCGAGCTCGCCTGCTGCTGCTGCGTCCAGGGTGATGTTCAGGAAGCCGGGGCCCGCGATGTCAACGGATGCCACGCCGGGGATGGCGCCGATCTTCTCGGCCAGAAGAGCTGCTGCCTCACGCGGGTTCTTGCCCACCTTCTTGGCGAGCTGCAGAGCGACGTTGGTGGCCCAGTCGCCGTGCTCACGGGACTTGGGACGCTCCACTCGGACGGCGGGCAGTTCAGCGCCCTCCACGAGGGTCAGCTGGCCGGAGGAAATGGTTTCTTCAAGGGCAAGCGCAATGGCTTCGGAGAGTTCTTCAGGAGTCATAAGAATCTATTCTAGCAAGCATTGGCGGGTGCCTGACCGTATTATCTAGCGCTTATCTGATACCATGGTGGGGTTGCCTCTGTAGCTCAGCGGATTAGAGCACCAGTTTCCGGTACTGGGGGTCGAAGGTTCGAATCCTTTCAGGGGCACGATGTTCTTATTCGAGAGGGAACACGGGAGCCGATGCTCGCACAGCGGGTGTCGGCTCCTTTTTATTTCTGCTTTATATCTCGGGTTACATCTCGGGCAGAAGCATCAGAGGCTGGACGCCTCCGCTCCCCTGTTGTTCCGGAGGCCTCGCAGTTGAGAGAATAGGGAAACGCGCACACCGTTCAAACACGACAACACCACACCAGCGGAGGTAAACCGTGACCACCATGCGCCAAATCCAGCTCACCGAATGGGGCGACGAAAGCGTTCTGCACGAGGCGAACGTGCCCATCCCCTCTCCGGTGCGCGGTCACGTGCTCATCAAGACGGTCGCCGCGGGCGTGAACCCGATTGACCTGACTACCCGCAAGGGCCTGGGCCCCGCCGCGCAGCTGGCCGACCCCTCCTATAGACCCTTCGTGCCCGGATGGGATGTGGCCGGCACCGTAGTCGCCACCGCCGGCGACTACACGGGGTTCAAAGTCGGCGACGGCGTTTTCGGCATGGTGACCTTCCCGTACCCCGGCGGCGCGTACGCCGAGTACGTCCTCGCACCCGCCTACCAGCTGGCCAAGGTTCCCTCCGACGTTCCGTGCGCCCAGCTCGGCGGCGCACCGCTTGCCGGGCTCACCGCGTACCAGTCGCTCTTCGAGGTTGCGCGCCTGAAGGAGGGCGAGCGCGTGCTCATCCACGCCGGTGCCGGAGGCGTCGGCCACCTCGCCGTGCAGCTGGCCATTCAGGCGGGCGCGCAGGTTTTTGCGACCGCCTCCGCCGCGAATCACGAGTTCGTGCGCTCGCTGGGGGCCCAGCCCATCGACTACCGCACCGAGGATTTCCGCGCGGTGCTGGGTCGGACCATGGACGTGGTGCTCAACTCGACCGGCAGGCAGACCTTCCTCGATTCGTTGGAGGTACTGGTCCCCGGCGGGCGCATCGTGACGCTGACGAATCCCGACCCGCTGGATGTGGCCCGCGAGCGCGGGTTTGAGGCGCAGTGGCTGACGGCTCACCCGGACCGTACGCAGATGCAGGAGATCGCCCGGCTCATGTCTCTGGGCCTGCTGAAGGTGCACGTGGAGAAGATTTTCCCCCTCGCCGAGGCCGCCGCGGCTCAGGAGCTTATGGCCTCCGGCCACACGCGCGGCAAGATCGTGCTGGTTCCCTAAGAAATTTAGAGACCAAAGAGCTAAGAAACCTAAAGAACGGGCTGATTCATGCTGAATTCCGAGGCCGCGCAGAGCGTCGACGAGTACCGCTCCGGTTTTTACCGCCCCGAGGGGTTTTTCGACGGCTTGTCCCTGCCGGGCTACGGGGCCGAAACGCCCGTCACGCGGGAGGCCTTCGCCTACGATTTCTACCCCGCGCGCGCTGCCGAGGGGTCCGGTTCTGTTGAGGAGTCGGGTAGCGCTGGGGTCGGTAGTACCGAGCCCGCTCCCCTGCTCATCTGGGTGCACGGCGGCGCCTGGCGCTTCGGCACGAACCGGGGCCTACGCGATGTAGAGATCATGACCCCCGAGGGGCCGCGCACGAACCGGCAGACCCTCATGCGCCGCGCCCTGCAGGAACAGGGCTGGGCGGTCGCAGCCATCAACTACCGCTACTCGCACCAGGCGATTTTCCCGGGCGACCTGCACGATACGAAGGAGGCGGTGCGTTTCTTCCGCGCTCGCGCCGCCGAGTTCGGTATCGACCCCGGGCGCATCGCGATTGCCGGAGGAAGTGCCGGCGGGCACCTGAGCATGATGGCGGCGCTCGCCGGTCCCGATGCGACCGGCTACGCTGACGAAAATCCCGAGCTGCACGAGTACTACGAGGGGCGCGCCTCCAGCAACTACCCGGGGGTGAGCTCGGCGGTTGCCGCGGCCGTTCCCTTCTACGGGGTCAGCGACCTGCGCACCATCTTCCCCGACCGTCCCCTGGCGGGGTACTCGCTGGTACACCCGGACGATGACGGCGCCGAGTGGCGCCTACTGGGATGCGATTACCCCGTACCCCCGGTACAGGACTGGGTGGAGCGCGTGCCCGGCATCGACCGGGAGCGTGCCCTGCAGAATTGGGAACGGGTGAATCCCCTGGACCCTGCGCGCGGAGTATACGCCGGCGGCTCTGCCGGCGAGCCCTCTCGCAAAAACTCCAGTGAAAAGCAACCTGAGGAACAGGCTACGGACCGAGCGTGTGCACCCATCATGCTAGTGCACGGCATCGCCGATTCGTGCGTGCCGTACCAGCAATCGGTGCGGGTGTATCAGGCCCTGCGCACGCGGCAGGTACCCACCGATATGGTGCTGGTTCCGGGCGCCGAACACGGGGATTCTCGCTGCTTTAGCCCCGAGATTGTTCAGCGGATGCTGTCTTTCCTGAACGCCACGGTGTAGGCGGCTCGCTACCTATCGTTAGGGCCGCGAATCGTGAACGCCGCTCGGCTCAGTTCGGCTCGGCCTATCGAGCGTTCAGCCTATCGGTTTCGTCGGCTGACGTGCTCGTGGTCGAGGCGGTAGCGTTCCAGGTCGTCGAACGCCACGCGACGGTGCGTGTTGATGCGTTCGAAGGGAATCTCGCCGCGCTCGAGGAGTCGCACGATGGTCGGTCGCGATACCCCCAGGTAGTCGGCGGCCTCCTGGGTGGTCATGAGGCGGTCCTGGCGGACCACGCACACGTCCTTGCGGTCGGCGAAGGCCCGCGCCACCGAGGTGATGGGGCCGTACATCTCGGGGGAAATCTGTACCCTTTCCCCGTCGCCGGTCACCAGGTACAGGGTTTCGGCGGAGCTCAGGCGTTCAAAGTGCGTGCGAAGACTCGCGTGGACGAGGGCCTGGAACAGTTCTTCGCCGCGGTGGTGGATTTCTTCGTGGCGTGCGTCCTCGCAGCAGTCCAACACTGGAGTGCGTGAGGAGGTGTACGTCTTGGGCGTTGGCATAGTCACTCCTTCGTTACTGTGTTATACACCACTGTAACACCCGAACGAAAGTATCGAAAGAAAGCCGAAAAAGATACTTATTTCGCATCCGTCATACTTGAAATATTAATAACCAATTTATTGGCTTCTTTAATAATTTTGATGCTTTTTGAAACGTCTTGAGCTCGATCTCGCTCGCGCAAAGATGACGAGCCCTCCCTCTCGAGGGGTGCAACCCGCCCAAATATGACGCAATATTCGCCCGGTGCATACTCCCGTTCCCCGCCGTGAAGGGGGCGAGTACACTGGATAGGATATGTCTGAGCAGAAAACCCATCACGCAGATAAGACCTCCCGCGCGCCTAAAACCGGGGCGCCCCGAATCGCCCCCACCATGGCGAGCATGGCCGCCGCCATCCACGCGGCCAAAGTGCGCGCCTCCGAAAAGAACACTGAAAAGAACGCTGAAAAAAGCACCGAAAAACCCGCCGGCAAAAACACCGGCAAAAACACCGAGAAGAACGCGGTAAAGAACGGCGCCCCAAAGAAGGGTGCACAGAAGAACAACGTAGACCGCAAGAACTCCTCCAACGCCTCCCGCTCCAATCGGCGCGGAGGCGGCACCGGCCGCGCCCGCAAGCAGGGTAACAGCAAGGGCAACCAGCAGGGCGGTAACAAGGGTAACCAGCAACAGAACCGCCCCGCCCCTCGCCGCTACGAGCCCTTCATTCCCGAGGTCATCACCTACCCCGAAGAGCTGCCCGTCAGCGAACGCCGCGACGACATCATGAACGCGATCCGCGACAACCAGGTCGTCATCATCGCGGGTGAAACCGGCTCCGGTAAGACCACCCAGATTCCCAAGATGTGCCTCGAGCTCGGCCTGGGCGAGAAGGGCCTCATCGGCCACACCCAACCGCGCCGCCTCGCCGCGCGCTCCGTGGCCGAACGCATCGCCGAAGAACTCGGCCAGAAAATCGGCGAAACCGTCGGCTACCAGGTGCGATTCACCTCCGAGGTCGGCGAACACAGCGCCATCAAGCTCATGACCGACGGTATTCTGCTCGCCGAAATTCAGAACGACAAGCTGTTGCGCCGCTACTCGACCCTCATCATTGACGAGGCGCACGAACGCAGCCTGAACATCGACTTCATCCTCGGCTACCTCAAGCGCATCCTGCCGCAGCGCCCGGATCTGAAGGTCATCATCACCTCCGCGACCATCGACCCCGAGCGCTTCGCGCGCCACTTCTCCCCCAGCTACGTGCCGGGTAAGGGAATCGTCGACGAGAACCTCAGCGACGAAGAACGCGAAATTGCCGAAGCAATCCTGCCCGACGACGCGCCGCCCATCATCGAGGTCTCCGGCCGCACCTACCCCGTCGAAATCCGTTACCGCCCCCTCGAAGGCGACGAGCTCTACCTGGATGACGAGGAAGTGGACGAAGACCGCGACCCCACCGACGCGATTCTCGACGCCATCAAGGAGCTCTCCAAGGAAGCGCCCGGCGACATCCTCATCTTCTTCTCCGGCGAGCGCGAAATCCGCGACGCCAAGGACGCAATCGAGGCCATGGTTCTCAAGTCCCCGCGCCTGAACTACGAAGTGCTGCCCCTGTACGCACGCCTCTCGCTCGCCGAGCAGCACCGCGTGTTCTCCCCCGGTTCCCGGCCGCGCATCGTGCTCGCCACGAACGTCGCCGAAACCTCGCTGACCGTGCCCGGCATCAAGTACGTCATCGACACCGGTACCGCCCGCATCTCGCGCTACTCCGCGCGCACCAAGGTTCAGCGCCTGCCCATCGAGCGTATCTCGCAGGCCAGCGCCAACCAGCGTTCGGGCCGATGCGGCCGCGTCAGCGACGGTATCGCCATCCGCCTCTACTCCGAGGAAGACTTCAACTCGCGCCCCGAGTTCACCGACCCCGAAATTCTGCGCACCAACCTCGCCGCCGTCATCCTGCAGATGATCGCAATCGGCGTGGTGCGCGAACCCGGCGACATCTCCCGCTTCCCGTTCGTGCAGCCGCCCGCATCCCGCGCTATCAACGACGGCGTGAACCTGCTGCGCGAACTCGGCGCGCTCACCGAACGCACCCGCCGCAAGGGACGAGGCGGTAACAACAGCGCAACCCTCACCGCCATCGGCCGAGCCATGGCGGCCTTCCCCGTGGACCCGCGCCTGGCCCGCATGATTATCGAGGGTGGCCGCCGCGGCTGCGCCAAGGAAATGATGGTGCTCGCCGCCGCCCTGACCATCCAGGACCCGCGCGAACGCCCCGCCGACGTGCGCGCAGAAGCCGACGCGATGCACGCCCGCTTCGTCGACGACACCTCCGATTTCTCCTCCTTCCTGCTGCTCTGGGACTACATCAACGAGCAACAGGCGGCGCTGTCCTCCTCGCAGCTACGCAAAATGTGCCACCGCGAGTTCATCAACTACCTGCGCATCCGCGAATGGCAGGACCTCTTCGCCCAGCTGCGCGAAATGGGTCGAACCGCCAACATTCACGCCAGCGGCGGCAGGGACATCAACGCCTCCGCGCACGAGGTAGACATCCACAAGAGCCTGCTCACCGGCCTGCTCTCGCACGTGGGCGTCAAGGAAGAACGCGAGAAGGACTCCAAGGGGCGCACCCGCGGCCCCCGCGAATACCTCGGCGCACGCGGCACCAAGTTCGCAATCTTCCCCGGCTCCGGCCTGTTCAAGAAGGGGCCCGACTGGGTGCTCTCCGCCGAACTCGTCGAAACCTCCCGCCTGTGGGCGCGCACCAACGCCGCCATCGAACCGCAGTGGATCGAAGAGGTCGGCAAGCACCTCATCAGCGTGCAGTACTCCGAACCGCACTGGTCCCTCAGCTCCGGTGCGGCAGTCGCCTACGCCAAGGGCACCCTCTTCGGCCTGACCATCTACGCCGACCGCCCCGTACAGTACGCCCGCGTAGACGCCGCCGCGGCCCGCGAACTGTTCATCCAGTCCGCCCTCGTCGAAGGCCAGTGGCACACCCAGCACAAGTTCTACCTGCGCAACCAGCGCGCCCTCGCCGAGGTCGAAGAGCTTGAGGCACGCCTGCGCCGCCGCGACCTGCGCGTGGACGACTCCGTGCTCTTCGCCTTCTACGATGCCCGCATCCCCGCCCACGTGACGGATGTGCGAGCCTTCGACAAGTGGTGGAAGCAGGCACGCCTCGAAGACGACAACTTCCTGGATTTCAACCCCGAGAAGCTCATCAACGAGGAGGCCGCCGACTACGACGACTCCCAGTTCCCGCGCCAGTGGGTGCAGCGCACCGACAGCGGCGAACTCACCCTGGACCTGCGTTACGAATACGCCCCCACCGCCGGTGTGGGAGGCGCCCGCACCGAAGCCGCCAAGCGCGACGGTGTGGCCGTGCAGGTACCGATTCTCTTCCTCAACCAGCTGAGCCCCGAACCGTTCCGCTGGCAGATCCCCGGCCTGCGCCACGAACTCGTCACCGCGCTCATCAAATCGCTCCCCAAGGCGATTCGACGCAACTTCGTGCCCGCACCCGACGTGGCACGCGCCGCCTGCGCCGCTCTGGAAGAGGACTACTCCCCCGCAACCGACGAGCTCATCCCCTCCCTGGCACTCGTACTGCGCCGCCTGCGCGGCGTCGTTGTCGAGCCCGAGGCCTTCAACTGGGACGCCGTGCCCGAACACCTGAAAATGGGATTCCAGGTGCGCAACGCACGCAACAAAATCCTGGGTGAGGGCAAAGACCTGCGCGCCCTGCAGCAGCAGCTACACAAGGAGATTCGCAGCGCCCTCGCCGACTCGCTCGGTGCATCCGACGAGGCCATGGCGAAGATGGTTGCGCTCGCCCAGGGCGGATCAGGCAACTCAGGCGGCTCTGGCAACGCGAGTGGCCCCGCTCGCCCGGGTACCGCAAAGGGCGCGAAGAACCCGGGCGCCCAGGCCGAGGCGAGTGCATCCGGCGGAGTACGCGAGGTCACCGGCCTCACCGCCTTCCCCGCCGACATGTTCCCGGACGGAGCCATCCCCCGCAAGGTACAGCGTGTCATCGCGACCCAGGCGGTCAACGGCTACCCCGCCCTCGTCGACGAAGGCTCCAGCGTGGGACTGCGCATCTTCCCCACCGAAGCCGAACAGCTCCACGCCCAGCGCCGCGGCATCATCCGCCTGCTCCAACTGCAGGTGCCCTCGCCCGTGCGCTACGTGAGCGAACACCTCTCCCACAAGGAGAAAATCGTCTTCACGCAGAACCCGCACGGCTCCATCGACGAACTCATCCGCGACTGCACCGTCGCGGCACTCGACCACCTCGTGCCGCACACGCCCATCTTCACGCACGCCGAATACAGCGAGCTCTACGAGCACGTGCGCGCCGAACTCATCGAAACGGTCTTCGACGTCACCAAGCTCGTTGCCGAAATCCTCTCCGAAGCCACCGCGCTGAAGAAGGCAATCAAGAAGGCCACCTCGCTGACGACCATGCACGCCGTCTCCGATGTGAAGGCTCAGATGGAGAACCTGGTCTACCCCGGGTTCGTGGCGCAAACCGGCTACGACCAGCTGGTTCACCTGCCGCGCTACCTGAAGGCCGCCCAGGTGCGCCTGACGAAGCTCGGCCCGAACCTGCACCGCGACAACCAGCTGATGCTCACCGTGCAGGATCTTGAGGACTCCTACGATAACGCGGTCAAGTCGCTGCCGGCAGGCACCATCGTGCCGGATGCGCTCCGCCGCGTGAACTGGATGATTGAGGAGCTGCGCGTCAGCTTCTTCGCCCAGGAGCTCGGTACCGCCTACACGGTGTCTGAGAAGCGCATTGCGAAGGCTCAGCGTGAGGCGCTGGACGCTATCAAGCGTTAATTCCGGGAATATGGTTTAGTTGCGGACGGCGGTGTTCGTCCTCGCCTATCGCGCAATAAACAGCAAAGGGCCCCACACGATTACCTCGTGTGGGGCCCTTTCGTCTCTGTGGTTCTCGGTGCTCGGTGGGTCGGCAAGCTATGCACTTCCTCCGCTCCTGCAGGGGAACCCGCCGCACCCGGACGCTCCGCTCTTCCTTGCTTCGCTGCGGAGAGCGCCCGGGGGGGCACCCTGATGTCGCTTCCGGAAGGCATAGCCGCCTCCACCCGCGAATTGGCAAGAGCGTGCCGAGGGGCCGGTGTCCTCCGTAGTGACATCAGGGTGCCCGAAGCGA
>NZ_KV810424.1:102113-162657 GCF_001812775.1 Rothia sp. HMSC068F09
GCGGGGGCGGGTTCCCTGTAGGAACGAGGAGGAACACCGCCCCTCAAGCATTCCAAGCCGCTTGAGGAAATACTCGGCGCACCGCCCTCAAGCGCCTCAGCGGGGAGAAGCGTTTAGGCAGCCGCCTCGCAGAAAGTTACCGTCACCGAACCGTTACCGCGCTCGCGCATCCACTGCGGCGCGTTCTCAGCCGAAACAATCGCACCCTCGCTCACCGACGGTGCAATGTACGAGCCGCCCGCGCCACCGGCGCCGCCCTGCATCGTGTAGCCGAGGCCCTGACGCACACCGGTCGGGCTGTTCAGCCACTTCTGGGTCAGCACAATCGAGGAGACGGACTGGGCCGCGCCGGAACCGCCGCCGCCGTAGCCTGCGCCGCCGCCGCCGGACACCACGGACTGGTAGCCGTTGAAGTTCTGTGCGTACGCACCTTCGTCGTTGTAGACGTCCAGGTCCCAGTTGCGGTCCTCGTAGGTGCCCTTCTCGTGCACGCTGGCGGGGTTCTCGTCGAGCTGGTAGGAGTACGCGCCCGCGCCGTCGCCGCCGTTGCCTGCGAAGCCGCTCGTGCCCGCGTTGCCGGCAACAAACTGGCTGAACAGAACCTGGTTGTTGGTGCTCTCGAAACCGATGACGGGGCCGCTGACCGGCAGGGTACCCGCCGCGCCGCCTGCACCGCCTACGCCCGCTGCGCCGCCGGAACCGGAGTTGTAGGTCAGCACCTTGGAGCGTTCAGCCCTGTAGATTTCGTAGCCGGGGGTACCGTTGGAGCCCGCCGCTGCGGAGGCGCTACCCGCCGCACCGAACTGCGGGGATGCATCCGAGCCGAGGGCCGCCACGCCGGCGTCGATCTGGCCGTCGAGGTTGGAGTACCAGGGGTCCGCGTAGGACACGCCGGAGCTGGTCATGCCCGCGCCGCCACCGCCGCCGGCGACAGCAACCACGGTGCCGTCGATGAGCAGCGCGGAGGAGCCGCCACCGGATGCGGCGTAGACCTGGCTCTTGGAGTTTGCCGGGTCAGCGTACTTGGCGTCGACCTGCGCGGTGACGTTGGCGGGGATGGTGTAGGCGGGCACGGAGCCGCCGTTGCCGTATCCTTCACCACCGGCGGTGGGGGTGAGGGAGCCGTCACCGATACCGCCTGCCGCGGCGATGATCTGCACGGTGGAGCCGGGGGTGACGGGGATGATGCCGCTGACCTTCGCGCCGGATCCGGCGGGGGTCATGCGGTTGTTGGTGCCGCCTGCGCCGCCGACCAGTTCGAAGCGGAGCTTGTAAACATTATTGGGAACGGCGAAGCTCTGCACGGTCTTGGCGCCCTCGTCGGTACCGGAGATGCTGTACGCCGGGTTTGCCGCCAGGATGCAGTCGTTGGTGGCGGCGACGGATGCCGCGTAGGAGGGGATGGTTGCCGAGGCTGCGACGACCGGTGCCGCCCAGGCTGCGCCAGCGACGAGCTTGCGGCGGGTCAGGGAAGTAGACATGGTATGCCCTTTATTCAGGTGGGGTGATGTGTTTGCGGCGCGACTTTATTTGAATCCAGGCAAGCCTCGAATTGCTTGCTTTGGAAAGAAACTCGGCGCCGTTCAAAAGAATACCCTTAACCTCAGCCTTAACATAAATCCCTGGCTTAAGCACGGTATGGGAGCTCTTGGCCGCCTCGCACCGCTCCCTTCCTGCGCTTCTCCTGCGCTCCTGCAGGGGAACCCGCCGCACCCGGAAGGTGCGGCTTTATGCGAGCCGCAGGTTCCGCCCGCGCACGCAACGCCAGCAGAGGGTCTGCAGGTTCTCGGGCTCATTAGTACCGCCGTTAGACAGCGGGACCTTGTGGACGACCTCCAGGACGAGGATTCGTTCACGCATGATGGAGTTGCCGCATCCGGGGTTTTGGCAGGTGTAGTTATCGCGCGCCTTGATGCGTTGACGCAGCTGCGCGGTCATGAGGGTGCGTTCGCCGCCTTCAGGCCATGCCCAGCGTATTTTGCGTTCGAGGGTTTCGGAAAGCGCGTCAAGGGTCGGAGTGTCGAGGGTGACGGTGACGGTACGGTTTTCTTTGCGATCTGCTGAGGTGTATTCGAAGCGGTAGACGGGGTACGGCACGCTCAGCCCCACCTGGTAGACATTGAGTTTTTTCCAGAACTCGTCGGCGTACTGTTTGATGATGAACTGGGGCGGGTTGATGTGTGCAAGTATGTCCTCTTCACGGCGTCGCACGTTGTCGACGGCCGTTTCGAGGCGTGCGATATCGTCGGAGAGGCGCTGCACGTCTTTGAGGGTTTGCAGATCGGCTTCGATGTGGAAGTACTTGGTGAGGCTGCCGATGGGGTCCCGTTCGGCTTCGAGAACGACCTGTTCAGAGGATTTATAGACATGCGGGGGACGTTCGTCAGTTTTCTTCCGCAGCAGCGTCTGCCAGGTTTTAGGTTGCTGAGCCTCGACGGTGGCGAGGTGACCGTACATGCCGTTGGTGGAGGTGCCGAGTTCGTAGATTCCGCGAGTGTAGATGTCGTGCACGTAGCTGGCGATTTCGTTGTATTCACTGGCGAGCGTGGCGGTGCGTTGCCGGTGCATCTGGAATTCGGGGGATGCGAAGTACCGGTTTTTGCGAATGGTTAGGATGATGCCCAGGATGAGCACGATGATAAAGGCGCCGATGACGACGTACCAGAGGGAGAAGACGAAGCATACGGCGAAGAAGATGCTGAGCCCTTTGAGGAAGGATTTCACGGGTGTTCCTTTGTGATACGGCGGTGTATCTGTGAGTGTAGATTTCCTCCATTAGGGTATCGGAGGTAGGGGCGGTGCGCAAAGCTTTTGGTCGTATCGGTGAGCTATTGAAGAGATTCGGCGGCAGACTTACACCTTCCGGAAGCGCACTCAGGGTGCCCGAAGCGAAGCGAGGGCGGGTTCCCTGCGACGGCGCGGAGGAAGTGTGTAAGATGCACGCCCTACAAATGTAGACCCGGCAGAGCCAGCAGAAGACTGAGAAAGGCGACAGCCCCTCCCCCTTAAGTTCGTTATGTCGGTATCGCGTGCACAAGCCCTGCCCTTACTGAACCGGGGTCGAGTGTTTTTCCTACGGGGCGGAGGGATGGTAGCCTCCGCCGCGACATCGAGAACGCTGAGCGGTGCGAGCCTCACGAAACAGACCCGGCGAAGCCAGCAAAAGACTGAAAGGGCGACAGCCCCCTCCCCCTCCAGTTCGTTATGCCGGTATCGCGCACACAAGCCCCGCGCTTACTAGACCAGGGCTGAGTGTTTTACGCAGGGAGCGGGAGGGATGGTGTCCTCCGTCGTGACATCGGGGACACGGAGCGGGGCGAGCGTATTTTCCGGAAGCGCCCTCAGGGTGCCCGAAGCGAAGCGAGGGCGGGTTCCCTGCGACGGCGCGGAGGAAATATACGGAGCACCGCCTCCAGAACAAACACAAGTCAGCTGAGGAGCACCATCCCTCCTTAAAACCAAAAGATTAAACACAAAAGCCCTGATTCCGAAGAATCAGGGCTTCATCTGTGCGCGATACTGGGATCGAACCAGTGACCTCTTCCGTGTCAGGGAAGCGCGCTACCGCTGCGCCAATCGCGCTCACAAAACAGTTGTTTTGTTGCGAGGTGAGGACGGGATTCGAACCCGCGTACACGGCTTTGCAGGCCGCTGCCTAACCACTCGACCACCTCACCGCATACGCTCCCCGAGGGGAACGCGTTCGAACTCTTGGAGTCCTTACGAGCGGTTGACGAGACTTGAACTCGCGACATCCACCTTGGCAAGGTGGTGCTCTACCAACTGAGCTACAACCGCATATCAGCGTATTCAATTTGAATCATTCCGAGGAGTTTTTCGCTCCGTCGTGCTGACAGGTAAATACTATACGGGGTTTTTGAGTGTTTGCCAAATCCTTCGCACAACACCCCGAGTTCCGCGAAATTCCGGGCTAAAACAGGGCATTTTGACTCATTTTCGACGGGGGTCAACAAAATTTATTTTCATGGTGCCAGTCACATTTATGCATTTCGAGGCCGGAGCAGTTCTGCCCTCACCAACACTCGATGCGGAACACTCGCGGAAAATTCTGTCACCTCGAAAGACTTCTGCGGGGCGCGTAAAAGGGGCGAGGAACCAATTTTGATTCCCAGCCCCTCCCCTATGAAAACCGCAGCAACGAAAATATCAGGCTGGTTTTTCTAGGACTCGTTCCTTTCTAGGCTTCGTCAAAGAAGAGCCGCTCGTAGACCTTGCGGGCGTTGCGGGTCTGGCGCAGGTAGTCCTCCTCGAGGGCGCGGGCGCTGCCGGCGGGGTATCCGCACCAGCGCGCGATGGCCTCAAGGTCGGCGCGACCCGAGGGCAGGGTGTCGGATTGGCGCACGCCGCGTAGCACGTTGCCGCCGCGAATCTTCGTGGCGAGCAACCATGCGCCGCTGAGCACCTCGGCGTCCTCGGCGGTGACCAGGCCCGCCTCGACCGCCGCATCCAACGCTTTCAGCGTGGAGGTGGTGCGCAGGCCCGGCACCGCGTGCGCGTGCCGCAGCTGCAGTAGCTGCACGAGCCACTCAACGTCCGACAGGCCGCCGCGGCCCAGCTTGAGCTGACGGGTGCGGTCGGCGCCGTGAGGCATGCGTTCGTTCTCCACGCGCGCCTTCATGCGGCGAATCTGCTGCACCTGCTCGGGCGTGAAGGTTGCCGGGTAGCGGTACGGGTCGATGAGCTCCACGAAGGCCTCGCCGAGCTGTGGGTCGCCGCCGATGGGGCGGGCGCGGGTGAGCGCCTGGAACTCCCAGGTTTCGGCCCAACGCTCGTAGTAGGAGCGGTAGGAGTCCAACGATCGCACGATGGCACCCTGCTTGCCTTCGGGGCGCAGGTCGGCGTCCACTTCGAGGGGGCGTTCGGCGCGAATCGGGGGCTTGACGGGCTGCTTGAGCAGGGCGAGGGTGCGGTTCACGATGCGCGCGGCCTGTTCCTGCGCGGCGTCCTCGTCGACCCCTTCGAGAGGTTCGTGTACGAACATGACGTCCGCGTCGGACCCGAAGCCGTTCTCGGCCCCGCCCAGGCGACCCATGCCGATGATGGCGATGCGAGTGAGTAGTTGCTCCCCCGCCGTCTCCCCGGCTTCGGATTCTTCCGCGGTGCTCTGGAGCTCGCGCAGAGCAATCCGCAGCGCCGCGTCAATCGTGCACTCGTCAATAGCGGCCAGGCCGGCGCAGGTGTCCTCGATGTCGACGATGCCCAGCGTCCAGCCCATGGCCGTACGCAGGGTTTCGCGGCGGCGCAGGTAGCGCACGGCGCGCATCGCCTCGACGGCGTCCTCGTGGCGCGCCAGCAGCGAGGAAATCTCGGATTCAAGGGCCTCCTCCCCCAGCGCTTTGAGGTCGTCGACCTTGTCCAGCCAGGCGATGGAGGCGGAGGCATCCTCCAGCAGGTCGGTCATGAGGCGCGAGCTGGAGAGCAGCTGACTCAGGCGCTCAGCGGCGGCCGGCGAGTCGCGGAGCATACGCAGGTACCAGCTGGTGCTACCGAGCGACTCGGAGACGATGCGGAAGCCGAGCAGGCCGGCGTCCGCATCCACACCGCGGGCGAACCAGCCCAGCAGCACGGGCATGAGATGCCGCTGAATATCTGCGCTGCGGGAAAGCCCCGTGGTGAGGGCCTTGATGTGGCGCATGGCCCCGCGCGGATCGCGGTAACCGAGGGCGGCCAGACGGTCCTGTGCCGCCTGCTCGCTGAGGACCACCTCGTCACGGCTGAGCGTGGAGACGGCGGCGAGTAGCGGGCGGAAGAAGATCCGTTCGTGCAGAGAACGGACGTTTCGTTTAATTTTCTGCCACGCCTTGAGCATCTGCTCGGCAGAGAGCGTGCCGTTGCGTTCCGGAGAGAGAATCGAGCGGGCAAGAGCGCGCTGTTCGGCTTCCTTATCGGGCATCAGGTGGGTGCGGCGCAGCTGCTGCAGCTGGATGCGGTGCTCCAGCACGCGCAGCTTCTTGTAATCGCGGCTGAACGCCTCGGCGTCGGTGCGGCTGATGTAGCTGACCGCCGTCAGCGCTGCGAGAGAGTCCACCGTGGACTTGGTGCGCACCGCGGGGTCGGTGCGGCCGTGCACGAGCTGCAGCAGCTGCACGGTGAACTCGATATCGCGCAGGCCGCCCGGGCCCAGCTTAATCTGGCGGTCCACCTGGTGCGAGGGGATATTGTCGGTCACGCGGGCTCGCATGGCCTGCACGGATTCCACGAAGGATTCACGGGCGGCAGACTCCCAGACGAAGGGGTCAATCGCACGGGCGTAGCGGGCACCCAGCTGCGCCGAACCGGCGATGGGACGCGCCTTGAGAAGCGCCTGGAACTCCCAGTTTTCGGCCCAGCGCTTGTAGTACTGCACGTAGGATTCGACGGTACGCACGAGCGGGCCGTCCTTGCCCTCGGGTCGCAGGTTCGCGTCGACCTCCCAGAGGGCGGGCTCGGGCGCGGGGCCCATGATGGCGCGGGTGAGGGCGTGCACGAGTTCCGTGCCGATGGTGGAACATTCGTTCTCGGTGAGCTTGAGTGGGGCGGACTCCTCGTCTACCCCGGCGCTGGGTGCGGTGCCAGCGGCGGCGGGTTCCACGGGCGCAACCACGTACACCACGTCGACGTCGGAGATGTAGTTCAGCTCGCGGGCGCCGCACTTGCCCATGCCGATAATCGCCAGGTCCAGGGCGTCCACGGCCTCACCGCGGCGAGGAGCCGCCAGGCCCGGGCCCAGCCCCTCCGCCACCTCGGTGCGCGCGATGGCGAGCGCACCCTCCAGCGCGGCGGCGGCCGAATCGGCGAGGTGGCGGCCGATGGTCGGCATCATCTCTACCGGGTCTTCGCAGCACACGTCAATCATGGCGATGCGCGCCAGGGCGGCCCGGTAGGCCACGCGCAGGGTCACGTAGCCGTCCTTGCCGGTCTGTTCGGCGGCCGCGCGCGGACGCTCCGCGTGCGGGTCGGCGCCCAGGGCAGTGAGGATATCGCGGCGGTAGGGGGTGTCCAGCGGCGCGATGGGGGTTAGGAACTCCCCGTCGGTCTCCGGCAGAATCGAGGCCGGATGCTGGGAGCGAATCAGGGCGCTCTCGGCCGGGTACACCTGCGTGTCGAAGAGCGGGTCGATCAGCTCGGGACGGCGGTAGAGGAAATCCCCCACCGCCTGGGAGGCGCCGAGTATGCGGTACATGCCGAATTCTTCCTCACCGCGGTTGGCGCGCTCGGCCACCGCCGGATGCTTCTCGATGAGGCGCACGAGGGCCGGTAGCGCGGTGTCCGGGGAGGGCGAGAGGCGCAGGCCGCTCAGGAGCGCATCCTGCGAAACCGAGGCCAGTTCGGGGGCGTTGAGCCAGCGTTCGGCCTTGGAGGGGTCGTGGAAGCCCGCGGCAATCATGCGGGTGCGCAGGCGCAGCTGGGCCTTGCGTTCGGCTTCGGCGCGCTGGGCTTCGTCGAGTACCTCGGGGGCGATATCGCTGATGGGTTTGGGTTCCTTGGCCGGGTCGACGATGCGAATCAGCCCGGTGGGCGGGTAGTGTGAGCTGTCAGTCATAGCGTGAGAACTGTGGGTAGAAATCCGTGGGTAGAAAACCTTGAGTGGGGAGTAAAGATTCGGCGGTAAAAATCGGTAGTGAAAAGTGAAGCTGATAGGTGCGGCCGATAGGCCTATGGGCGGTACCCGCCGGTATGTCACCGGTAGCGGGTACCGCCCTGTTCCGTCAGCGGTCGTTCAATTTAGAGGATTCCGAGGTTGTACTTGAGCTCGTAGGGGGTCACCTGTGCCTGGTACAGATCCCAGTCGGCACGCTTGTTGCGCAGGAAGTGGTCGAAGACCTGCTCGCCCAGGACCTCCGCCATGAATTCGGATTCCTCGGTGATGTTAATGGCCTCGCGCAGGGATGCGGGCAGCGGGTTGTAGCCCATCGCGCGACGCTCGGCGTTGGTCATGGCGGCGAGGTCTTCGGTCACGGCGGGCATAAGCGGGTACTCGTTTTCGATACCCTTCAGACCGGCAGCCAGGATCACGGCGTAGGCCAGGTAGGGGTTGGAGGCCGAATCGAGACCGCGGTACTCGATGCGGGCGGACTGCATCTTGTTCGGCTTGTACAGGGGCACGCGCACGAGGGCGGAACGGTTGTTATGGCCCCAGGAGACGTAGGAGGGTGCCTCGCCACCGCCCCAGAGGCGCTTGTAGGAGTTGATGAACTGGTTGGTCACCGAGGTGAATTCGGGGGCGTGCTTGAGGATGCCCGCGATAAAGTGGCGCGCGGTCTTGGAGAGCTGGTACTCGGCGCCGGCCTCGAAGAAGGCGTTGGTGTCGCCCTCGAAGAGGGAGAAGTGGGTGTGCATGCCGCTGCCGGCGTACTTGGTGAAGGGCTTGGGCATGAAGGTGGCGTACATGCCCTGCGAGTAGGCGACCTCCTTGATGACGGTGCGGAAGGTCATGACGTTGTCCGCGGTCTGCAGGGCGTCGGCGTGGCGCAGGTCGATTTCGTTCTGGCCGGGGCCGGTTTCGTGGTGGCTGAATTCCACGGAGATGCCGACCTCTTCGAGCATGGTCACGGCCTTGCGGCGGAATTCCTGCACGATGCCGCCGGGGGTGTGGTCGAAGTAGGATTCGTGGTCCACGGGCACGGGGAAGCCGTCGGCGCCGAGTTTGGAGGACTCCAGCAGGTAGAACTCGATTTCGGGCGAGGTGTAGCAGGTGAAGCCCATCTCGGCGGCCTTGTTGAGCACGCGCTTGAGCACGCCGCGGGTGTCGGAGGCGCTGATCTCGCCGTCGGGGGTGAGCACGTCGCAGAACATGCGGGAGGTGATGTCTTCCTCACCACGCCAGGGCAGAATCTGGAAGGTGGAGGGGTCGGGCTGCAGGAGCATGTCGGATTCGTAGACGCGGGAGAAACCCTCGATGGAGGAGCCGTCAAAGCCCAGGCCCTCGTCGAAGGCGCTTTCAACCTCGGCGGGTGCGAGCGCGACGGACTTGAGGGTTCCGACCACGTCGGTGA
This sequence comes from Rothia sp. HMSC068F09, assembly GCF_001812775.1. Taxonomy (NCBI): domain Bacteria; kingdom Bacillati; phylum Actinomycetota; class Actinomycetes; order Micrococcales; family Micrococcaceae; genus Rothia; species Rothia sp. HMSC068F09. The sequence continues at coordinate 111,110 of NZ_KV810424.1, forward strand.
ACCAGAGGCGGATAAAGCGGATGTCGCGTTCTTCGATGGTGCGCAGTACGAATTCCTGTTGGCGGTCCATGGGTGGCCTCTCGCTTGGGGTGCCGGTGCGTCGGGGTGCTTCCTTGCGGGGCGCGAGCACCGGGCGTCTGTTCCTTGTCTCTCTAGCCTATCGGGTTCGGCGGCGTAAGGGGCGGGCGCGAGGTTTCGTTTGTGTAAATTCTCGTAGCGGGGCTCTCCAGTCAAGGCCAGGTGCCTCGTGCGCTCCCCTCCCCCGCTCGGCCCGTCTCTTCCGGTTTTCCCCTTCGAGGCTCGTCCGAAATACCGGCAAATGACCGTCCGCGCGGTGCCCCCCCCCCACGTTCCCCTTGCCATAATGGACGTATGCTACATTCCCTTCCTCTCTCTTCAGCCGCGCAGATTCCGCTGGCGGCCGGCATCGTGGGTGCCGATCCCACCGGTTTAGAGTGGCTGCTGCTGGTCGCGGCACCGATTGTTTTCTTCGTCATCTACCTTGCCTGCCTCATGGTGGTTGCCGCGTTTGGCCCGCTGGTCATGAGGAACAACAAGTCTGGCGGCACGACCTACCTGCTGGATCGGCCCTCCCGCATTGCGTTTAAGACTCGTACCGTGGCGCTGTTTGCACTAATTGGTGCGGCCGTGGAGCTCTATTGGCTCGGTTACACGGGCCGGGTGGGATCGATTGCGGTGATTCCGATTGTTCTCTTCACCTGGTCGTGGAAGTTCGCGTTCTTCTTCCTGCCCCTTCAGCTGATTCGCTCCTGCTACGTGCAGGCGACGCGCGGCAAGTACGACGCGCTCTCGGCCGAGGGTGCTCAGCGCCGTGAGAAGCTGAACGGGAAAAGCGCCTACGCGGTGTCGAAGATGATTCAGCGCAACCCGCAGCAATTCGCGATGAACAAGGAGCTGCATACCCAGGCGCGCGCCCAGAAGATTGCGGCGGTGCGTCCTTTCCAGAATCTTGACGAGGCTGGCAAGAAGCGCCGCACGAACTACACGGTGGAGCTGGCGCTGGCTCAGATGCAGCTGCGCCAGATGAACCCCGGCAATATTCCCTCGGAAGCCTTTGGCGAGAGCATCCTGGGCGTCGGCACCCCTGCCTATTCGCCGAAGTCGGTGGAGCAGACCTGGCTGACGCTGTGCACGGAGCGAGTGAACGCGGTGGATGCTCCGAGCTACCCGGATTCGCTGTACCCGGTGTCGGCTCGTTTTTCGCTGTTTACCACGATGTCGCTGTTGCAACCGCTGATGGGTCGCCCCTATTCGCCGTTTACCGCCGAGGACGCCCGCCGTTTTACCCCGCGCGATTTCTCGGCGAATACCGTGCGCCTGAAGGCTGAGGAGCTGGGCAAGAAAGCTCTGGCGCAGAGCGCGATTTTCCGGCAGATTCACGAGCGTCTTCTGCCTCTGCATCAGCAGCAGCCTCAGCTCGTGGATCGCCGTGCCTTGGCCTATTGCGGTGCTCTACTGCTGAGCGTGGCGAAGGCTGAGGCCGAGAGCCAGCGCTTGACTGCCCAGGTGCTGGCGGCGGTGGCCTCGGAGCGAGGCGTGCTGCCCTACGGCCTGTTCTCGCAGGTAGCCGAAGACTACCAGCGTGTTCAGCGTCTGCTGAATCTGATAGTGAAGGCAACCAATGATGTTCAGCGCTTCGTGAATTCCGTGGACGCCCTCGTGCAGATTTACGCGCAGGCTGCGCAACCCTCCGGTATGGCCCACGAGAAGGCGCAGATGGAGTACATCGCCGCCCTTCTGGACGTTATTGTCTTCTCCTCGCACGCCCCGCTTGCCGGTTCCATCCAGGCGTCCTACGCCCTGCTGAAGGCAGACTATGAGGCGTTTACGTTCAATAGCTCGGATGAGCTGAGCCGCAGCTACTGGTTGCATTACTCGAAGAACGCGGTGAGCGCCTGCGATAAGGGCCTCTCTCAGGGCTACGAGGGATTCTTCGGTCCGGAGGATGAAGCATTAAAGGCATGGGAATCGTACGCCGCGGACGTGGTGCAGGAAGTCTGCAACTACTCGGTCATGCAGGTCTACTGGGATGCCATGGTGCAGCAGGCACTCCTTCAGCGCGATTTGCCGCGCGAGTTCGAGGAGGCCGCCCTCGCCGTTCCGGAGCTTCTGCGCAAGAACACGAATGCGTCGTTCCCGACCTACTACATCAACCTCATCTGGAACTAGGCGTGGTTCCTGTACGGTGAGCGGTGCGCCGGGTTGGAGCCGTGCAGAGTTAGAATAGTCAGCATGACTACTGAGCGTTCTTCCGAGATCTCTTCGCCCTACGCGGCGCAGCCTGCCGCTACCTCCGCGGCTGCTCCCGCGCCCGCTTCTGCTAACGCGTCGAAGCCTTTTGACCTGGATACCGTCAAGAAGGTGCGTACCGTTCACCTGGCGCAGGCTAAAGCGACCGGGCAGAAGTTCTCCATGCTGACCTGCTATGACGCTCTGACCGCGCAGGTCTTTGACCGCGCCGGTATCGACATGCTGCTGGTGGGCGATTCTGCGGCGAATGTGGTGCTCGGTTACGAGTCGACCCTGACCATCACCCTGGATGAGATGATTCCGCTGGTCGCGGCGGTTTCTCGCGGTGCCTCCCGCGCCATGGTGGTCGCCGACCTGCCGTTCGGTTCCTACGAGCAGTCGCCGCAGCAGGCGGTTGCGAGCGCGGTTCGCCTCATGAAGGAGGGTGGCGCGCACGCGATCAAGATTGAGGCCGATGCCTCGATGACCGAGTGGGTTCGCGCCCTGGTGCGTACCGGTATTCCGGTGGTGGCTCACGTCGGTTTCACCCCGCAATCGGAGCATGCCCTGGGCGGCTTCCGCGTGCAGGGTCGCGGTGAGGCCGCCGAGCGCGTCCTTGCGGATGCCGTTGCCCTGGCTGAGGCCGGCGCGTTCTGCGTGCTCATGGAGATGGTGACCGCGGAGGTTGCGCGCCGTGTGGATGAGGCCGTGGGCGCGGTGCCGACCATCGGCATCGGTGCTTCGAACGTGACGACCGGTCAGGTGCTGGTCTGGCAGGACATGATGGGTCTGCGTTCCGGCCGCGTGCCTCGTTTTGTGAAGCAGTTCGCGCAAGTCGGCAAGGTCATGGAGGACGCCGCCCGCGCCTACCGCGAGCAGGTTCGTTCGGGCGAGTTCCCGGCGGCTGAGCACACCTTTGAGTAGGCTTTAGCTTGAGAAGATAGCTTGAGACAAAGCGAAGACCCCCGCATCCGGTATTCCGGGTTCGGGGGTCTTTCTGTATCTGTTTTCTGCCTCTGTTAGAGGGCTCTGTTAGAGGCACGCACGCAGAACGTTCGGCTGGGCTTTAGAGCAGGCCGCCGTCCTTGTCCCACGCCTCGTTGCGTTCGCGGGCGCGGTCCATGGCGTGTGCCGCCTCCTCGTAGGTCTTGAAGGGGCCCCACAGGGAGGTGACGGCGCTCTGCTGGCCACGCTCAACCTCACCGGTGGCAAGGTTGTACCAGTACTCTTCGCCCTGAGGGCTGGTAGCTTCGGTGGCGGCGTTCAGGGTCTTTTCGACTGCCGATTCGATGGCTTCGCCCAGGTGGTTCTTGCTCATGGTGCTCCTTCGACGGTATTGATTCAGTATGTCTAGCATCTCACACGCGTACACGTGTAGCAACGAGGCAGGGGCGGCCCCACGCACCGCGCGTCCACGGCCTCTCCCTAGCTCCCTGTCCCGGCGCCGGCAGCCGTGAAATTTTATTCACAATCTGGGAAAAAGGTACGGGTTTCGGTTCGCCCGATTTTCCGCGTCCCCGCACCGGACAGATACCCCCTAAGCCCGGTAAGATGAAGCTATGTCTTCAACCAAAAAGAATACTTCGCACAACCTACCCGCCGAACCCGGTCACGCACCCGTCGGTTGCCTGACCCCCGGACGCGTCAGCCCGATGCGCCCGGTCCCCTCGCACATCGTTCGCCCCGAGTACGTGGGTAAGCCCACCGCCAACGAGGGTAACGACTCGAACATGTACACCCCCGAGGAAGTTGAGCGGGTCCGCGCCGCCGGCAAGATTGCCGCCGGCGCCATCGTTGAAGCATCCAAGATCTGCGTGCCCGGCACCACCACCGACGAGATTGACGTGCTGGTCCACGAGTACATCTGCGATCACGGCGCCTACCCCTCGACCGTTGACTACCGCGGCTACCCGAAGTCCGTGTGCACCTCCCTGAACGAGGTCATCTGCCACGGTATTCCGGACACCACGGTGCTGGAGGACGGCGATATCCTCAACCTGGACGTGACCGCATACCTGGACGGCATGCACGGCGATACCAACAAGACCCTGCTCATCGGCAACGTGGACGAGGAGTCCCGTCTGCTGGTCGAACGCACCGAGGAGGCCCTCAACCGCGCCATTAAGGCTGTGAAGCCCGGCCGCCAGGTGAACGTCATCGGCCGCGTCATCGAGAAGTACGCCGCCCGCTTCGGTTACGGCGTGGTCCGCGACTACACCGGTCACGGCGTGGGTCGTGAGTTCCACTCGGGCCTCATCATCCCTCACTACGATGCGGCACCCGCCTACGACACCGAGATTCGCGAGGGCATGATCTTCACGATTGAGCCGATGCTGACCCTCGGCACCATCCAGTGGGATCTGTGGGATGACGACTGGACCGTCGTCACCCGCGACCGCAAGCGCACCGCCCAGTTTGAGCACACCCTCGTGGTAACCGCCGACGGCGCGGATATCCTGACCCTCCCCTAGGTCAGCCCAGTTCTTTCGGCGAACGCGCCGAATCGATTCATTATCACTCGTTATCACAGACACGTGCCTCCGCGAGCGCGGAGGACAGAAAGGGAAATCATGGCTAACTACGCCGAGCCCGGCGTCATCACCGAGCTGCCCGCCCCCACCCCCAAGGACCTGCAGATTGGTGTGGACATTGGAGGCACCGGCATTAAGGGCGGCATCGTTGACCTGCGCACCGGCGACCTCGTGTCCGACCGTTTCCGCATCGACACCCCCAAGCCCGCAACCCCCGAGGCTGTGGCTGAGGTCGTACGCCGCGTAGTCGATGAGCTGCAGGGCCGCGACCTGGCTCCGGATCCCGAGTCGGCCGTCGGCATCGACTTCCCCGCCGTGGTGAAGAACGGCATGGTCTTCTCCGCAGCGAACGTGGACGACTCCTGGATTAACACCGACCTGGAGCAGGTCATGAGCGAGGCGCTGGGCGGCCGCACCGTCTACGGCCTCAACGACGCTGACGCAGCCGGTCTGGCTGAGGCAACCTACGGTCAGGGCCGTAACCGTGACGGCCTGATTGCTGTCATCACCCTGGGTACCGGCATCGGCTCCGCCCTCATCAACGACGGCGTGCTGATCCCCAACACCGAGCTGGGTCACCTGGAGCTCGACGGCCACAACGCCGAGTCTCAGGCTTCTGCCCGCGCCCGCGAGGTGCACGAACTGTCCTGGAAGAAGTACGGCAAGCGCCTGTACCGCTACTTCGAGCACGTTCAGATGCTCTTCTCCCCCGACCTGTTCATCATTGGCGGCGGCATCTCCAAGAACCCGGAGAAGTTCATGCCCTACTTTGAGGATCAGATTCGTACCCCCATGGTCATGGCTGCTCTGCGTAATAACGCGGGTATTGTGGGTGCCGCACTGTGGGCCGGCGGTATGCTGCCCGAGCGTAAGCGCCGCGGCGAAGCATAAGAGTTTGCTTCCTGCTATCCGCCTCGGATAGCGCTTCACATACGTACAGAAGGGGCCGCCTTCCGAATGATTCGGAAGGCGGCCCCTTCTGTACGTCTCTTGAAGTCTCGGCGCTACTCTGCGCTACGGGTTAATGCGGTCCTCACGCAGACGGGCAATTGCCTCTTCAAAGTCCTCAAGGTTCTCGAAGGCCTGGTACACGCTCGCGAAACGCAGGTAGGCGACCGCGTCCAGCTTCGACAGCGGCTCCAGAATGGTCAGGCCCACCTCGTGAGCGTTAATTTCCGCCAGGCCGCGGGCACGAATCAGCTCCTCGACCTCCTGGGCCAGCTTGGCGAGGTCGTCCTCCCCCACGGGGCGGCCCTGGCAGGCCTTGCGCACGCCGGCGGCAATCTTGGAGCGGTCGAAGGGCTCGGTCACGCCCGAACGCTTAATCACCGAAATGGTGGTGGTTTCGACCGTGGTAAAGCGGCGAGCGCAGGAGGTGCACTGACGGCGGCGGCGAATGGCGGCGCCGTCATCGGTGGTGCGGGAGTCGACAACGCGCGAATCGGTGTGCTTGCAATAGGGGCAGTACATGCGTTTCTCCTTGGCTGGGCGCTCGGTGTGGCGCCCGTATATACAGCGCTCAAGAATATTTATACCCATTCTAACGCGATAGACGGCGGTTGAGCCGAATAGTGACGTTGAATATACGCAAATATACGCTCAGGGTGGACTCCAACGTTTAAGAACGTTCGGAATCCGCCCTGAGCGTTGCCCGCCCCTCGCGGAGGTCTTCTTCTTTTAGCGACGAATACAGCTCGGGCCGAAAATCGTCTTGATTTCGCCGAAGAGGCTCGGGTTCGGCTCCACGCGCACGCTCGAATCCAGCAGTACCAGCTGTTCCTTATCGCGGGTACGGATGAGCATGCGCACGTCCGCGGTACCCTTGTGGTCGCGCAGGGTCTCCTTCAGCTCGCGCAGCTTCGCCTCGGTCACCAGGTACTCGGGCACCGCAATCGTGATGGGTGCGGCGCGGCCGTCATCGCTGATTTCCAGGATCTGCAGTTCCTGGGCGCTCATGTTCACGCTGCCGTCGTCGCGGCGCTGCACGCGGCCACGAATCGAGCAGATGAGGTCGTCCGCCAGGGCGGCCCCCATCGTCTCGTAGGCGCGGGAGAAGAACATGACCGTGATGGTCGCGCCCGAGGGGTCCTCCAGCTCCACCGAGGCGTACTGGTTACCGCTGGACTTGGCGATGCGGCGCGAAACGCCGGTGAGCATGCCGGCAATCGTGACGGTTTCGCCGTCGCGCACGTGCGAGTCCTCGCTGATGATGTCGTGCACCGAGTGCGAGGCGGCATCCGAGAGGGCGCGCTCCAGGCCGCGCAGCGGGTGGTCCGAAACGTACAGGCCCAGCATATCGCGCTCGAAGTTCAGCTTCTCACGGCGATCCCATTCGGGCACGTCCGGGATGGTCACGGTCAGCTCGTCGCCCAGGGCGTCGTCCATGCCGAGGGAGCCGAAGAGGTCGAACTGGCCCGCCGCCTCCTTGCGCTTGACGGCCACGGCCGCATCCACCGCCGCCTCGTGAATGAGGGACAGCGAACGGCGGGTGTGGCCCAGGTCGTCAAAAGCGCCCGCCTTAATGAGCGATTCGATGGTGCGCTTGTTGCACACCTGTAGCGGCACCTTCTTCAGGAAGTCGTTGAAGGACTCGTAGCGGCCCTTCTCCTCGCGGGCGGCGACCATGCCCTCGACCACGTTCGCGCCCACGTTGCGAATCGCGCCCATGCCGAAGCGGATATCCTCACCCACGGGGGTGAAGGTCAGGGCGGATTCGTTGACGTCCGGGGCGAGCACGGTAATGCCCATGGCGCGGCACTCGTTCAGGTACAGCGCGAGCTTGTCCTTGTTATCGCCCACGCTGGTCAGCAGCGCGGCCATGTACTCCTGCGGGTAGTGCGCCTTCAGGTAGGCCGTCCAGTAAGACACCAGGCCGTATGCGGCGGTGTGCGCCTTGTTGAACGCGTAGTCCGAGAAGGGTAGCAGAATATCCCAGAGGGCCTTCACGGCGCCCTCGGAGTAGCCGTTAGAAATCATGCCGTCGTGGAAGGTGGCGTACTGCTTATCCAGCTCCGCCTTCTTCTTCTTACCCATCGCACGGCGCAGCAGGTCTGCTTCACCGAGCGTGTAGTTCGCGACCTTCTGGGCAATCGCCATCACCTGCTCCTGATACACGATCAGGCCGTAGGTGGTGTCGAGGATGTCCTTGAGCGGCTCGGCCAGCTCGGGGTGAATCGGCTCGATCTCTTGCTTGCCGTTCTTACGCAGCGCGTAGTTGGTGTGCGAGTTCGCACCCATCGGGCCGGGTCGGTAGAGCGCGAGCACTGCCGAAATGTGCTCGAATTCCTCGGGCTCCATGAGCTTGAGCAGCGCGCGCATGGGGCCGCCGTCGAGCTGGAACACGCCGAGGGTGTCGCCTCGGGCCAGCAGACGGTAGGATTCGGGGTCGTCCAGCGAGAGGGACTCCAGCTCCAGGTCAATGCCTCGGTTGTTCTTAATGTTCTCGATGGCATCGGAAATAATCGTGAGGTTACGCAGACCCAGGAAGTCCATCTTGATCAGGCCCAGGCCCTCGCAGGTGGGGTAATCGAACTGGGTGATGACCTGGCCGTCAGCCTCGCGGCGCATCACGGGAATCACGTCCACCAGGTTCTTGCTGGACATAATCACGCCCGCGGCGTGCACGCCCCACTGACGCTTCAGGCCCTCCAAGCCCTTCGCGGTCTCGAACACCTGGCCGTAAATCTTATCGACCGGGTCCTCGATGAGGGCGCGCAGGTCGGCGGCCTCGGCGTAGCGCTTATCTTCCTCGTTGTACACGTTGGCCAGGGCGATGTTCTTGCCCATGACGTCCGGCGGCATCGCCTTGGTGAGGCGCTCGCCCACCGAGTACGGCTGGTCCATCACGCGGGAGGCGTCCTTGAGCGCCTGCTTCGCCTTAATGGTGCCGAAGGTGACGATCTGCGCGACCTTGTCCTCGCCGTACTTATCGGTCACGTAGTCGATGACCTCGCCGCGGCGACGATCGTCGAAGTCCACATCGAAGTCGGGCATGGAGACGCGGTCGGGGTTGAGGAATCGCTCGAAGATCAGGTCGTGGTCGAGCGGGTTCAGCTCGGTGATGCGCATCGCGTAAGCCACCATCGAGCCCGCACCCGAACCACGGCCGGGGCCCACGCGAATACCGTTGCGCTTAGCCCAGTTGATGAAGTCCGCCACGACCAGGAAGTAGCCGGGGAAGCCCATGGAGGTAATGACCCCCACCTCGTACTCGGCCTGCTTGCGCACCCTATCGGGAATACCCTGCGGGAATCGGTAGTGCAGGCCCTTCTCGACCTCCTTCACGAACCAGGATTCCTCGTTCTCGCCCTCGGGCACGGGGAAGTTCGGCATGTAGTTCGCCTTGGTATTGAACTCCACGTTGCAGCGTTCGGCAATCTCGAGGGTGTTCTCGCAGGCGCCGGGAATATCGCCGAAGATCGAGTACATCTCCTCGGGCGAGCGCAGGTAGAAGTTATCCGCGTCGAACTTGAAGCGCTTGGGGTCGGTCAGGGTCGAGCCGGACTGCACGCACAGCAGCGCCGCGTGGGCGGTGTGGTCTTCCTGCCGGGTGTAGTGCAGGTCGTTGGTGGCCACGTAGGGCAGGTTCAGCTGCTTGGCCAGGCGGTGCAGGTCCTCCTGCACGTTGCGTTCGATGTCGAGGCCGTGGTCCATGACCTCGCAGTAGAAGTTGTCCTTGCCGAAGATATCGCGGAAGTCGCTGGCGGCCTGCAGCGCCTCGTCGAACTGGCCCAGGCGCAGGCGGGTCTGAATCTCGCCGGAGGGGCAGCCGGTGGTTGCGATCAGGCCCTTCGAGTAGGTCTGCAGCACCTCGCGGTCCATGCGCGGCTTGTACAGCTGACCCTCGAGCGAGGCGATGGAGGAAGCACGGAAGAGGTTGTGCATGCCCTCGGTGGTCTCGGCCCACATGGTCATGTGGGTGTACGCGCCACCGCCGGACACGTCATCGCGCGAGCCGTCGCCCCAGCGCACGCGGGAGCGGTCGGTGCGGTGCGTGCCGGGGGTCAGGTACGCCTCCACGCCGATGATGGGCTTAATGTCGTGGGCCTTGGCCTGGCGCCAGAAGTCGAAGGCGCCGAAGAGGAAGCCGTGGTCGCTGGTGGCCATGGAGCTCATGCCCAGCTCCTTGGCGTAGCTGAAGAGGTCGCCCAGGCGCGCGGCACCATCCAGCATGGAGTACTCGGTGTGCACGTGCAGGTGCGCAAAGTCTTTGGTTGCCACGGATATCTCCTGAAGGTGTGGGGGGTGTTCCGACCGATTCGTTTGACGGTCGGCGGGGCGGGGCGGTCCCGGGGTAAGCCGTGCGGTACCGGGGTAAGCCGTGCGGTACCGGGGCCCGGACGGCTCTCTGACTGAGCTAGGTATGCGGTACCTACCCGAGCTGCACGCGGCCCTCGCGCAGGGCGTCAAGCGCGTAGGCCAAATCCAGCGGGTACTCGCTGGTGAAGCTCATGCGCTCACCGGTGGCAGGGTGGTCGAAGCTGAGGCGGTGGGCGTGCAACCACTGGCGGGTCAGGCCCAGCTCGGCGCTGAAGCGCGGGTCGGCACCGTAGGTCAGGTCGCCGCAGCAGGGGTGACGCATCGCCGAGAAGTGCACGCGAATCTGGTGGGTTCGTCCGGTCTCCAGGTGCACCTCCACGAGGGAGGCCGGGCCGAAGGCCTCGATGACGTCGTAGTGGGTGATGGAGTTACGGCCGCCCTCAACCACCGCGAACTTCCATTCGTTGCCGGGGTGACGGCCAATCGGCGCGTCAATCGTGCCGCGCAGCGGATCGGGCAGGCCCTGCACCAGCGTGTGGTAAATCTTGTCGACCGTACGTTCCTTGAAGGCGCGCTTGAGCTCGGTGTAGGCGCGCTCGCTGCGGGCCACGACCATCAGGCCGCTCGTGCCCACGTCCAGGCGGTGCACGATGCCCTGGCGTTCGGCCGCGCCAGAGGTGGCCACGGAGATGCCCTCCCCCATCAGCGCGGAAATCACGGTGGGGCCGTGCCAGCCGGGTGAGGGGTGCGCCGCCACGCCGGCGGGCTTGTCCACCACGACGATATCGTCGTCCAGGTACACGATGCCGAAGCCGTCCACCTTCTCGGGTCGAATATCGGCCAGGTCGCGCGGCGCGGGGGCGTCCACGACGACCAAATCTCCGGCGGAGAGCTTGTAGGATTTGCCGACTTTCACGGCACGCCCACCGTTGGTGATGCTCACGTGCCCGTCGCGAATCCACCCGGAGGTGCGGGTGCGGGGCGCGTCGAGGGCTCCGGCGAGGGCAGCGTCCAGGCGCACGCCGGCCAGGGCGTCCTCAACGGTGAATTCGGCGCGGATGCGCTCCGCGGTGGTTTCCTCGCTCATGATTCTCTCCTCGCGCTGCGGTCTGTGCTGTGGTCTATGCTGTGGGTTGGCGGTCTGTGCTGTGCGTCGTGACGTACCGTTAGGAGCCGGTGTTCTCGCCGTCGGCTTCCGCGCTCTTTAGGGTCTTAGCCTTCTTCGAGGCGCTCTCATGCGGAGCCTTCGTGCCGTTGAGGTTCAGGCCCATGAAGTTTAGGAGCACGACGAGTGCCATGCACACGCAAATCGCCGAGTCCGCAACGTTGAAGATGGCGAAGTTCGGTACCGAGATGAAGTCGACCACGTGCCCGGAACCAAAGCCGGGCTCGCGGAAGAGGCGGTCAAAGAGGTTGCCGCAGATGCCGCCGAGCAGGCCACCCAACGCAAGGGTCCAGGCCAGTGAGCGCGTGCGGCGCAGCAGGTAGAGCACCACAATCGCGGCGGCCACCATGACGAGGGTGAAAATCCAGGTTACGTTCTCGCCCATGCTGAACGCGGCCCCCGAGTTGCGAATCGAATACCACCACAGCAGCCCGTCGATCACGGTGATGCGCTCCCCCAGCTGCATCTGGGTGACGACCAGGTACTTGGTGCCCTGGTCGATGGCGAACACGACGGCGGCGAGCACCAGAGCGCTCAGCCAGGCGGTGCGTCCGCTCAGGATGCGCGATGCGCGGCCGGTGCTCTCGGTAGCGGTTTCCGCGGTGCGTACGGGGGCCGAGGATTCAGCGTGATTCGGGGTGGTGGGCAAGGCTCTCCTCGGGTCGTGTGAATAGTGGCGCCGACAGCGGGGCGGTCCCCGCGACGACGCACTACGGTGCCCCTCTAGCTTAGCAAATGAGGGGAAATTCTCGTGCCCCGCTCGTCGCCTCGCGAACGGGGTCCACGGGGTTTCCGAGCCCTCCCGAGAGCGCAAAATACCGCCCGGTTCCTTATCCGCGGCTTAGGCTGAACCCGTCAGAACGGGCCGATAAGAATCCGGACGGTAGCGCCCCTCGGCGGGGTCGCGCGGTGCTTTAGGCGGAAGCCTCGATGGACTTGAGGTTCTTCAGCTCCTCCACCTGGTTGTTCAGGTGGTCCAGCAGCTTGGTGCGGTAACGGCTCTCGAAGCCGCGCAGTGCCTCCACGGCAATCTCCAGCTCTTCCTTCTCGTCGGTCAGGCGGGCCAGGACCTCTTCGCGCTGCTGGCGAGCCTCGCTCACGAGGGCGTCGGCCTTCTTCTCTGCCTCGTCCAACAGCTCGGCCTTGGCCTTTTCGCCCTGGGCCACGTAGTCGTCGTGCACCTTCTGGGCCATGGCCAGCAGGGCTGCGGCGTCCTGGGCGCCGGCGGCGGAGGGAGCCTCCTGGGAGACGGCGGCGGCCGGGGATGCGGGAGCCGAGACGGAGAGCTGCTCCACCTGGCGCTCCAGGGCGTCGCGCTCGGAGTACAGGGCACGCAGCTCAACGACGAGCTCGTCCAGGAAGTCGTCGACCTCGTTGCGGTCGTAACCGGACTCCTCGGTCACGATCTTAAAGCTCTTCGTAATCAGGTCTTCGGGGGTGATGGCCATGTGGCTTCTCCTCTAGTACGGGTTGGGTTCGAAGTTGAGTGCGCCGATGGGGCAACCCGGCGGGAGCGTTCGGCCCCCGCATCGGGCGCGGTGTGCCGCATCGCGCAGACAGTCGTTGGCACCCATTTTACTATCATTGGACCTCGGCTCCGGGGTTTCTGTCGTACAGACAACAAAATATGCGCATGGCGCAACGGCCCCGGCCCCCGCTCCCCCGGAGCGTTTGCGCACGTCCGTGGCCCGTTAAGCGCGTGTATCCCGTTAAACGTGTGCGCCCCGCGGAATGTTGAGTAACATTCCGCGGGGCGCATCCAGGCTCCGGTCGTTAGGAGAATCGGGCGGTCAGGCTCATCATGGGGCCCAACAGCATCGAGACGACCACAATCAGGATCAGAAAACCGGTATCCAGCGCGACGTTGCCCACGCGCACCGGGGGAATCACTCGGCGCAGCTTCTCCATGGGCCAGTCCGTCACAGCGTAAACGGCGCTTGCGCACAGCAGGGCAATCCCCTTGGGACGCCAGCCGGGTGCGAACATGCGTACCCAGTCGAAGAGCATGCGCAACAGCATGAAGACGTAGAACAGGTACAGCGCAATCGTCACGAGAGCGAAAAGATAACCCATTAATCAGTCCTTAGCCCTGGTCGAAGGGGAATTCACCCTCGGAGTTGAAGTCTGCGGTGTTCTCGGAGTTGGCGACGCCCAGCACCTCGAGGTTGGAGGGGGTCAGCAGGAAGACCTTCGAGGTCACGCGCTCGATGCGACCCTCCAGCGCGAAGGCCAGACCGGAGGCGAAGTCCACCAGGCGCTTGGCGTCGGCGTCCGGCATTTCCTCGACGTTCATAATCACGGGGATGTTCTCGCGGAACGCCTCACCGATAATCTTTGCGTCATTGTAGGAGCGGGGGTGGATAGTGGTGATACGACGCAATTCGTCCTCTTCTTCCTCGTAACCGTAGGTGTATCCGTTGGTCTCTTCGGGCTCGTAGCCCTGGTCGTAGTAGCCGTCGTTCGAGTAGGTGTCGGCGTACTGCTCGGTGTATTCGGTGTTCGGCACCGGGGCGTCCTCCCAATGGTCTGCGGGTTCGCTCGCGGGCTCGTGCCGGGGCTCATCGCCTCGGTGATCCTCGCGGGGTTCCTCCGCCTCGTCTGTGGTTTCGGGTGTGTACGGGTGTGCGACTGCGGGCGCACCGTGCTTGGATGCGGTGTGCTCCCCCAGCGAGCGGTCTCGCGCGGCGCGGTCGTCGGCTCGAGGCTCTTCGGCGCGGGCCTCTACACGGTGGGCCTCCGCGCGGTGGTGCTCCCCGCCGCGACCCGACTGCTCGTGGGAGCGGGGCTCCTCGGGCGCGGTATCCGCGGTATTGGAGTCCTGGGCGTCAGAGTCCTTGGCGTTGTAGGGCTCCAGGCCGAGGAAACCCGCCAGGCGGCTTTGCTTCGGCATGTTTCTCTCGCTTCGCTAGGGTACAGGGACAGGCTACTGAACGCGGGCGGCCGCCTGTTGCGGCGGTGCCTCTCGAGGAGCACCGCGGGCGGGCCCCTCGTTCAGAAGGTTCGGTCGCACGTCAAAACGTCGTGCACCGGCATGTATATATTACCAGCGTACGGGCTTTTCCAGCCGGTAGAACAGCGTCCGGCTTCTCACAGCGCGGCATATCCGCCCGCCGCTTTAGCGTGCGGGGCGTCGGCCCATGATGTCGCTGCCCACGCGCACGCAGGTGGAGCCCCAGCGAACAGCCGCCTCCAGGTCGCCGCTCATGCCCGCCGAGATTTCGGTCGCGTGCGGCAGGTGCTCGCGCAGCCGGGCCGCCAGTCCATAAAGCTTCTCGAAAGCGGCGTCCGGGTCCGCGTCCAGGGGTGCCACCGCCATTACGCCGGCGCACCGCAGGTTCGCGTGGTTCTCGATGCGTTCGGCCAGCTCCAGAAGCTCCGAGGCGCTCGTACCGCCTCGCGCTCCCTCTGCGGCGTGGCCGGCCGTCGCCTCCTCGGCCAGGGAGACCTGCACCAGGCAGTCCAGGCCGCCATTTTCCAGGGCCGCGGGGGCCGGCGCCTCCCCCGCCTCATAGCGGGTCAGCTGGTTCGCGTAGGCCTTCGCCAGCGCGTCGGCCAGGGAGGGGCGGTCCACCGAGTGAACGCTGGAGGCGTACTTCACCACGGACTTCGCCTTGTTGGTCTGCAGCTGACCGATAAACGCCCAGTGCGGGGGTTGCACCGCACGCTGCTCGCAGTAGGCGGCCAGCTCGCGGGCCTTCGCGCTGGCCTCCTGGTCGCGGTTCTCGCCGAAGAGGGTCACGCCGCCGTCCAGCAGGGCCGCCGCGTCGGAGGCAGGGAAGAACTTGGTCACCGTCACCAGGCGCACGGGCGCGCTCTGCTCGGTGCGCACCCCGCTGCGGTCCTGCTCCGCCGCTCGAATTCGCTCGAGTACCCGGCGGTAGTTCTGCAGCAGCTGCTCGGCGCGCTCGGGAGTGTACTTCAAATCCTGCGCTTCGACGTTCACGTCAGGTCCCTTCAGTTCAGACATTTTGTTCTCCTTCAGCGACTCTATTCGGCGGGTTCCGCCAGCTTCTCAACCCACACCAGACCCGCGATGCGCCCGGGCTTCTCGCCGCGATTCGTAAACCCGCGGTGCGAGTACACACTCGGTTCCTCGTACGTGCAGCGGGCGCACTCCGTGGATACCTCCACTCCGGCGGCCTCCAGCACCGCGCGAGCGCCGGCCGGCAGGTCCAGACCCGGGGTGTTCGCGCCCGTCACCGAGTGAACCTGCGGGATCAGCTCGGTCGATTCGGCTCGCATCGCCTCGGGCACCTCGTAGCAGGCACCGCAGATGCTGGGGCCCAGCCACGCGGTGATGCGCGCAGCGCCCAGCTCCCGCATGCGCGCCACGGTGGTCTGCAGTACCCCGTCCAGCAGGCCGCGGCGGCCCGCGTGAGCCACCGCCAAAACGGGCACGGTCTTCTCACCCTCGACGGAACCGACCAGCACCACGGGGATGCAATCGGCCACCATAATCGCCAGCGGGCGACCCTCGACGCTCACCGCGGCATCGGCCACGGGGGCCAGCTTCGCGATGGCGCGGGCGCGCTCGACGGTGCGTTCTGCGGGGGTGCCCGGCGCGTAGGAGGCCGGGGCGTAGTCCTCGGGGCGGGCCACCTCAACGCCGTGCACCTGGTTCAGGTAGAAGAACGGCCCCGCACCCAGCGCCTCCTCGAGCGCCGCACGGTGGTTGAGGGTGCGCACCATGGAGGCATCCACGCCACCACCCAGCTCGTCGTCCACGTGCAGGCCCAGGTTCCCCGCCTCGCGGGAGGTAAACCCCACCCGCACGCGCCAGGGACCCAGGATGCGGGTGTCGGCGGTGGCCAGCAGCGGAGTTTCGGGGGCGTTGCTCATCATTATGCCTTTCTCGGATGGCTGTACGGGGTGCTCGGGGCGAAAGCGGGTAGCGCGAAGGGGAGCTGAGAACAGTTGGACTATTCTCAGCTCCCCTCCATCAAAACCCTACGGGGCGGCGTGCTGACGCACGCGGCGCGACTACTTCAGGAAGTCGGGGACGTCCAGGGTGTCGCGGCGAGCCGGTGCTTCCTCAACGACCGGGGGCAGATCAACGTCGAAGCCAGCGGCACCGGTGGAAGCCGGAGCGGCGGCGGGAGCGTTGAAGCCGTAGCCGTTAGAAGCCGGAGCGGCAGCGTTCGAGCCGCCGAAGGAGCCCTGTGCACGCTGGGGCTGAGCGGAAGCCGAAGCGTTCGAGTTGGTCTCGGGGTTCACGGCGTCAAAGCCAGCGGCAATCACGGTCACGCGAGCCTCGTCACCCAGGGCGTCATCAATGACGGCACCGAAGATGATGTTGGCGTCGGGGTGAGCCACTTCCTGAACCAGGCGTGCAGCCTCGTTGATCTCGAACAGACCCAGGTCGGAACCACCCTGAATCGACAGCAGCACGCCGTGCGCACCGTCGATGGATGCTTCCAGCAGCGGGGAGGCGATAGCCAGCTCGGCTGCCTTCACGGCACGGTCCTCACCGGATGCCGAACCGATACCCATCAGAGCCGAACCGGCACCCTGCATCACAGACTTAACGTCAGCGAAGTCAAGGTTGATCAGGCCCGGGGTGGTGATCAGGTCGGTAATGCCCTGAACACCGGAGAGCAGCACCTGGTCGGCGGACTTGAAGGCGTCCAGCATCGACACGTTGCGATCCGAAATCGACAGCAGTCGGTCGTTCGGGATCACGATCAGGGTGTCGACCTCGTCGCGCAGAGCGGCAATACCGGTCTCGGCCTGGTTGGAGCGACGACGACCCTCGAAGGTGAAGGGGCGGGTCACAACACCGATGGTCAGAGCGCCCAGGGAGCGGGCGATGCGTGCCACGACGGGTGCGCCACCGGTACCGGTGCCACCACCCTCACCAGCGGTCACGAAGACCATATCTGCGCCCTTGAGGACTTCCTCAATTTCCTGCGAGTGATCCTCGGCTGCCTGACGGCCAACCTCGGGGTTTGCGCCCGCGCCAAGACCGCGGGTCAGCTCACGACCGACGTCCAGCTTGACGTCTGCATCGGACATGAGCAGAGCCTGGGCGTCAGTGTTAATAGCAATGAACTCAACGCCGCGCAGGCCAACCTCAATCATTCGGTTGACTGCGTTGACGCCACCGCCGCCGATACCAACGACCTTGATGACTGCCAAGTAGTTCTGGGGAGTTCCAGCGTCCATGTAATCCTCGATTGTTCCGTGTTCCAGCTTCGGAAGACCCCCAGCTCGATCTAAGCCTAAAGGTTTCCTCTAAAGAATGACTTTATCTGTTAGGATACCAAACTGTTTTTGGTGGTTCCTAGCTACACAGCGCAATTACCCCCTCTTTTTGCGTAATTCACACAAAAAGGGGAGGAAAAGCGCCCATGAGTAGTTCCCCTAACGGGTCACCGGTACGCGCGGGGCCGACACGTCATAGACGGTCACCTTCTGCGCCTGGGCACCTGAAGAGGCTTCTTCCTGAGCCCGTTGAGCTACCGCCTGTCGGAGCGACAGAAGCACCTTAGCCTTCAGCTCGCTCTCCTGGGCGGTACCCCACTGCACCGTCGTATTATCCCGCAGCGTGAGGGTAATACTCGAGGTTGAGGTCGCGCTCGCTTCCTTTACCTGAGCCAGAAGCTCAGCCGGCATCGCTGACAAGGCCGTCGAAATCGTGCGGAACTCATCCGAATGCTGCGGGTCATCACCATTCAATCGTACCAGGGGAACCGAGGTGCTCGGCTCGGAGGAAGACTCCATCAGGCTCACCCCGTCGGTGTCCACTGTATGGTAGGTCTCCCCCACCTTGACGATTGCAATGGCGGCGCGTTCCTTCAGGGTCACCACCAGCTCGTGCGGCGGGCGGCTCTCCACCTGAACGCTGCGAAGCACATTGTCCTGACCAATCAGCTCGCGCACGCGCTTCTCGTCGATGCGTGTCAGCGGAACCCCGCGCAGGGGCTCCAGCTTCTGCTCCACCTGGGTGGTTTCCAGCAGGGAGGCACCGCGTACCGTGATGGTCTGAGTGGCCAGCAGGGGCGAGAAGAAGACCAGCACCACGTACAGCACCGCCACGAGGGCCAGCGCAATCGCCGTGTACAGCAGCTTGCGGGCCCGGGTGAGCGGGGTGCGCTCCTTGCGCGGACGCTCCTCGGCACGCAGGCCGTCCAAGCCGGGATCCTTCAGGATGCGCTCGTGCTGCGCCTCCCGGCGCTCGCGCTCGCGTTCCTTCTCGATCTCGGCGGCGCGCTGTCGTTCTCGCTCCACGCGCCAGCGGCCGAAGCGGCTTGCGGGGCGGGCCTGCTCGGCGGGCTCTGCGGGCTCGGTCTCAGCGGAATCGTCCCCCGCCGACGGGGAGTCGGCGGAAGTCTTCCGCTCGGAAGAAGCATCACCGTCGCCGGTCTTTTCGGCCCGGTCGGCGCCCTTTTCGGTCTTCTCGCCGTGCTTCTCCCCCGCCGCGTCCTTCGCATTTTCAGTCCGCGCGCTTTCAACCTGCGCCGACCGGCCGGATACCTTCTCGGTCTCCTTGGGAGAATCTTCGAAGGCCTCCACGTCGAAGAGCTCCTGCGGACCGGAGGTAGCCGCGGGCACGCGACGAATCGCGCCGTCCACAAGGGCCACGCTCTCGGCACGAGCCGGGCTGGTGGGGCGAATCGTAGCCCCCGAGGGGCGACGACCCACGGTGGAGGCGGTGCCCGAGTGAGAACCAGAGGTCTGAGACTCAGACCCGTGAGATTTCTTCTGCTCGGGGGCACCGGCCGCGGGGGTCTGCGCGTCAGCGGTGGGCTGCGCCTCCGCCGCGTGCTGAACCGCAGGCTGTTCCTGCGCAAGCTCCTGGGCGCGCCGACGAGCACGCGAGCGCGGGGCCTTCGGCGCGCGCGAATGCCCCTCCGACGGGGGCATGGGACTCATCGGCACAGCCTAAGCCTCCGACTTCTTGGTCAGGTCGCCGTCGTGACGAATCTGCAGGGCCTCCAGCAGGCGCGGGCCCAGAGCCGTCACGTCGCCGGCGCCAACGGTCATCACAATGTCGCCGTTCTGAGCGTACGAGGCGATGTCCTCGATAGCGCTCTCCGCGGTCGCGTAGCGCACCTCGGAGAAGCCGGCGCCCGTAATCAGCTCGCTGGTCACGCCCTCAATGGGCTGCTCGCGAGCCGGGTAGATATCCAGCACGTAGGCGCGATCGGCCATCGACAGGGACTCCGCAAACTCCTTCGCGAACTCGCGGGTGCGCGAGAACAGGTGCGGCTGGAAAATCACGTACAGGTTGTGACCATCGGCCACGGTGCGGCCGGTCTGCAGGGCACGGAACACCTCGGTCGGGTGGTGTGCGTAGTCGTCGAAGACCTTCACACCCGCGACCTCGCCGCGCAGCGTAAAGCGACGGTCAGCGCCCACAAACTCGCCCAGGGCGGCGGCGATTTCGGGGCCCTGAGCACCGGTCAGCAGCGCGGTGATGAAGGCGGCCGCGGCGTTCAGCTGATTGTGGATGCCGGGAACCTTCAGCGCCAGCTCCTGCTTGCCCTCGAAGCGCTCACCGCGACATTCGAAGGACCACTCCACCGTCGACGAGGAGGAGGAACCCGCGCTCGTAATCTCGCGGATGCGCAGGTCGGCATCCTCAGACTCGCCGTAGGTCACGACCGGCACGCCAGCCGCGCGGGAACGGGCGGCCAGGGAGGCTGCACCGGCGTCATCTGCGCAGGTTACCAGCACACCGCCGGGAGCCAGCGAACCCACGAAGCGGTTGAACGCCTCAAAGACGCGCTCATCGGTCTCGTAGAAGTCCAGGTGGTCGGGCTCAACGTTCGTCACCACGGCAATAGCCGGGCGGTAACGCACAAAGGAGCCGTCCGATTCGTCGGCCTCGGCCACAAAAATCGAGTCGGGGCCCTGCGCGCCCAGGTGCGCGTTCGTGCCGCGACCGGCGATTACGGTGCCCACGGCGAAGGAGGGGTTGCGGCCCAGCTGATCGAACATCACGGAAATCATGGAGCTGGTCGTGCTCTTACCGTGGGTACCGGCCACCGCCACCACCTGCGAAAGCCCCATCACGGCGGCCAGCGCCTCGGAGCGGTGCAGAACCGGAAGGCCCTGCGCGCGGGCAGCGGCCAGCTCGGGGTTATCCTCGCGAATCGCGGTGGAAATCACCACGGTATCGACGTCAACGATGTTCTCGGCGGACTGGGGCACACTCACGTGGGCACCGGCGGCGCGCAGCGACTCAACGGCCGAAGATTCCGCACGGTCCGAGCCACTCACGGTCACGCCGGCCTGCAGCATCAGCGCGGCGATAGCGCTCATACCCGCGCCGCCGATGCCGATGAAGTGCACACGGCCCAGCGCGTCCATCGCGTGGCGCTCGGGGAACGGCGGGGTCAGGGGTGCCGGCAGCACCATCTCAAGATTCATCAGTTCAGTCATTAGTTCTCAGCTGCCTTCAATACTGCTTCGGCCATAACGCGAGCCGCGTCACGGATACCAAGTTTATAGGCTGCAGCGCCCATGCGCTCCAGTTCCTCGGGGTTTGCCATCAGCTCCGGAATCTCACGGGCAAACCACTCACCGGTGACTTCTGCGTCCTTCACCAGCAGGGCCGCGGAGGCCTCCACCAGGGAACGAGCGTTCAGGGCCTGCTCACCGTTACCAATGGGGAGCGGCACAAAAATAGCGGGCACACCCACCGCGGCAACCTCGCTCACCGTGGCCGCACCGGCGCGCACCAGCAGCAGATCGGCGGCGGCGTATACGTCCTGCATGCCGTTGCTGAACTCGATCTGACGATAGTTCGGGGCGCTCAGGGGCTCGCCGTTCTCGTCCAGAACGGTCTTGCCCTTACCGGTGATGTGCAGAATCTGGAAGTCCCACTCTGCGAAGCGATCACGGCAGGCCGACACGGCGTTGTTCAGGCTCAGCGCGCCCAGCGAACCACCGGTCACGATAACGGTGGGCTTTTCCGGGTCCAGGCCCAGGTTGCGGCGGGCCTTCGAACGGTGCGCGTCGCGGTTCAGGTAGGCAATCTCGTCCTTCATGGGCATGCCCACCAGGGTCGCGTGCGGGAAGGGGGTATTGGGGAAGGCCACACCCGTAAACTTCGCGAAGCGGCCGCCCAGACGGTTAGCCAGGCCGGGCTTCGCGTTCGCCTCGTGAATGACCACGGGAATCTTCGAGAAGAAGGCAGACAGGTACGCCGGCGGGCACACGTAACCGCCCACGCCCACCACGACGTCGGCCTCGGCGTCCTTAAGGATGCGGCGGGTCTTCGACAGGCCGCCCAGGAACTTCGCGGGGAAGGCAAGTGCCGCGCGATTAATGCTGCGGGGGAAGGCCGCGCGGGGAATGAACTCGATATCGAAGCCGGCCGCCGGAACCAGCTCGGCTTCCATCTTGTCGGCGGTGCCCAGCATCAGAATCTTGGCGTTCGGTTCAAGGTCGCGAACGGCGCGGGCAATCGCAAGCATCGGATTAATGTGACCGGCGGTGCCACCACCGGCGAAGACTATAGAGGGTGCCTTCTTCGTCATAGGTCTCTCTCCCAATACATCGGTACAGCATCATTTTACGCTATCGCCCCGCACCGCAGAGCTCGGCGGAACGCCCCCGACCTCGAGCTGTAGCTCAGGTCGGGGGCGTTTTGGAGGAACGCGGGGCCGAGAGGTAGAGCCGTTCTCGACCGCTGTCCACCTCGGAAAATCTCTCTACCGCTCTCCCCCACCGGGCTGACGGCGCGGCGACTGACCGTGCTGACGCTGCTGACGCTGAGCTCGGCGGGCGCGGTCCTCGGGATGTAGGGGTTGCAGGCCGGCGGGTAGACCACCGCGCTGATTCTGCGGACGACGACGCTCCCCCTGCCCGGGACGCCGGCCTCGGGCCTGCTGCTCCTTCGAGCCCTGCTCGGCCGGACGCTGAACCGGACGAGCGGGTCGGGGCTGCTCGGCCTTGCCGGGTGCAGCCTTGCGGGGTGCAGCCTTGCCGGGGGCTCGGCGCTCTCGGGCCTTCTGCTCTCGGGTTTCCCTCGTGCGGGCCGCCTTCTCGCGGTCCGTCTTCTGCCGCTCGGCCTCCTCCCGGGCCTTCTGGCGCTCGGCCTCCTCCCGGGCACGGCGAGCCAGCTTCTGCCTCTCAGCCTTCTCGCGGGCCGCTTCCTCACGAGCCAGGCGCGCCTCCTCACGAGCCGCACGGGCCTCTTCGCGGGCGCGCTCCGCCTCACGCTGCTGCTCGATGCGCTTCAACTCGCGACGCTGCTCCGGTTCAAAGCCCAGCCAGCGCCGGACAAAACCGCTCAGGCTGCCCAGCTTCGACAGCGGATGCTGTTCCGGCATCAGGTGGCCACCGGCCTCGGCACGCTCCGCGGCCTCCTGCTCCACCACAGCCTGCAGGGGCAGGCGGCGCTTCCAATCGGCGTTTGCGCGGCGAATCTCGCGAGCGCTCTGGTTCTCAACGCTCGACGGGGCTGTCGCGCCTCGCAGGGGCGTCTGCCGGGCAAAGGCCAGCAGCAGGCCCGCCGCGCACAGCGAAGACAGCAACGAGGAACCACCGTAGGAGACAAAGGGCAGCGGCACGCCAATCACCGGCAGAATACGGGACACCATGCCCATGTTGATGATGGCCTGCGAGGTCAGCCACACCATAATGCCGCCCGTCGCCAGGCGCACCAGTGGATCGGCGGTGCGCAGCATGATACGCACCGCACAGTACACCAGACCCACGTACAGCAGTAGAACCGCCATCGTGCCCAGAAGGCCCAGCTCCTCGCCAATAATCGCGAAAATGTAGTCGTTGTGGGCCTCTGCCAGGTAGTTGTACTTCTGTCGCGACTGGCCCAGGCCAACGCCCAGGAAGCCACCGGTCGCCAACGCCACCTCACCCGAGTTCGCCTGATCGCAGTTAGCGTTCGTGCACGCACCCCAGATGCCGAAGATACGGGCCACGCGGTTCGGGCTACTCAACACGCCCAACAGGGCCAGTGCGGCAACCGCGCCGCCAATCTGCAACATTGACCGGCGTGAGGCACCGGCCATCCACATCATGCCCAGGAAAATGAAGCCGTATACCAGGGCCGTACCCATATCGCCGCCGACCATAATCAGCAGAATCAGGGCGCCCACGCCGTAGATGGAGGGGAACAGGGTACGCCAGAGGCTCCGTGAAATATCGCCCTGGCGGTTATACACCCACGCCAACCACATCACGATTGCAAGCTTCGAGAACTCCGAAGGCTGCATCTGCACGGGGCCCAGCTTAATCCAGTTACGGTTACCGTTCACCTCGACGCCGATAACCACCACCGCCAGCTGCAGCACCAGGGCCACAGCAAGCATCGCGTTTACCACGGCCTGCTTGTGATACCACCCCACCGGAATATTC
The DNA here is from genome assembly GCF_001812775.1 of Rothia sp. HMSC068F09. Taxonomy (NCBI): domain Bacteria; kingdom Bacillati; phylum Actinomycetota; class Actinomycetes; order Micrococcales; family Micrococcaceae; genus Rothia; species Rothia sp. HMSC068F09. The sequence continues at coordinate 134,639 of NZ_KV810424.1, forward strand.
GTAATGACGGCCATCGCCACCACACCGAGCACTAGGAAGAGAATCTGCGAGGACACCTGAGAAAACGGCGACTGGCCCTGCGAAATCATGGTGACGCTCGAAGCCGAGAGCACCATGATACAGCCGAAAATCGCCAAGCCCAGGGTCGTCACCAGTAGCATGACCGGCACATCCCACAGGTCAGCCTTCAGACCGCGGCGGTACAGGCGCTTGCCGAACGAACGGGCCGGTGCCGTCATCTCCTTCAGGGCAGTCCACGGGGACGAGGCGTGCCCGGTCTGTTCGGAACGGCCAGCCCGCGAAGACGCAGAACGCTTCGAGGATGCGCTGGTACTCACATGCCCTCCTAAGGCTTGGAACGCCACAACCCACAGCGATGAATCGCGGCGGCGATAACAATTGGGAAAAGAGGCGGGGGTGGAACCCAAAACGTCCCACCCCCGAGAGCGCGGCTTAGGCGGCACGGGCCGCGAACGCCGCTACGCGCTAGGGTACCGGCCGGGGCCGAATAGGCTACGACTGGGCCAGCTGATCGGCCACGGCGTTCGCAAACGCCTCGCCGCGCACCGCGTAGTTCTTGAACTGGTCCATCGATGCCGCGGCCGGTGCCATCAGCACCGTATCACCCGGCTGAGCGATCTCGGCGGCCTTCGCCACCGCGGCGTTCATGACGGCGATGCCGTCCGAGGGGTCGGCCACCGAGGCGGTCAGGTTATAGGTCGGAACCTGCGGGGCGTGGTTGGCCAGGGCAGCCTTGAGGCCTGCGGTATCCGTGCCGATGATGAGCACGGCCTTCAGGCGCTTAGCGTGATCGGTAATCAGCTCGTCGTACTCCACGCCCTTCGACAGGCCACCGGCAATCCACACCAGCGAGGGGTAACCGCTCATCGAGGCGTTGGCCGCGTGCGGGTTCGTGGCTTTCGAGTCGTTCACCCACATGATGTCATCAGCGTACCCCACCAGCTGGTTGCGGTGCGCACCGGTCTTGAAGGAACGCAGACCCGCACCCACGGCCTTCGGATCGACGTCGGCGGCACGGCACAGGGCGGCCGCGGCCAGGGCGTTCTCGACCGTGTACTGGGCCGGCATCTTGCCCGGCGCGGGGGCCAAATCCTGCACGACGCCCAGCTCGAGCGCCTCGTTGTAGCGGTTCTTCAGGAAGGCCCGGTCCACGATGATGCTCTCGGCCAGGCCGAGCATCGACACGGCAGGCATCTGGGTGGCGCTGAAGCCAATCGCGCGGGCGCCCTCCACCACGTCGGCCTCCTCCACCATGCGCAGGGTGTCGGCGTGGTCGGTGTTGAAGATGCAGGCCACCTGGGTGTTCTCGTACACGCGGGCCTTATCGGCCTTGTAACGCTCGAAGGAACCGTGCCAATCCACGTGATCCTCGGCAATGTTCAGCACGACCGAGGCGTAGGGCGACAGGGAGAAGGTCCAGTGCAGCTGGAAGCTCGACAGCTCCACCGCGAAAAACTCGTAGGGCTCGTCGTCGGCAATCGCGTACACGATCGGCATGCCCACGTTGCCCACCTGAATGGACTTCTTGCCCGCGGCCTTCAGAATCGAATCCGTCATGCCCACGGTCGTGGTCTTGCCGTTCGTGCCGGTCAGGCACAGCCACTTGGGGCTGGGGCGGCCGGCACGGTCGTTGAGGCGCCAGGCCAGCTCCACGTCACCCCACACCTGGATACCGCGCTCGTAGGCATCCAGCATCACGGGGTGGTCGGGGCGAATACCCGGAGAGGTCACGACCAGCTCGGGGTCCTCCCCCTCAATCTGCGGCAGGGCGAGCATGTGCTCGGGGCCGAACAGGCCGCTCACCGGTCCGTACGCGTTACGGTAAACCTCGATGCGCTCACGCTTCTCGGGGGTGTCTGCCCCGTCGATAACCGTGATGCGCGCACCCAGCTGCGCGAGCACATCCGCGGCGGCGTCACCGCTGGTGCCCATCCCCACGACCACGACGCGCAGACCGGCCCAGGGGGCGTCCCAGCTGGTCAGCTGCGCGAGGCGCTCGTTCTCGTACACCGGGTTGACGGCAATCGCCTGGGCGTTTGCCTCGCGGCGGGCGCGCAGTGCGTCCTGTTCCATAGTTGACATTAGTGAATCACTCCAGAAGTCTGAGAGAACCAGTCGCCGAAGAAGAGAGCCAGGGCCACCAGCACGCACAGGGCGTTGACAACCCAGAGGCGGAACACGGAGTTCACCTCGCCGCTGCTGACGGTGCCGGGCTCCAGGCCCTTCTTATCGATTGAGTACTTGCCGTTCAGACCGGTCTTCTCCATGTGGTGGTGGAAGGGGGTCATACGGAAGTAACGGTGCGCGTGCAGGGGCTTCTCCCCCGCCGCAACCGAGCGCTTGCGGCTGACCTTGAAGACAAACTTCTGAACGATTACGGAGAAGACCTCCAGCACCGGAATCAGTGCCATGACCAGCAGCAGGAGCTCGGTGCGGGTGAACAGGGCGAAGGCAACCATCGCACCGCCCAGGGCCAGGGAGCCGGAGTCGCCCATGAAAATCTGCGCCTTCGAGACGTTCCACCAGAGGAAGCCGGCCAGGGAACCGATCAAGGATGCGGCAATCAGCGCCAGTGAACCCGGGTCGCGCACGTCGTAGCAGGCGGTGCCGGCGCCCGCGGTGCAGGCGTGCACGTACTGCCAGATGCTGATGGTCAGGTAGCCCGAGAAGATCGTCATCATCACGCCACCGGCCAGGCCGTCCAGGCCGTCGGTGAAGTTCACGGCGTTCGTGCCCGACAGGGAGATGAGGGTAATCCACACGGCCACCAGGATGGACCCAAACACCGCACCGGCGGCAAAGAGGTCAATCGGCAGGTCGCGCACGAAGGAAATCGCGGTGGATGCGGGGCGCGCGCCGGACTCGTTGGGGAACTGGAAAGCCAGGAAGGCGAAGGGAACGGTCACCGCGAGCAGGCCGATGGTCTTCTGACGCTCGGTCAGGCCCTCGTTGCCCTTGTGGCGGAACTTCATGATGTCATCCGCAGCACCCACGCCAAGCATGCCCAGGGTAAAGGCGATGGTCAGCCACGCGGTGGCGCTCGGCAGCGGCGAGGTGCCGAAGGAGACGGCGCTAATGCCCATGGTCAGCAGGTACGCAAGAATCGCCGCCGGGATGAAAATCAGGCCGGCCATGGTGGGGGTGCCCGCCTTGTACTGGTGGGCGGCGGGGCCCTCATCGCGAATCAGCTGACCGAGCTTGAGGGACTTCATCTTCTTGATGAACACCGGAAGCGCGGTCAGGGAGATAAGGAACCCGAGGATTCCTGCAATCAACACGGTAATCATGAAGCGTTACCCTTCGTTGGTGGTCTGTGCGGAGGTGCTGGACTCGGTACCGTCCAGGTGGGCGGCCAGGTGCTCGCTCAGGTCGGTAGCCTCAACAAAGTCGCCGGCGGAAAGCCAGGTCGGGGCCTCGTCCTCGGCGGAGCCGAAGCTCTCCTCGGCGAAGGCGAATTCGTCGCCCAGCAGGCCCAGCTTCGCGCCGTTCGAGGACTTGAAGAGCACGATATCGCCGGGACGCAGCTCGGCACGCAGGATCTGGGCGGCCTCCTGCGGGGTCTGAACCCAGGTCGCCTCATTGCCCCAGGAGCCTTCCAGGTGCGCGGCGTTGTAGATGGGCTTAGCGATGTCACCGACCGCGATGAGCTTCGAAATGTTCATGCGCACCACGAGGCGGCCGAGGTGATCGTGTTCCTGAACGGACACATCGCCCAGCTCCAGCATGGCGCCCAGCACGGCCCAGGTGCGGTGCGGCTGACCGGTCGCCGGGTCAACGGTGCGGCCCAGCTGCGCCAGAGTGCGCAGTGCCGCTGCCATCGACTCGGGGTTCGCGTTGTATGCGTCGTTAATGACGGTCACGCCATCAGCACGGTCGGTGCGAGCCATACGCCACTTCGAAGCCGCCGCCGCCTTGTTGAGCGCGCGAGCGATTTTCTCACCCGAAATACCGCTGTTGTAGGCAATCGTCGCCGCAGCCAGCAGGTTGTGCACGTGGTGCTCACCGATCAGCTGCGAGGAGATCTCGTACTCGCTACCGTCGGGCAGGCGCAGAGTGAACTCGGGGCAACCAGCGTCGGTGGTGCGCAGGTTCAGCGCCGCCACGTAGCGTTCGTAGGGCTGACCGTTCGCGCCGGTCTTCTCACCCACGCCGAAGTAAGTAATGGGGGCAACCGAACGCGACGCCATGCGCAGCACGCGCTCATCGTCAGCGTTCAGAGCCAGGGAGCCGGTCGGCTGAACGCCCTCAGCCAGCTCACCCTTAGTACGCTCAATATTGTCCACGCCGCCGAACTCGCCAGCGTGCGCGGTACCAACCTTCAGGATTGCGCCGTGATCGGGGTGCGCAATATTCGCCAGGTACTCGATGTTGCCCACACGGTCCGCACCCATCTCAATGACCAGGTAGCGGGTGGACTCATCCGCACGGAAAACGGTCAGGGGCACGCCCACCTCACTGTTGTAGGAGCCGACCGGGGCAACGGTCGGGCCCTCCGGGGTGAAAATGGCGGCAAGAAGGTCCTTGGTGGTGGTCTTACCGGCAGAACCGGTAATACCGATAACGGTCAGCTCACCCTGAGCGCGCATCTGCTCAATGGAATAGCGCGCCAAATCGCCCATCGCCAGCACCACATCGGGCACCTGGATGCTCGGGTAGGGCACGCCCTGCTCGTCGAGTACTTCACGCTCGACCAGCGCCAGGGTCGCGCCCCTCTCAAACGCCATGGGGATGAACCTGTGGCCGTCAGTGACCGCGCCGGGCTTCGCCACGAACAGGGTACCGGTCTGCACCTCGCGGGAGTCGGTGGTGGCGAAGTCTGCGTACACCTGCTCCTCACGGCCCTCCAGGCCGATAGCGGTGCCGCCGGTTGCCTCAATAATCTGGGCGGCGCTGAGCTTAATCATTCTTCACCATACCTTCAGCGGTCTTAGAGTCACTTTCATCGAGCATGCGCTGGTAATCAGGCAGAATCTCGAAACCGTGCGCACGCAGGGCACGGGCGGTTTCAACGCGGTCGTCCAGGGCGATATCCACGCCGTCAACATCCTGTTCGGTTTCGTGGCCGCGGCCAGCAATCAGGATGGCGTCGTGCTCGCCCGCCAGGGCAATTGCCGCATCAATAGCGGCGGCACGCGGAGAAATATTCAGGATCTGGGTGGCTCGGCGGTTCTCAGCCTTCTGCGCGCCCTCCTCAACGGCGGCACGAATCGGCTCGGGCGCCTCACCGTGCGGGTCGTCATCAGTCACAACCACAATATCTGCATACTGTGCCGCAATCGCACCCATAATCGGGCGCTTGAGCTGGTCACGCTCACCGGTCGCACCGAAAACAATCATGACCTTACCCCCACCGGGGCGGTCCATCGCCTCCAGGGCACGGGTCAGACCGTCCGGGTTGTGTGCAAAGTCCACAATCGCGTGCGGAGCCAAAGAAATCAGCTGCATACGGCCCGGTACCACCGGAGTCAGAGCCGAACCGGACGCCAGCTCAGGGAGCAGATGCGCACGCTCAGCGGAGTCAGTGTCCAGGTACGCCATGAGAGCCGCCAGTGCAGCATTCGAAACGTTAAAGTCAGCGGGCAGACCGGTGTAGCATTCAACGCTCTCACCGGCGCCATTAGCCACGTGGAATCGGTGGCCCAGACCCTCACGCTGAACCTTCACCACAGCCCAGTCGCGGGCACCAAACTCTGCGGGCACCTCAGCCAGACCGGCACCGCGCGCAGTCACCAGGCGGTGCACCTGCTCAGCGCCCATCTGCTCGCAAGCGGCGGAGAACATCTTCTCGCCCCACTCATCATCAGCAGTAATCACAGCCAGCTCGGCGCGTTCGGGAGTGAACAGCTGAGCCTTCGATTCGAAATAATGCTCCATGGTGCCGTGCAGATCCAGGTGGTCTTGGGTCAGGTTCGTGAAGCCAGCAACCGCATACTTCACGCCGTCCACACGGTGGTAATCAATCGCGTGCGATGACACCTCCATTGCGGCGCAACGCACCTGATGCTGACCCATAATCGTCAGCAGAGAATGCACGTGAGGAGACTCCGGGGTGGTCATCTTCGAAGGAACCGACACACCATCAATCAGAATCTGAATAGTGCCAATCAGACCCGTCTTCACACCCAGGCCGGTGCGGAACACCGACTCCAACATGTAGGTGGAGGTGGTCTTACCGTTCGTACCGGTCACCGCGTAACGGTGAGTAGCGGGGAACGAAGCCGAACCATAAATCAGCGCAGCCAACGGACCGACATACTCGCGCAGGTTCTCAGTCACCAGGACAGGCACCGGCGCCTCACCCAGCAGCTGCGCACCGGCAGCATCCGTCAAAATAGCGGAAGCACCCAGATTCAACGCGGCCTCAGCAAACTGCGCACCGTGCACCTTCGCACCGGGCAGAGCCACGTACAGGTCCTGCGGGCGAACACCTCGGGAGTCCATGCTAATACCGGTAACCTCAACAGAATCACCGGATTCAGAACCCTGAACGCCACTAGCCAGCTGGGAACTCACCTGAGCACCCAATCCCTGCAGATGTTCGCGAAGGTGCGCCAAACTCACCGGGCGCACAGAATTCGGGCGCAGAGTCTGAGCGTCGCCGCCCAGCAGGTTCTGGCCGGGTGCGTGAGATGCGGTATCCATCGTCCTTCTTTCCTCTCCGCTGTCCGAAGCGGTGAGCTCTGTATGGTCAATGCGCTCAAGGCACACAGGGTCATTCAATATTCTACGGTCTTTAGGCTTCGACAGGTGTTCAGTCCCGGGGCTTCTTCATCACGAATCAGCTACCGGGAACCTCTCCCCCGCTCGCCTTTAGCTCGTCTTATTGGGGCTATCCTCAGCAAAAAGCGGAATCAACTCCGGTTCACCGGTAGAACGCGGCACATTATAGGTGTGCAGGGTCTTCTCCATAATCTTGGAGAACTCAGCCGTCGTACCGTTCGCACCCACGCTACCCTCAGGACGCTGCATGGTCACCGCCACCAAGAACTGCGGGTTCTCAATCGGCGCCACACCAATAAAGGACGTCGTGTTGCCGTCGTAGCCGCCCTTCTCACTCGGAGTTTCCGCAGTACCGGTCTTACCGCCCACGCGGTAGCCGGTCACCTTCGCCGGACGGGCGTGGCCTTGCTCCACCACATTCTCCATGAGAGTCAGGCAGGAAGCGGCAGTCTCCTCGCTGACCATGCGTTCGCCAGGCTCTACGGCACGCTTATGTTCGGTACCGTCGGCGTCAATGATCGCGTCCACAATGCGCGGCTTCAGACGAACGCCCTTATTGCCCAGCGCCTGGAAAATCATGGCGGTCTGCAAAGGAGTCTGCGCAACACCCTGACCGAACAGCACAGTGTACTGCTGACGGCCATCCCAATCACGCCAATCAGCGATTATACCCTGCTCCTCACCGGTCAGCTCAATGCCGGTAAACTCGCCGACGCCGTACTTCTTCAACCAGTTGTAGCGCTCTTCCTTGCTGAGCTTCTGACCGACCAGCACCGTACCGGTGTTCATCGAGTCATGAATAATGCCCGAGAAAGTACGCCGCTGCGCCCCGTGCTCAAACGCATCCTTGAAAGTCTGGCCGTCAATCGTGAGGGTCGCGGGCACGTCATACACGCTCGTCGGGGTGGTCAGGCCCTGCTCAATCAGCGCCGAAGCAGTTAGCATCTTCTCGGTCGAACCGGGCTCCACGCTCTGCGAAATAGCGCGCGGGGTCATGTCCGCCGCGTCCTCAATGGTTGCCGCGCCCGGGTCCATCGTGGAGGAATCAGCAAGAGCCAAAATGGAGCCGTCACGCACATCCATAACAATGGCGGTACACCATTCAGCTTTCAGCTCCTCGGCGCGGGCACGCACCACCTGCTGCGCAAAATACTGCACATCACGGTTAATGGTTAGGCGAATATTCTTACCGTCCACCGCCAGGCGCTGCTCTTCCTTCGCTACGGGGATACGCACGCCATCAGCGCTAATCTCGTAGGTGCGCTCACCGGGGGTACCGGCAAGCTCCTTCTCAAAGACACGCTCAATGCCCACGGAGTAGTTACGGGACACCGTACCGCCCGTACCGTTGCCGTCTGCCTCTTCAACAATGTTGTACTTACCGACCACGGAACCGCCCACACTACCGTTGGGGTACAGGCGCTGAGAGAACGCCTCACCGTAGATGAAGGGCGCACCCAGGGCATCAATCTTATTGAAAATTTCCGGGGTGATATTTGCTTTGATCACCGAGTACTTTGAGGTGCCGTCCAGCTTGGACTTGATGAACTCGTCGGTAATGCCCGGGTCAACGGTCTTGAGAATATCGACCATCTCGTACACCAGCTGGTTGGGGGTGACCTCAATCTTCTGGGTGCGGTCCTCGTTGTAACGCTTGAAGGTGGCGACGGCCGTCTGGTCCGCGGTGAGGTTGTAGCGCTGCACCGAGCGGGCCATGACGTTGCCGTTAACGTCGAGAATCTGCCCGCGCGCTGCGGGAAGCACCTGCGAGCGCAGGCGCTTCTGGCGCGAGGCGTTGGCAACCCCGCCGGGGTCGAAGCCCTGGCGCACGAAAAGGTTTACGCCGATGACGCCCAGGGCACCGGTGGCGGCCGCGCCGGCCAGGAAGCCTCGGCGGGTCAGGTCCGGCTTCCCGGATGCCGGTTCGTTCGCGTGATGGCGCGCGTCGAAGCTCATTCGGGGATATCCTTTCGCGGTTCTCGTGCTGTGTGGGGTGTCGGTTGGGGGCGGCTAGCGGGTGGCCTGGCCGTTCTGTGCGGTGCCGTTAGCGGCACCGTTATTCGTGTTCGCGGCGTTCGCAGCGGCGGAGGCGCTCGGCTGGGCGGACTGCTGCGCCGCGCCGTTGTTTGTAGCGCTGTTCTGCGAGGTCCCGCTGTTCGCGGCGTTATTGGCCGCGGCGGGGCTAGCCGTTGCGCTCGCCGAGGCGCTCGCGGTCGCGCTTGCGTGACGTTGCTGGGTGGTCTTATCCGCATCCACCACGCTCTTGGCGTAGCTCTCCTCGGAGCCTGCGGCCGGGGGCGCAATCAGGTTTTGTTCCTTGGTCGCGGCCTTGCCGGTGGGGCTGGCCACGGGGGCGGGGGTTCCCTCAATCTTGGAGGTCTGCAGGTTCAGGGTGGCCTGCGAGGAGCTGGCGAACATGCCCAGGGCGCTCGCGCGCACCGCCAGGTCCTGGGGCGCCTCCTTGAAACCGATCTCCTGCTGCAGGGCCTGGTTCTCCTGCACGAGACGCTGTTCCTGCGCGCGCAGGTCCACCATGTCATACTGTCGGGTCACGATCAGCACGTTGAGCAGCAGGATAAAAATCAGGGTCAGCGGGATAGCGGCAAAAACGGCCAGCATGGTCGGCGGGCTCAATCGGCGGGCGCGGCGGGTCACCGCGGACAGCGGCGTGCGTCGGGTGACGACCTCTTCCTCGCGCGGTTCCTCGGTTCGGGCCGCGGCACGTACCGGTCCGGGAACGTGGCCCGCGGTGCGCTTACCCCCGTGGGAGGCGGCGGTGCTTGCCGGGCGAACCACGGGCTGAGAAGCGGTAACCGGATCCACCCGCGCGCTACGGGTACGGCCGGAATGTACGCCCTTGGAGGTGCGGGTCACGCCCGCGCTGTGCGAGGCGTTCGAGGAGCCCAGGCTCGAGCTCAGAGCGCCGGATGCACCCGCCGAGGGGCGCGAAGAACCGGCGCGTCGAGTCCGCGGGGTACCCTGGGCGCGGGTGGGGCGCTGGGATGCGTGCTGGGTGCTCATTCGCTCTCTAATCTTCGTCTTAGGTGGTTACTAGCGTCTGTCGTCTGCGGGCGAGCAAATCGCTACTGGGCGGGGATTCGAATCTTCTCGGCTGCGCGCAGTTTGGCGCTGGCCGCACGAGAGTTTTGCGCAATCTCTTCCTCAGTGGGCGGCTCCGCGCCGCGGGTAATAATCTTGATCGTGGGCTTGTGCTCCTCGAGTTCCACGGGGAATCCCTTCGGCGCCTTGGAGGTCGCCTCGGCTGTGAGGGCGCGCTTCACGATTTTGTCTTCCAGGCTGTGGTAGCTCATCGCAACGAATCGGCCGCCCAGGTTCAGCGCATCCAGGGCCGCGGGAACGGCCCGTTCGAGCGCCTCCAGCTCGTGGTTGACCTCGATGCGCAGCGCCTGGAAGGTGCGCTTGGCGGGGTGGCCGCCGGTACGCTGGGCCGCGACGGGAACCGCCTTCTGAATAATGCGCACGAGCTCGCCGGTAGTCTCCAGGGGCGCGTTGGCGCGGGCAGCGCAGATGGCGCGGGCGATGCGCGAGGCGAACTTCTCCTCGCCCCAATTGCGGATAATGCGGCGCAGCTGGTCCTCGCTGTACTCGTTGACCACGATGCGCGCGGTGAGCTCGTCCTCGGAGTTCATGCGCATGTCCAGGGGTGCGTCGTAGGAGTACGCGAAGCCACGGGCGCGTTCGTCCAGCTGCATGGAGGAGACGCCCAGGTCCAGCAGGACGCCGTCAATTTCCTGCACCCCGGCGGTTTCCATGGCGCGGTCGATTTCGTCGTAGACCGCGTGTACAGGCACAAAACGCTCGCCGAAGCGTGCCAGACGCTCCCCCGCGATGGAGTGGGCCTGCAGGTCCCGGTCGATACCGATGAGCACCAGGTTCTCGAACCGCTCCAGCAGCGCCTCGGAGTGGCCGCCCATGCCCAGGGTTCCGTCAATCACGTAGGCGGTTCCGCGTTCCTCCACGGCACGCTCAATGCCGGGTGCCAGCAGGTTGATGCAGCGGTCCAGCATGACGGGCACGTGGCGCTCGCTGGCGTCACGCTCGGAAAGATTGTCGATGGAGGCGCCGGTGACCTTCACCGAGGAGCCGGAGGTGCCGGCTTCGGGGGCGCGTTCTACGCTCATGGGTGCTCCTGTGTGAGGTAATCCTGCGTGGTGGTGAGTGGTGTGTCGATAAAGCGTGTGGGGGGGGCGCAGACCGCGCATCGGGTCCGCACCGATTTATCGCCCTGCCGAATCGGCGTTCCTGTAGACTCCGTGTCTCTGCCGATTCGACGAGTTGTCGAGTCGTTAGAGCAGGGGGCTGAAGGGGTCTTCATCCAGGGCCGCGAACTCGGCTTCCGTGCGGGCCAGGTACTCCTCCCAGGCGGAGGCGTCCCAGATTTCCGCCCGGGTTCCGGACCCGATGACCACAAGCTGGTCGCCAAGCCCGGCGTACTGCCGAAGAATCGGAGGGATGGTGATGCGCCCCTGTTTATCGGGTAGCTCATCCGAGGCTCCCGAGAGGAATACTCGCAGGAAGTCGCGGGCGGCTCGCCCCGGCAGGGGTGCGCTGCGCATCCGCTCGTGGATGCGCTCGAATTCCGCGGAGGGGAAAACGTACAGGCATCGTTCCTGACCGCGGGTCAGAACGAGGCCTGCTGAGAGTTCCTCACGGAATTTGGCGGGGAGGATGATGCGCCCTTTGGCGTCCATTCGTGGCGAATAGGTTCCCAGGAACATTCGCGTCACCTCCCCCGTGTGTGCCTGATGCTGAGCCTGTCGTGCGCCCTCGCCTCACGTCCCTTCCGATGGCGCTTGCGGAGCGAACGGAAGAATACGACGTGCGCCCTGCACCACAGTGGAAACGGGTGCGGGGCACGGCTGAGGGAGGGGGCTTCAGCCTTCTCCTCCACTTTACCCCACTTTCCACCACCTCCCCCACCTCGAGGAAGGTCTTTTAGGGTTTTTATTCCTTCTTTTGCATTTTTTATCTCAGCGCACAGCTTCTACACAGGTTAGAGCCATTTAGCGGCAGAACTTAGATACACAACAGCAGAGTGGCGCGAGGCACACACAAAAGGAGTTAGCGCCTATTCCGGGCGGGCTATATATGCCTTCACCCGGGGCAACCAGCCTGCTGTACGCAGAAGGATTGAAAGCGAAGCCCACAAGCCCCCAAGCAAGAAAAGGCCACTTGGAGAAAGACACCGGGCACGAAAAAGCGGAGGCGAGACATACGTCTCGCCTCCGCTTGGGAAAGTCATTATGAGTTCCGGCTTGACCCCTTCAACTCGGCATCCTTAGCCAGGTATTTTCACCTCGGTATTTTCACCTCGGTATCTTCGGTCCGAAACCTGCTGTCCCGGGCCATCAGCGGGTTTTAGTTCTGACCGTTGTTGCGCTCGTCCCAGCGCTCCTCCAGGCGGTTCATAAAGGCCGAGCGCTCCTTCTGCTCGCGGGAGCGGGCGCGGGCGGCACCGCCGGCTTTGCCTCCCAGGAAGGAATCCACGGGGGTCTTCTTGCTGGTGCTGGCGAAGTACACGCCGAAGGCTGCAAAGAGGAAGCCGAGCACGCCCAGCCAGATGAGGTGAGAGGCGACGGCACCAATGATAATGCCCAGACCGATTAGCACGCAGAGAATTCCGAGCGCCAACTGTCGAGCACTGAATACGGGAGCAGTATTGCCGGTGGAGGACATGGACGAGGCAAAGTTCGGATCCTCATTGCTCATGAGTTCTTCGAGCTGCTCAAGAACTTTCTGTTCACGCTCGGACAGTGCCATCGTGTTCTCCTTTGTCTTTCTGACAACGCGTTCGCGCCGGTATCCACAGCGGGTTGAAACGCACCCCGTGGCGCGTGCGCACTCTTTGGTTCCATCCTACCGCGCAAGGCGCGAGCAACGCACTATTTTTAGCCCATCAGCTACTTATTTTACGAACCGTTTTGGGGCTATTTCGACACGTGGAGGCGACGGGGCCGGGGAACTCACCAGCCGCCCATTTCTTTCAGCCTTCGCCGCTACGATGGTCCACCGATTCCCCCTGTCCCTCTATCCGTCACGAGCCTCTTCTGCAGAGCCCGCCTCGGCCCCTCCCGAGCGGCCGTCGGTCTTCCGGTCGGGTAGCGCAACCCTCGAGGCCGGTTTGATGCTCTCGGCCGAGTACTTCCGCTGAATCGCGTCCATGACGTGCTCAACCTCGGACCAGCGACCGGCCTTCACGAGCACCGCCTCGGTAGCCTCCGGCGCGAGCTTCGACGATCGGGAGTTCAGATCCCCGAGGTTCACCGCGCCTCCGCTCCCCCGGTTCCTAGACCCCCGCCCGGCGGGCTTGTACTCGATGGATTCGAAGAGAGCCTGCTGCACCCCGTCCTCGGCGCGAGCCAGCTTCTCGGCCCGCACGCCAACCAGGCGGATGGGTCGCGGTGCCTCGTCCCCGGTCAGGATTCCGTCGGCCCGCAGCGCCTCCAGCGCCAGCTCGGCGATGCGCATCCCCGAATCCAGGGGCGAGCTGAGGGGCACGGATCGAGTGTGGGTCTCGAAACCCGCATAGCGAATTTTCAGGCTCAGCCGCCCCGCGAGGCGACCGGATTCGCGCAGACGCCGCCCGAGCTTGAGACTCAGCTCGCGCACAACCCCGCTGATGGCGGCGGCATCGGCGGTATCTTCGGAGAAGGTATGCTCGCCACCCATGCTCTTCTCATCGCGTTCGGTCAGGACGGGCCGGTCATCAATGCCCCTCGCAACAGTCCAGAGGTATTCCCCGTGGGAGGTGCCGAAACGGTCCCGAAGCCACTCGATGCTCATGGACCGCAATTGCGCAATGGTCTGGATTCCGTAGCCGGCCAAAAGCTTTGTGCTTTTCGAGCCCACGCCCCACAGCGCCGAGACCGGGCGCGGGTCGAGGAATTCCTGCACGCGGCCGGGCGGCACGACCCATAGGCCGTTGGGCTTACTGCCGGTCGAGGCCATCTTGGCCAGCAGTTTATTGGGAGCCACCCCCGCCGAGGAGGGCAGGGAGAGTTCCCCCGCGATGCGCTCACGCGCCCGCTGCGCCAATTGCACGGGGTCCTGCCCGTGCCGGTGGGCGCCCGTAAGATCCACGAAGGCCTCGTCCACGCTCACCTGCTCTACCAGCGGGCTAAGGTCACGCAGAATATCCATGACGGCTCGGGAATAGTACCGGTAATCCGCGCGCAGGGGAAGGACCGTAGCGTGCGGAACCTCGGAGAGGGCACAGCTGAGAGGCATGCCCGAATGAACCCCGTGGGCGCGCGCCTCATAGGAGGCCGAGCATACCACTGAGCGAGGGCCCGTCGGCGCAACGATAATGGGCTTACCCCGAAGCGAGGGGTTCTCGAGGAGTTCGACGTTGACAAAGAAGGCATCCATATCGAGATGCATAATGACGCGCGCATTATCGCGGCCCGGCTTACTCACCCCTCAACCTCCCTTCGACAGCTTTCACCACACCCCAAATATAGCACACGTCTACGAATTAAGCTCCCAAATATTAGTAAACATATTCGCAAATACCCCGTGTGACGCGTTTCTCCACTAAGCTAGAGGGGTGCACACCGCACCCATGCCCATCGTCCCCACGTACACCGAGGATAGTATGACGACCCCTTCCCCCGCCGGAGGCTCCGCAGAGCTGCCCGCAGGCATCGCCGAGGCTCTCGAAAATGAGCAGAGCGCCTACCTGAACGCCTTCAATACCCTGATGGCCGAGTTCTTTGCCGCGCAGCGCGAACTATTGGAGGGCATCTCCCCCGAGACCCTCCCCCTGCTGGAGGCCATCGAATCCCTTTCTACCGGCGGCAAGCGTCTGCGTGCCCTGCTGAGCTATTGGGGTTGGCGCGGGGCGGGAGGCGCACCCGTGACCGAGAACCGCGGCACCTGGTCCATCGTGAAGGCCGGCATGGCGGTGGAGCTATTCCAGACCTCCGCGCTCATTCACGACGACATCATCGACCGCTCCGACACCCGCCGCGGCGCCCCCTCCGTGCACAAGCGTTTCGAGGCCGCGCACGAGCAGAATAACTGGCGCGGCGACGCCTTCAACTACGGTCTGACCGGCGGTATTCTTGCCGGCGACCTGACCCTCGCCTGGTCTGCCGAGGTTTTCGCGTCCCTGGGTGAGGGAGCGATTTATGGCGCCCCTGCGCGCATTATTTTTGACCGTATGCGTTCTGAGGTTCTGGCCGGGCAGTACCTGGACGTCTACTCCGAGGTGCTCGACACCGAAGATGCCAGTTCGGCCCTGCAACGAGCGCTCAACGTGATCCGCTTCAAGTCCGCCAAGTACTCGTGCGAGCACCCCTTCACGATCGGTGGGGCCCTGGCCCTGCAGGCGCGGGCTTTGGAGAGCGGGGCCGGCGCAATCAGCGAGGAGCATCCGGTGCTGGCAGGCTACCGGGCCTTCGGTCTGCCGCTCGGTGAGGGCTTCCAGCTGCGCGACGACGAGCTGGGCGTTTTCGGTCATCCCGAGGTGACCGGCAAGCCCGCCGGTGACGACCTGCGCGAGGGTAAGCGCACCGTCCTGGTGGCGCTGACCTCCGCGGCCCTCAGCGAGCAGGAGGCAGCGCTCCTGCACGACAGCCTGGGCAACCCCAACCTGAGCGATGAGCAGGTGGAGCGCATCCGTGAGCTCATGGTGTCCTCGGGTGCTTTCGCCGAGCACGAGCGGCTGATTGAGCAGAAGTCCCATGCGGTCTTTGAGGCTCTGGATGCGCTGGAGCTCGACGAGCTCGTGCGCGCGGCGCTGAGCGATATCGTGGACCGCGCGCTACGTCGCAAGTCCTAAACGGGCGTGTTTTCAGCCCGCGGGGCCTTCACCGCGGGGCGTGAAAAAGACGTAGGAATAGCGGCGAGGCGCAGCGAAGAGACCGTTAAACGACAGCGGATGGGGTAGCGTTCACGCTACCCCATCCGCTGTTTTATCAGTTGAGTTCCCGCCGTGCGAAGAGCACCCGGGCCGGAGTGTTTACCGGCCCCCTGCGCCTCCGCGTTGCGGCGCTACCCTCCGGTGCTACCAGGCCAGGGCCTGGGCGCGGCGACGAATCTCGGTCTTGCGGCCGTCAATCAGTGCGTCGATCGGGCGGCCGGGCAGGGATTCGTCCTCGGTGTACAGCCAGACGATGGCTTCCTCATCGCTGAAGCCGGAGTCCTTCAGCACCACGAGGGTGCCCTTGAGGGATTCCAGCACGCGCGAACCGTTCAGGAACAGCGCGGGAACCTTGCGCACGTTGGTTTCGGGGTCGCGCAGGGCGATGAGCGTACCGTCAGAAATCAGGTTGTGCACGCGGGTCACCTTCAGATCGAGGGCCTGCGCAATATCGGGAATAGTGACCCAATCGCCGACGAGGGCGAAGGTCTGAGCAATATTTTCGTTAGTCACCTTTTAAGAGTGCCAGAGCCGACTCATATTTACCACTTTCGACCCGCTCAGCCGCGCGGAGCGTCACAATCCGCTCAGGCGGTTGCCTTAGAATCAGCTGAGTATTGCCCTCCCGATGACCTTTTCCCCGCTGCGCGATTGGGCCGAGCGATAAGATAGAGGCCGTATGAATATTCCCCTCCCGCGCCCCCGTTCTTCCGCGCACACTCACTCATCGCCCTCGCATCCTCCCGCCTCTTCTACTGTTCCTCCGGCCACCACCGCGCCCGCACAGGGTGCCACGGTCGGCTCTTCGGAGTGGCTGAGTGGCGCCATTATCGAGGGACACTACCAGGTGGGCTCGCTCATTGGGCGGGGTGGCATGAGCGAGGTCTACTACGCGCTGGATCTGTGGTCGAACAATCCTGTGGCGCTCAAAATCCTCTCCCCTTCCCTGGCGCAGGACGCCGCCAACCGGCAGAAATTCCACCGCGAGGAACGCTCGATGCGCCAGGTGGGCGGCGGACACACGGTGGGTGTCATCTCTTCGGGCACCGAGTACGTGGCCGGGCAGATGGTCATGTATATCGTGCTCGAATATGTGCACGGATGCACGCTCAGCCAGCTATTGCGCACGCGGCGCGCCCTGAGCCTGGGCGAGGCGCTGGATGTTCTGCTGCCGGTGGTGGATGCCCTCTCGGAGGTGCACGCCAACCGCTACCTGCACGGTGATATTAAGCCGGGCAATATTCTTCTGGACGCCAACGGCCAGGTGAAGCTGACGGACTTCGGTCTGTCACGCCGCGACGATCAGGTGGATTCCGGCGCCCCCATGGGTACTCCCGCCTACGTGGCGCCGGAGGTCCTGGACCCGCAGGTGAAGGTGGGCGCGCAGGCCGATATCTTCGCGCTCGGCGTCATGATGTACCGCATGCTGGCGGGACGCCTGCCCTTCGTGGGTTTGGAGAACGACCAGCAGGTGCTGTACCACAACGCCAATATTGAGATGCCCCCGCTCGGCGATATCGCCCCGGGCATCGACCGCGACGTGGCTGGAATTATCGCCTGGTGCACCCGCAAGCAGCCGCAGGCCCGCCCCGAGGACGCCACCGAGCTTTTCGCCTCCCTCAAGGAGGTTGCCGAAGCTCTCGGCGAGTCCGAGCTGTCCTGGCGCGCTCCGAGCGTCCCGGAGCCTACCTCAACCCTGTGGGAGGCGGTGGCCGAGATCGCCGAGCGCAGCGGCGCGGGACAGATGGTGCGCAACACCCCCATCAGCGCGTTTAGCGATGCCGGGGACCTGCTCGCCTACGACGTTTATTCTCCGGATAGCCTGCTCACCGGTTCTCGGGAGGAGGTGCACCTGGCCGATGTGGACGCGGAGGACTCGGTGCTCAACCCCGAGGGTATTCCCCCGCTCAAGAGTTCGGCCCCCGAGGCTTCGGTTGCCTCTAATACCGGCGAGCCCAATGAGTCCGATGATTCGCGGGGGTCGGAGGTGGCCCAAAGCTCCGGTGCCTCACCCGATGCGCCCGCCGCGCCGTCCGCCGGCGGCGGAGGCTCCGTCGGCATCGGCCCGCAGACCGAGCAGGAGTTTATCTCGACCTTCGGCGAGTACGCCCCCATCTACGCCGAGCGCGCGCTCAACGCCTACCCCGACTACTCCAAAGGCACCGAGGAATCGGACGGGGCGCACACCCCTGATACTTCTCGGCGGGATTCCGGCGGGAGCACCGGTTCCGCCGATTCCTCCGGCTTCACGTCGCGGGATGCTCTCCACCGCGACCGCCGACTGCCGGTACGTGAGCTCACCCCTCCCCCCTCAGGCGCGGCGATGGGTGTGTGGGCGCTGATGGTGATTCTGCTGGGCATGAGCGCCAGCTTCAGTGGGTGGTGGCTTGCGACCTCCATCCTACAGTCGGAGTGGTGGAAGAACTTCGCGAGCTTCTTCGGCCTGAGCTACTAGACGCTCAGCCGCCGGGATTCATCGGGTTTTATCGGGAATCGGGGTTCACGGGATCCCGCCGGGGACCAAACCCTTAGCCCAGAATCTCTCCTCACCCCGGGGCATTCCAAGCACCCTCGCCGCTAAACGCTGTCTTCGCTAAGCGCCGTCTTCACCAAACGATACGGGCCCGGCCCCTCAACTCTTGAGGGGCCGGGCCCGTTAGTACGTCGCAAGGGCGTACGAGAAGCGATGAGACGCAAGCGTCCTTAGCCGCGGTTACCGCGGTTCTTGAGGTACTCGGAGACCAGGAACGCGATTTCCAGGGACTGCGAGTGGTTCAGACGCGGGTCGCACAGGGACTCGTAGCGGTCAGCCAGTGCTGCCTCGTCGATAGCGTCGGAGCCGCCCAAGCACTCGGTCACGTCGTCGCCGGTCATCTCCACGTGAATACCGCCGGGGAACGAGCCCAGGGCCTCGTGCACCTCGAAGAAGCCGCGAACCTCGTCGAGCACGTCGTCGAAGCGGCGGGTCTTGTAGCCGGAGGGCACGGAGATAGTGTTGCCGTGCATCGGGTCGGTCACCCACACGACCTTCGCGCCCTCGGCCTGTACGCCCTCGACGATGGAGGGCAGCTTCTCGCGAATGTTCTTCGCGCCCATGCGGGTGATGAAGGTCAGGCGGCCGGGCTCGCGGTTCGGGTCGAGCTTGTCAATCAGTGCAAGTGCGTCCTCGGCGGTGGTGGTCGGGCCCAGCTTCACGCCGATGGGGTTGCGGACCTTGGAGAGGAAGTCCACGTGTGCGTCGTCGACGCCGCGGGTGCGCTCACCAATCCACAGGAAGTGTGCGGAGGTGTCGTAGGGCAGCTGGGTGCGCGAATCGATGCGGGTGAGGGCACGCTCGTAGTCCAGAACCAGGGCCTCGTGGCCAACGTACATGTCGGTGGTCTTGAGGGCCTCGAAGTTCACGCCGCAGGCCTCCATGAACTTGAGGGCGCGGCCGATTTCGTTAGCGGTCTTCTCGTAGCGCTCGTGGGCGGGGTTGGAGGTGAAGCCGCGGTTCCACTGGTGCACGGCGCGCAGGTCGGCGAAGCCGCCCTTGGTGAAGGCACGCACCAGGTTCAGGGTGGAAGCGCTGGTGTGGTAGCCGCGCAGCATGCGCTTGGGGTCGTGCACGCGGGCCTCGGGGGTGAAGTCGAAACCGTTGACGGTCTCGCCGCGGAAGGAGGGCAGGGTGACGTCGCCGCGGGTTTCCATGTCTGCGGAGCGCGGCTTGGAGAACTGGCCGGCCATGCGGCCCATCTTCACCACGGGCATGGACGCACCGTAGGTGAGCACCGCGGACATCTGCAGGATGGTCTTCACGCGGCCGGAAATCTTGTCGGCGGTTGCGCCGGCGAAGGTCTCGGCGCAGTCGCCGCCCTGCAGTAGGAAGGCGCGGCCTTCGGCCACCTCGCCGAGCGCCTGGCGCATAGCGTCGACCTCACCGGCGAAGACGAGCGGGGGCACCGAGTTCAGCTCGGCGATGGTGCTTTCAAAATCTTCGTGCTCACTCCAGGTGGGCTGCTGGTCAATGTGCAGCTCGCGCCAGTTGTCCAGACCGTGGTCGTCGGTCTGCGCGGTGTTGAGGTTCTGGGTGCTCATCATTCACTCCGTCGGGATGGTCTTGTGCGTCGTCTCTCGACCCCGCGCGGACGGGGAAGAGATGGGTATATTGTACTCTTGCGGTGTTTACGAACGCCCCGGGCCGGGGCTTCATCTCAGGATTCAGATAACCCCTAGTCGGCCCGCGTGGCCGTGCCGTCTACCTACGCCCTCTAGCGTTTCTCGTTCTGCAGTCGGGACACGGCCTCGTCAGCACTCATGCTCTTATCAGCCATGAGCTTCTTGACGCGATCCGCGTAGACGTCCACGTACTCCTGCCCACTCAGGGCGCGAATCGCCGCGCCGATGGTATCGGCAACCTCGCGCTGGGATCGGTAGCTGATCTCGACGTCGGCGGTGTACTCCTCGAAGGTGAGGGGCTTGCCGATGACGGTGCGCACACGAATCGGCTCGCCATCGTGGCGCAGACGAATACGGTTCGAACCGGAGGGCTGAATCAGGTCGGTGCCAATCTGCCCGATGGGAACGACGGGAACCCGTGACTCGAGGGCCAGGCGGGCCACGCCCACCTTGGGACGGTAGCCGCGGCCGTCGGGGCTACGCGTTCCCTCGGGATAAATGCCGATGATGCCGCCCTCGGCAAGAACCCGCGCGCCGGCGTCGAGGGATTCCTGGCTCTTCTGCCCGCCGGAACGGTCCATGGGTAGCTGACCCACCCCGCGGAAGAAAGCAGCCATGGCTCGGCCCTTGATCCCCGGGGTCGTAAAGTAGTCGCTCTTGGCGAGGAAGTTCACGGTGCGGGGTAGCGCAAGCGGAATAAAAATGGAATCACAGAACGCCAGGTGATTGCTGGCGACGATGAAGGGGCCCTCGGGCAGGTTCTCTAGCCCCACCACCTCGTGGTGGTACAGGCCCGTCAGCAGTGGCGAGCCAATAATCTTGAGGCTTCGGTACAGGGCGGTGGTCGGCATGGGGATCTCCTCTCTGAATATTCCCGGCTCAATTCTAGCCTGTCCCTGCGGTTCTCCCCGACCACCTCCGTATTCCGCGTTCGCATTACGGCGAATGTGCGGCACGAGTCGGCTACCTGCTCCGCCCTCCGCTGAATCCGTCGTCCTCCTCCGCCGGCAGGCTCACCTCACAGGTGTCGTCGAGGCGGGCGAGGTATTCTAGGGCCGAGGGGCGATGCGCGTCTCTCCCCGCGCCGGCCGTTAGCCCGCGCCCCCGGCATTGTCTAAGGAGGGCCATGAGTATTTTTGATAGCTCGCTTGAGCCGATTAAGCGTATGCGGCGCAAGGCCCGCGAGCGCCGCCTCCTGGCCACCCGGGAGGTGCGAGAGATGCTGGAGCACCGTTTCGGGGGCGCCCCCAATGTCTTCGATCATTCCCCGCTATCCTTCCGTCCGGAGCCTCAGAGTGCCGAAGGTTCCCGCGGGGTTGGGGCTTCTGAGCCCGGCGTGGGCATCCTTATCGTGCACGGTTTCACCGGTTCCCCGCACAGCATGCGCCCCATCGCCGAGCGTTTCGCGGCGCTGGGCTACCCCGTGGAGATGCCGCTACTCGCGGGGCACGGTACCCGCTGGCAGGATATGCGCCTGACGGATTACCGCGACTGGCTGGACTCGGTCGAGTCCGCCTACCGTCGCCTCACCGACGAGGGCCTTCGGGTCGTCGTCATCGGCATGTCGATGGGTGGCACGCTGGCCGTGAACCTCTCCGCGCGTCTGCCGGTGCTCGGCACCGCAATCATTAACCCCTACATGGTGGATGTGAACCCGCTGATGCGCCACGCCGGGGTCGTCTCGAAGCTTCTGCCGGCGCTCAAATCGGTGGGCTCGGACATCGCCGTTCCGGGCGTGAGCGAGGGCGCGTACCGGCTGACGCCCACCGCCTCGGTGTATCAGTTACACCTGCTGGGGGCCGAGACCCGCGAGCTGTTGCCGCGCCTGAAGGCACCGGTGCTGTACCTTCGCTCGCTGGGCGATCACACTGTGTCCGATAGCTCCCATAAATATTTTCTCGAACATTGTTCAGCTCCTGTAGAATTTAGATGGCTAACCCGTAGCTACCACGTGGCGACGCTCGACTACGACGCCGAATATGTGCTCGCCTCGCTCCAGGATTTTGTCACCGAGATAGCCCACCGCTCTGCTCCCGCGGACCGCATCACCCCGTAGGCGCAGTACCGTATTCCACCCCGCGACTCCCGTAGAGCCGCACCGGGACCGTGCAGAGGCCGCCCCAACCGAAAGGCGCATCATGAAAGTCTTTTCTTCCCCCGCAGAGGTCATTGTCGACCCCTCGTTGAACCTCACGAGCCTCGTTGAGCGTCACCGCGCCAACAGCGCGGACCCCGTGCTGTACCGTCGCCAGATGTCCCCGGGCAATTGGCAGCCGGTACGCGCCAGCGAGTTTTACCGCATGGTGGCCGACCTGGCGAAGGGCATGATTGCCGCGGGTATCCACCCGGGTGACCGCGTGGGCATTATGAGCCGTACCCGTTTCGAGTGGACCGTAATCGACTTCGCCATCTGGTACGCCGGCGCTATCTCCGTGCCGGTCTACGAAACGAATGCACCCGCCCAGGCCGCCTGGGCGCTCTCCCACTCCGAGGCCACCGCGGTCTTCGTCGAGGACGAGAAGCTGCTGGGCCGCATCAAGGAGGCCGAGGAGCTCTCTGCATCCACCGAAGAACCCATGCAGCTGAAGCACCGCTGGGTCATCGAGAACGGCGACCTGGATGAGCTGAGCGCCCGTGCTTCCGAGGTCAGCGACGAGCAGCTTGAGCAGGCACGTACCCGCGCCACCTGCGATGACATTGCGACCATTGTGTACACCTCCGGCACGACCGGCCGTCCCAAGGGTTGCCCGCTCACCCACGGCAATTTCCTGAACCTGAGCGCCAACACGCGCTTCGTGGAAAGCGAGATTGCAAACCCCCGCAACTCGTCAATTCTCTTCCTGCCTCTGGCCCACGTGCTGGCTCGCCTGATTCAGGTGCTGGCCCTGGACGCCGGTGTGGTTATCGGCCACTCCCCGAACATTAAGAACCTCGCTGCTGACCTTGATAGCTTCAAGCCGACCATGCTGCTCGTGGTCCCCCGAGTCTTCGAGAAGGTGTACGAGGGGGCCAAGGCCAAGGCAGAGAAGGGCGGTTCTCTCAACAAAGCTCTTTTCGACCGCTCGGTGGACATCGCGATCGCATGGTCGAAGGCGAAAGTCGCCGGACATGTATCTTTCAAGCTCGCGGCGCAGTACGCCCTGTACGACCGTCTCGTGTACTCCAAGCTGCGTGCGGCCCTGGGCGGGCAGCTACACTACGCGGTCTCCGGAGGCGGCCCGCTGGGCGAGCGCCTCGCGCACTTCTTCCACGCGGTGGGCGTGCAGGTCATCGAGGGCTACGGCCTGACCGAGACCTGCGCCCCCATCGCGGCCGGGCGTATCAACCCGTATCAGATTGGTAGGATTGGCCCGCTTCTTCCGGGTGCCGAGGGTGCCATCGCCGAGGACGGCGAGCTGCTGGTGCGCGGTGTGGGCGTCATGAAGGGGTACTACAAGAACCCCGAGGAGGACGCCCAGGCGTTCACCGAGGATGGTTGGTTCCGCACCGGCGACCTGGCCGAGTTCGACGAGGCCGGGTTGCTGAAGATTGTGGGACGCAAGAAGGAAATCATTGTCACTGCCGGCGGCAAGAACGTCATTCCGGGCATTGCGGAGAACCATCTGCGCACCTCTCCCCTGGTCTCCCAGGCCATGCTGGTGGGGGATGAGAAGCCCTTCATCGCGGCCCTCGTGACCCTGGATCCGGATACCCTGCCCGAGCAGCTCGAGCACCTGGGGCTGCCGCGTTCACTGTCCATCCCGGAGGCGGCCGTGCATCCGGCGGTACGCGCCGCCGTGCAGCGGATTGTGGACGAGGCGAACCAGCTGGTCTCGCGCGCCGAGGGTATCCGCGAGTTCCGCATCATGAACCGCGACCTGACCGAAGAGGACGGCTACCTGACCCCCTCGCACAAGATTCGTCGCGCGAAGGTGCTACAGGATTTCTCCTCCTACGTGGATGAAATGTACGGCCGGGTTACCGCCACCACGTCGGATTCGCTGTCCCGACTGCAGGACTACGCCGCCGAGCAGACAGAGCGACTCGTGGAGCTGCGCGACCAAGCGACCGAGCGCCTGGCCGAGTACGCCGATCAGCAGGCCGAGCGTCTGGCCGAGTTCCGTGACCAGGCAACCGAACGCCTGGGCGAGCTTCGTGAGCAGGCCGTCGAGATGATTCAGGAATACCAGGAGAACCGTGCGGTAGCCGCCGGGGATTCTGAAGAGGCTGAGGAATCCGCGGAAGGCGCGGACAACGCGAAGAGCGCCGACACGTCTGCCGAGACCGCCGAAGAGCCGGGTTCGAAGGAAGCTCCGCGGGCAGCAGAAGCTCAGCACGCAGAAAAGAAGCCCGAGTAGCGGAGCTAGGGCCGCGCCGCTCTAGCTCTGGCCAAAGCAATAAACGCAAGTAGGAGGGGGTCGTACCGATTCGGTGCGACCCCCTCCTTTGGTGTTTACCCCCCGGGAACCGGGGCTTCAGAGGTGTTCCGCGTGCCCGGGCGTTAGGCCTGCGCGGGTTCGTCGAACTCCAAGCCGAGCAGGGCGTTCTCCACAACTTCGGTCAGGGCCGGGTGAATCCAGTACTGACCGCGGGCCAGGGTGCGGGCATCCTGGTTGAAGCTCATGGCCTGAATCAGCGGCTGGATGAGCACGGAGGATTCCTCACCCACCAGGTGCGCACCGAGCAGCTCGCCGTTGTCCTTGCGCGCGATGAGCTTGCACAGGCCGATCTGATCTTCCATGGCCCAGCCGTAGGCGGTATCACCGAAGTTCTGGGCCTTGACGGTAATCTCGAATCCTTCGCGAGCGGCAGCCTCGCGGGCCTGCTCCTCGGTCATGCCAACAATGGCGATCTGCGGGTTGCTGAAGATTGCGCCCGGCACGTAGCGGTGATCGCTCGCGCGCAAATCCTCGGGGTGGCTGAGGTTGTACTGCACAACGCGCGCCTCGTGGTTGGCCACGTGCTTGAGCTGGTAGCGGCTGGAGACATCGCCCAGGGCGAAGACGCCGGGGACGGGCGCGCCGTTGTAGAGCACGCGCTGGTACTTGTCGACGCTGAGCAGGCCGCCGTCCTGCACGTCGAAGTAGTTCTTGGCGTTCAGCACGTCGGTGTTGGGGCGGCGACCGGTTGCTACGAGCACAGCGTCTGCCGGGATTTCGAGCAGCTCTTCACCGTTCTCGGAAGCACGCTTCGCCACGACGGTCACGCTGCCGTCGGCGTTCTCACGGATTTCGGCGAGGGAGGCTTCCTTGACGATGTTCCACTGCTTGCTTGCGGCTTTCTCGAAGCGTTCCACGACCTCCGCGTCCACCCCGCGCAGCAGGCGGGAGGAGCGGTTGAGCTGGGTTACTTCGGTGCCGAGGGCGGAGAAAACGTGGGAGAATTCTGCCGCAATCACGCCGCCGCCGATGACGACCATGCGGGCGGGCAGTTCGTCCAGGCGCATGACGTTGTCGTTGGTGTAGACCTTGGAGGAGTCAATACCGGGCACGGGAGGCAACACAGCACGGGAACCAGCGGCAATCACGATCTGCCGACCGTGCAGGCGGGTGCCATCGGTCAACTCCAGCGTGTGCGAACCGACGAAGCGTGCGTACTGAGCGTAGAAGTCTACGTTGGGCAGGCCTGCACGCCAATCGCGGCCGCCCTCGGAAATACGGTCGATGCGGGAGGCAAAGATGCGGTCACGAATCTGTGCCCAGTGCACGGCATCCACGTGCGCGTCAATGCCAAGGTGCTTAACCTCGCGAGTCTTCTGGGCGATGGTGGCCGGGTAGACGAACATCTTGGTGGGAATACAGCCCACGTTCAGGCAGGTTCCGCCAAAGATGCCGCCGTCGACCAGTGCAACCTTCTTATCGTCCCATTCGGGGCCGATAAGGGTGTTGCCCGAGCCGGAACCAATCACGATGAGGTCGTACTGGGCTACCCCGTCGATGCGTTCCAGGTGTTCGATGCTCACGATGTTTTTCTCTTTCTCTGTCTTATCTGCGGTACGACCGCGGCCCTGTACAACGTTCGGGGATTCCTGCGAACGTGCGGCTCTTTTACTGCTACTATAACGCGTCGGGGAGCACGGCTATTCCCGCAGAAGTACATATCGCCAGAGCGACCCGGAACACGATGCGGCACGCAACTCGAGCGTTCGCATCTTCAGCCCGGTTGACGGCCTACAGGTCGGCCATGAGCCCAACCAGCAGGCGGGTAAAGTCCACGGCGGGTTCGACGGATTCTTCGTCGGGCCAGAAGTGAATCGGGTAGGCGGCGCCCTGGGCTCGCTGCAGCACGGGGCTTTCTCGCAGGACGGGCTCGGCCACGAGGTCGCCAAAGAGCGAGCGCATCTCGTCTCGACGGTACTGGTGCTCGCTGTCGTCCGGGCGCATCTTGTTGATGACGACCCCGGCCCCGTCGATACTTGTGCCGCTCTCCTGCTGGAAGCGCAGGATGGCGCGCAGGGTGCGTTCCGTGCCGGCCACAGAGAAGAGGGAGGGCTCGGCCACGGAGAGGATGCGCTGGCTGGCGGCCCAGCCCATCGAGGAAAGCGTCCCCAGGAAGGGCGGGCAGTCAATCAGAATCACGTCGTAGGCGCCCGCCGCGGCGTCCACCATGCGCTTGAATCTGCGAATGAACGGTGCGGCTTCCTGACGGTCCACGAGGGTGGAACGTGCCGACCCGCGAGCGACCCGCACGCTACCGGTGTCGACGGGGGTGTTGGTCAGCAGGGTTGGTTTACCCACCAGCCTATTCCAGGCGGACTCTCCGGCTTCATCGGCGAAGGCTCGTTCATTGGTGCTGGCAATCAGGGAGGCCACGTCGGGGATGCTTTCGTCGACGGCTAGGCCGGTGCTGGCGTCTCCGTGAGGGTCGAGGTCAATAACGAGTGCGGAAAGGCCGCTGTGTAGCGCCGCGGAGGCGAGCCCCAGGGTGATGGAGGTTTTACCCACGCCGCCCTTGAGGCTACTGATACTAACGATTCGGGACATTGAGAATCCGTGATATGAGTGAGGTGTAATGCTCCTTCATTCTAGCGAATCCATGTGCCTCTTCCGGACCTGACAGGGGGTAACGTGAGTATTTTCTCAACCTGTCCTTGAATATTTGCTCGTTATGCCCACCATGCGGTCTCGATGCGCCTTTTAGGCCCTGAGTGTTCTTACCCTCTCCCCCGCAGATAGCGTTCTGCCCGCCCGTGCATCGTTGGTGCTCGGGCGGGCAGAAGAAAAAGTATGGGGTCTGTGGGGGCTGGAGCCCCGCAACTATGACCGGCGGGTCAGACGGGTATTAGGCCTGGGCGCGGCGGGCGCGGCGGGCGGCGAGTTCGTCACCTTCGAAGGATTCGTGCATTTCCTCGCCGGGCTGACCATTGAGGTTCATCTCGATTTCTCGCCACACGCGACCGATAGCGATGCCGAAGACACCCTGACCGGCCTGTACCAGGTCGATGACCTCGCTGGGCGAGGTGCACTCGTACACGGTGGTGCCATCGCTCATGAGCGTGATATCGGCCAGGTCATCCAGGCCTCGGCTTCGCAGGTGCTCGATGGAGAGGCGAATCTGCTGCAGGGACACGCCGGTATCGAGCAGGCGCTTCACGATCTTGAGCACGAGAACGTCGCGGAAGCTGTAGAGGCGCTGGGTACCGGAACCGGATGCGCCGCGCACGGTGGGAACCACAAGGTCGGTGCGGGCCCAGTAGTCGAGCTGGCGGTAGGTGATACCGGCTGCCTTGCAGGCGACAGCACCACGGTAACCCAGGTTTTCCTCCACCACAGAAACGGGGTCCGCAAAGAGCACGCCCTGTTCACCGCGAGGAGGCGGTGCCGCGGGAAAGAGCGCGTCGAATCCGTCCAGGGGCTGGTCGAAGCTCGGGTACGCCTCGTCAGTGCCTGCGCTCTCGCCGGTCTGGTGCTCCACCACGGCCCCTCCTTTTGTGTCCTCGTATGCGGCATCCGCAGAATGCCAGTCACGCGTCTTAGCTAGTTTTCGCCCGGTTCCCGGACGCCCGTTGGGCGTAGCGGGAGCCGTTAAGCGATACACCGCGCCCCATCAATCGGCGGCCGGTATCGCCCCGAATACATCGTTCCGCTGGAGAACGATTCGAGGGTCGACAGAGCGACCGGTGCGCGATAGGCGCGGCTCATTCACTCCATTTTAACCGATACGGTGCCCTACTTAAAATCGAACGCACCGTGAGAGTCGTTCTTTCTCCTCTCAGAATCCACTCAAGATGCCCCTCACGCTCCCCCCCCCCCCCCCC
>NZ_KV810424.1:162757-207868 GCF_001812775.1 Rothia sp. HMSC068F09
CCCGCCCCCCCCCCCCCACAGCAAGCCCACGATATCCGCCCCAGGTAATCTCGCGGGCCGCCCCGAGGGCAAAGCTACCACCGAGTTACCATTCTTCGTCGGGTATCGAGCCTACGGGCCTCCGCCTCCACTCCCCCGGCCTTAAATAGCGAATGCGCGCCAATCCGGAGACTGGCACGCATTCGCCGCTGAGTTAAGTGAATAGCCTTTGGCAGGCCGGGAGCCCCTGGTATAGAAGCTCTTCGTGTTGGACGAAGGGGTAGAAATCCGCGTTTTAGAAGCGGCATCGTCCAAATCTTGGGAGTTACCACCCGCGCACGGACGGTAACCACGGGCTTACGCCACACAGGACGTATCCCCGGGGGAAGGGCAGATGACACCACCCGGTCGCGGCCGACTCCTTGAGGATCCGTGCCGCGGAGTCGCCCTCCTACTCGTAAGTAGGCATGGCCGACTCGACGAGAGTCGCATGCAGCTGCAGGCAGAGCTTGCGAATCTTATCGGCTCGGTCCTGTGCCTGAGCCTGCGA
Source organism: Rothia sp. HMSC068F09 (assembly GCF_001812775.1). Classification (NCBI taxonomy): domain Bacteria; kingdom Bacillati; phylum Actinomycetota; class Actinomycetes; order Micrococcales; family Micrococcaceae; genus Rothia; species Rothia sp. HMSC068F09. The sequence goes on from NZ_KV810424.1 coordinate 163,287, forward strand.
CGCCGCATCGCGACGGGAGGCCAGGGGGGCCACGGCGATTTCCACGAGGGAAATCTCGCGATCAGCGGCCGACTTGAAGGCGCGCAGGTGACGAGGCTGAATACCGTGCTGGGTCAGTTCCGCGCTAACGCGGGCAATCAGCACGTCGTAGTCGGTGTACTCGTGGTCCGCTCCGTCTTCCAAAAGACCGAAGTCAATCAGGTCACGGATGAGCTCGGGAGTGGTGTTCGCGTACTCGGCCAACTCGCGTAGGGTGTAGGTACGGCCCTCCTGTGCGTTGGTACCGAGGACGCTGTCCAGGACTTCCTCGCTGACGGTGGTCGGCATGGAGTTCAGGACTCGACCGGCCTCCAGGTCATCCAGGTGCTGACGGATTACCTTCAGCGGCATGTAGTGATCGCGCTGCATGGTGAGGATGTAGCGCAGGCGCTCGATATCCGTCTGGGAGTACTTGCGGTATCCGGTTTCGGTACGGCTGGGATGCACCAGGCCTCGCTCCTCCAGGAATCGGATCTTGGAGGCGCTGATCCCGGGGAATTCCAGGTCGAGCTGGCTTAGAACCTGACCGATGGTTCGGCTCTTCACCTCGCGCGGGTTACGGTCAGAGGCACCGTGCTCCGCGCTGTCCAGTGCGGCCTCAGACTTGCTGAAGCCATCATCGATGCGTGAGGTCATCTATGTCTTTCGGGTATGTACCGGCCGATTACGTTACGCACCGAGTTGAGTGAGTAGTGCGCCCTTTCGAGGAAAAGGTATCGCTTCGTGCCGGTTGTCTTTGCTTCTTGTGTTGAGAGTGTGATAGATCGGCCCATTTGTTTATCACGAAATGATAAACCGTGAACCTTCCAGATAATCTTATAGCCTCACAAGGCATTTCGCTATTCAGAAGGGTCATTTCAAGCCCTTCTGAACCCCAAAAATAACCACAAATTCAAACACAATTCCGCAGTAACGGTACCAATTTTAGCAAGAAACCCGAAAGCTAAACATACCCTCCAAATATTGGACTGCTTTACGAGGAAAATTTTATCTTCTCGCGATGGTTGAAGTTTTCATCACATTTAACCTAAAAGAGCCCCCCACTTGGGGTTTAGCACTATTTCACCCTCCTTCAACGACTTCATAAACCCTCGCGAAGAACCTTAAAGATGCCCGTTTATTTGCGTTTGTGTGCATTTTAAAAGAAAAACGGCGAGACCAATCGGTCTCGCCGTCTCACCACTACATACCTCTTATCCGAGGCCTATAGAAGGTCTTAGAGTCTATCGACTTAGAGCTTGTCCAGCTCAGCCTTGTACGCCTCTGCATCCAGCAGGTTCGCCAGGTCATCAGCGTTCTCGGGGCGAATCTCAATGATCCAGCCCTCGCCGTAGGGATCGGAGTTAACCAGTGCGGGGTCATCCTCCAGGCCCTCGTTCACTGCGACAATCTCGCCCGCAATGGGAGCGAAAAGATCAGAGACAGACTTGGTGGACTCAATCTCACCGAAGCTATCCTCAGCAGCTACAGAATCGCCGACAGAGGGAAGGTCGACGTAGACGACGTCACCCAGTGCATCCTGAGCGTGGTCGGTAATACCAACACGTACGGTGCCCTCGGCGGTGAGAGCGGAAACCCACTCGTGCTCAGAAGTGTACGAGAGTTCTGCGGGAACGTTGCTCATAGCAGCGGTGTCCTTTCAGTGTGTTCTTGCGTAGCGCGGACCGTCCCGCGCACGGTGTCGTTCCGTATGTGGGATGACGGAACGTCCTACACCAATTATCACATAAGAAGTAACGCGGGGCACGTCCAAACACCCCCGTACCACTTCTATGACACTATATTTTCCTTATCCTATCTAACCGCTCAACAAGCGCCCCTTCCCAAGGCCCTAGAAGCACCCCTATTACTCACCTCCAGCAGGGAGCCATCAGACACACCAAAAGGCTCAGGGCCCCACACCATGATGGTGCAGGGCCCTGAGCCTTAGGCTAGAGAGCTAAACTCTCACAGCGCCTTAGCGGGAAGAAATGACGCGCTCGGAGAAGCGGTTCGGGTTACCGAAACGGTGTGCGGTAATCGAAACAGCCTGCTCGCGGAGGAAGGGCAGCATCTCGATACGGCCAGCCTCGGTGACGGGTGCGAAGTACACTGCAACGTCCGGGCGACCACCCAGTGCGGTGTAGAGGGACTTCTCATCGTTACCGATGTAGCGGATACGGGTGCCTTCCAGCGGGGTACCAGCCAGTGCGCGAACCGGGGTCTTAGCGTTCGAAGCCAGGTACTCGCGGAACTGAGCGTCCGACTTGACTTCGTACTTGATGCCCTTGTTCTCGAGGACGCCACGGACGTCGACCGGCAGGTCCTTACCGACGGACAGAGCAACCGGTGCGTTAGCTGCCAGACCGGCGAGCACAACGCGCAGGGTCTCTGCTGCGGATGCGGACTCGTCTGCACGAACCAGAACCTGGGTGGGTACGTAGCGCAGGATGTTGCGCTCCACGCCCAGCTTCGAGGGATCGTGGCCGAAGCCGAACTCGGTGTCCCAAGCGTGTGCGTCAGAGGAGACACCGCGCTTGATGAATGCGAAGTCCTCGCGCTTGCCCAGCTCGGAGTTCTCGATGGTAGCCAGGGTCTCGCGGACGGTCACGGACTGGGTGACAGCGGTTGCGGTTGCCTGTGCGGGCTCCCAATCGGACAGAGCGATCAGGTAGCTGGGGCCACCAGCCTTGGTACCGGAGCCAACGGTGGACTTCTTCCAACCGCCGAAGGGCTGACGCTGAACGATTGCACCGGTAATTGCACGGTTGACGTACAGGTTACCTGCCTGGACCTTGGAGAGCCACAGCTCGAGCTCGTCAGCATCCAGCGAGTGCAGACCTGCGGTCAGGCCGTAATCGGGTGCGTTCTGCAGCTCGATTGCCTCTTCCAGGGTGTCAGCGGTCATGATGCCCAGGATGGGGCCGAAGTATTCGGTCATGTGGTACTCGGAACCGGGCTTGACGCCTTCGCGAACACCGGGGCTCCACAGGCGACCGGTCTCGTCCAGTTCCTTGGGCTGGATGAGCCAGCGCTCGCCCGGGCCGAGGGTGGTCAGACCGCGCAGCAGCTTCTCTTCCGGCTTCTGAACAACGGGGCCCATCTCGGACTCGATGTCCTGCGGGTGTGCCACGTGCAGGGAGCTGACAGAGTCAATCAGCTGACGACGGAAACGCTCGGACTGTGCAACGGAGCCAACCAGGATGACGGTCGAACCAGCGGAGCACTTCTGACCTGCGTGACCGAATGCCGAGTAGACGACGTCCTTGACGGCGAGGTCGATGTCAGCGTTCGGGGTGACGATGATGGAGTTCTTACCCGAGGTCTCACCGAACAGGGGCAGGTCATCACGCCAGGAGCGGAAGAGCTCAGCGGTCTCGTAACCACCGGTCAGGATCAGGCGGTCAACCTCGGGGTGCGAGATGAGCAGCTTACCTGCAGCGCGGTCAACAACCTTGACGAGCTTCAGAACTTCCTTGGGAACGCCTGCATCCCACATGATCTCTGCGATCAGGGCACCGGTGCGAGCGGTGATGGTTGCGGGCTTGAAGATGACAGCAGAACCTGCAGCCAGACCAGCCAGAACACCACCGGCGGGAATAGCGGTCGGGAAGTTCCACGGGGGAACAACCAGGGTCAGGTCAACAGACTTGGGCTTTGCGCCGTCGATCTTCTCGAGGTCCTCAGCCAGCATTGCGTAGTAGTATGCGAAGTCGATTGCCTCGGAGACCTCGGTGTCGCCCTGCTCCAGGGTCTTGCCAGCCTCAGCTGCCATAACCTCCAGCAGGTCACCGCGGCGCAGTGCGATAGCCTTACCGACCTTGCGCAGAATCTCTGCACGCTCGTGGCCGGAGAGCTTGCCCCATGCCTTACCAGCTTCCTCAGTTTCCTTGATCAGCTTCTCAGCGTCAGCTTCGCTGGTCAGCTCGTTAGCCTTGAGGGTTTCGATGCCCAGCTTGGTGGTCTTGGAACGCTCGAGGATTGCGCGGCCCCACTCGCGGTTACCGGAGAGTGCAGGGTCGGTGTCGGGGGTGTTCTCGAAGCGGCCTGCCGGTACGAAGACGTTGTCCTCGTTCTCGGTCAGACGGTTCTGGGTGCGCTTGGATGCGGGAACCTCGTCGGTGACGGAGTTCAGCGCACGCATGAAGCGGTCCTCTTCGCGCTTGAAGATGGACTCGTCGGTTGCCAGGTCGAAGATACCGGACATGAAGTTCTCGGAGGAAGCGTTCTCCTCGAGACGACGGATCAGGTATGCGATAGCAACGTCGAATTCCTTGGGGTTCACGACGGGCACGTACAGCAGCAGGTGGCCAACGCGACGGCGGATGATCTCTGCCTGCTGCTCAGCCATACCGATCAGCATCTCGAACTCGACGCGATCCTTAACACCGCGGTCCTCGGACAGCAGCAGTGCGAAAGCAACGTCGAAGAGGTTGTGGCCTGCAATACCGAGGCGGATGTTCTTCACGTGCTCGGGGCGCAGTGCGTAGTCCAGAACGCGCTTGTAGTTGGTGTCAGCAGCCTGCTTGGTGTCCCAGGTGGTCAGCGGCCAGCCGTGCATAACAGCTTCCACGATTTCCATGGAGAGGTTTGCACCCTTAACCAGACGGACCTTGACGCCTGCGCCGCCAGCAGCAACGCGCTTTGCAGCCCACTCCTGCAGGTGCTGCATTGCAGCCAGGGTGTCGGGCAGGTATGCCTGGAGCACGATGCCTGCTTCCAGGTCCTTCAGCTGGGGCTGGTCCAGGATCTTGGTGAATACCTCAATGGTGAGGTCCAGGTCCTTGTACTCCTCCATGTCCAGGTTGATGAACTTCTTGGGGGAGGAAGAAGCAGCCAGCTCGTACAGCGGGGTCAGGCGGCGAACAGCAGTCTCAACAACCTCGTCGAATGCCCAGTGCTGGTGGGGGCCGGAAACTGCGGACACCTTGATGGAGACGTAGTCAACGTCGTCACGTGCCAGCAGGCGCTTGGTCTCAGCCAGGCGGTGCTCTGCTTCCTTGTCACCCAGAACTGCTTCACCGAGTAGGTTAACGTTCAGGCGGTTACCGGTCTTGGTCAGCTCTGCGATAGCGTCGCCCAGCTTCTCCTCAGAAGCGTCAACAATCAGGTGACCGACCATCTCGCGCAGCACGCGACGTGCAACGGGAACGGTGGGCCATGCAACCTTGCCAGCCAGCTTGCCGCCGAAGCCAACAGCGGACTTCATGTACCAGGGCAGGAAGGAAGGTGCCAGGCCAGCGATGCGGGACAGGTTACGACCGGAGACGTTGTCATCCTCGGGGCGAATCACGCCATCGACGAAGCCGACGGTGAAGGGAAGACCGTTCGGGTCCTTCAGAACGCCTGCCAGCTGCTCAGCCGCGAAGGTGGGCTTGATCGACTGGGACTCGTTTACCCACTGACGAACAAGCTGACGAGCTTCCAGAGCCATCTTCTGGTAGTGCTCAGATGCGAAAGGATGGGTCATCCTTGACTCCTAACTATCTTACTGTGTGCGGTGCACACCACGTTTGGCGATGTCTCTATTTCACCACAAAAGGGTAATAAATACCTCATTAGAAAAACTGAATGTTTTTTCCAAAATTCATTTAGATTTTCTTAATGATTGTGCGGTGAGGTTTTCACCCCGCGCCCCTTACGAACCTCCTGCTCGAAGAGACGAGGTGAAGTTTGTAGCGACATCGCTATCCATCCCTCTCAGGCTAGCACTTTCAGAGCGCAAATATCGAACCCATTTCGCAACAAACGAACACCTCAAAACCATTCCCAGAAGCATCTTCACCCCCGAGGATCATCCCATCAACGCGAAAATACTCGCTACACAAGCCAACATGCCACCATCCCACTTCAAGCGTCTCAAAAAGAGCCGGCCGAAAGCCCGCGCGGTACCATAGACAAGAGTCCACGATGAGAGACGCGCCACGGAAGAGTTCGGGAGCACAACCCACCCGAACAACCGGGCGCACCAGGGAGGAAAAACGTGTCAATCTACGATATCCGACGCATGCAAATGCTCCTCGAAATCCAAGAACGCGGCACCGTCATCGCCGCAGCCGAAGCACTCAGCCTCACCCCCTCCGCCGTCTCCCAGCAAATCGCCACCCTCGAAAAAGAAACCGGCACCCCGCTGCTGCAGCGCATCGGCAGGCGCGTACAGCTCACCAGCGCCGGACTCATCATCGTCGACAGCGCCCGCAGCATCCTGCGCGAACTCGACCGCATGCAAACCTCCGTCGCCAACCTCACCGGCGAACCGGCTGGCATGGTACGCCTCGCCATCTTCCAGTCCGCCGCCTTCGCACTGCTACCGGAAACCCTCAGCTACCTTGCCGAACACGCACCCGCACTCACCCTGCAGGTGTTGCAAATCGACCCCGAAACCGGCACCTCCCTAACCCGAAGCCGCGAATACGACATGGTGCTCTCCGAAGCTTACCCGCACCACCACATCCCCGAATACCCCGAACTACACTCCGAACTGCTCACCGAAGACCCACTCAGTCTCATCGTGCCCAGTACCTCCACCATCACCTCAATCGAGGAAGCGCACGCACTGCCCTGGGTTCTCGAAATGGAACAGAACACCTCCCGCAGCTGGGCGCTCAACCAGTGCCGCACCGCAGGATTCGAGCCGGTCATCCGCTACAGCGCCAATGACATGATTACGAACTCCAACCTCGTCAAAGCAGGATTCGCCGTCACCATCGTGCCCGGATTCATCCTCTCCTCCCTCTCCACCACCGAGGGGCTACGCATCGTAGAGCTACCCGGCAAGCCCTGCCGCAAAATCTTTACCGCCGTACGCCGAGAGTCCGCCGCCAACCCCGCCATCGCCATGGTGCGCGAAGCACTGCACCACGCGGTCAAGGTAGCATTCGGCGAACACGAAAAGACCGAAACCGTATAGGAAAAATCAGCCGCCACCCATGCCGGCGCGCTAGACGACACAAAGGTCGGGGCCGTTCCCACGAACGACCCCGACCTTTCACCATGCCTTTTTGAACAGGCGCCTATATATAGAGGTATAAAAGCACACAACAGCGGAGCTACTCCCCCGCCGTGCCCCTCCTTCGTAGGAGCCATAGGAGCCAGCTTAACTGCTAGTTCAGCGAAGCCACCACAGCCGGGCTCTGCACCTCGTAGAACGAAGAGGACAAACCGGCTGCCGTCATATCCAGCACAGCGCTCACATGAACCTGCTTCAACGCAGAACCGGCAACACCCGAAGCCACCTGATAATTCAGCTGAACATCCAGGCGATGACCGCGAGGAATAGCGGTACGCAACTCCAGAACATTCTCGCTACCGGCACCAGCCTGACCGGTCTGCTCGCTACGGCGCACCGCATCAAGATTCAGAGCATCCACAGGAGCCACCAAAGCCGAAGCGCCCAGGATACCCGAAGGCAACACCGCCTGACCCGAGGTAACACGAAGAGTCACCGCGGGATTCAACAACAAACCGGTCTTCGGATCCTGCGCGCGAGCGCGCACCATCAGGCGAGTACCCACCGGCAGCGTCGAATTACCCTCGTTAATAATGCTCAGGCGAGTCGGCAAATTCCGGAAAGCAACAGTACGCGCCGGCTGACTCTGCATAGACACAGCCTGCACACCAGACGTTGCCTTCAACTCCAGGCGGATGCACGACTCGTTATAGCGCATCGGCACCTGCATCAGCGCAGAACTCGCCGCGCCACCGTGCTGTCCACCGCCGCCGCGCTGCCCGCCACGCTGTCCACCAGGACGCTGGGTCACCGGGCTCACGCGAGCGCGCTTACCGCCCGAACGAGTTGCCGCCTCCGCAGCACTCACGCCGCCAGCCACGAGGGCAGCCGAAGCGCCCGCAACCTTCAACGCGGTACGGCGAGAAGCGTTCATCAGATTATTCTTAGTCATTTTCTACTCCCCTAAGCCTTCGCGATACGGTACACGCCGCTAATCGTGCCCTGCCACCAGGTGCCGTAACGGTCAATCGTGCCCACCATCTGCAGGGTGTCACCACCGCCAAGCAGCAGGCTCACGTGCTGAGGCAGGCGCTGCTCGTGCATCGTCTTACCGGTTTCCATGTCCAGCGCGACAGCCCACGCGTAGGCGCCATTCGCCAAACCAGCCGGACCGCGGCGACGCTCACAGGTGTAAATCAGCCCGTCGGCGGCGGAATAGCGAGGAACAGCCGAAGAGTACACATCCTTACGATCCCAAATCTTACGCAGACCGCGGTCGGTAATATCCCAACGCTCCATACCGGGAGCAAAAAGCGCGTTCGCAGGCACCGACGGACCGGCGCCCTCCGGGTACTTCGGGTAGGGGTAGCCGTAGGTGCTTGCACCGACCATCGTGTTACCCACACCGATCATGGAGTTCTCAGTGCCAGAGGTACCGGCAGTAAACAGGCCGGCGCTACCGACCTTCGCGCCATTATTGGTGCGGTACACAATGACCGACTCCTGAATATCAGAGTTATCGGTCAGCATCACGTAATCGGAGCCGTTCGGACCAAAGAACGTCGGGGAGGCACCGGAGCCCCACGCGAGCTTACCCGGCTTGCGGGCGCTACCGCGGTCATAGGCATGCCACCATTTGAGGACGGGGGCACCGGTTGCGGTAGCGTTCAGCATATAAATCGCGTGGGAGGTCACCACGCTCACACCCTGCGGGCACGCCGAAATCGAGTTATCGATACGCTCACCAGCAATCGACGCCTTATTCAGACGCATAGAACGAATCGTGCCGCGGGCAGAGTCAATCACCGCAATGTAACCGTTCTTCGTGGCAACCCAAATGCGACCGGACCAGTCGGGCACCAGGCCAACCACAGCGTCATTGGCGCTCTGGGCGAGCATGCGGCTCAGGTCAATACGCTCATCAACTCGGATGCTGCGTCCGTCAGCAGAGTGGGAGAGGCGCAGCAGGCACTGAGAGCCATCCACCAGAACCATGCGGTCCTGCGCGTCAAGGTAGGCATACACACCACCGAGCAGCGCGCCCTTCGGGATGTCCAAGTGGGAGAGCTCGCGGCCGGTATGAGGGTCAAGGATAGAGAGCTTCGGGGTGATGAACTCGCCGTGGGCGAAGACCTGGGTGCAGAGCACCTGAATGAAGCCGTCGCGTCCGGCAAGGATCGTCGGGCAGGCGCCGCCGAGCTTCGTGCCGGTAATCTTCCAGTCGCCAGCGCCGGGGCCGGCAAGAGGAGTAGCGTCAGAGGACTGGGCATCACCGTGCATCGTGGTAATGCCGGGTGCGCCCAGGTGCGGATTCGCCTGGGCGTTATAGGTGGGGGTCATGGTTGGTTCTTTCTAACGGTGAGTGGCGCACACCTTCATTGGATTCAATGGAGTGCACTAATATGCACTTTCACATGCGCAAACGTTTCACATTGTAGGGTCAGAAAACAGTTTTTGACGACACTAAAGGGCACCTTGAAACATTGTTCAGGCGGCGCTTGAGAGCTTCACCAGGAAAACTCTCAGCACTACCCTTTCAGATCAAGGTGCCCCTTTAACCCATCACTACGGGCTCTCATACCCGCGGCGATTATTTTTAGCTACTTCTCCATGAGCGCCTTTGCCAGGGCATCATCAAGAACCAAATCGGTAATCGCACCCGTACGCAACGCACCGCGCAAAGCACGCACACGGTGAGTACCGGACGCAACGCAAATACGGCGCGGAATACGAGCCAGCTCCTTCGGAGTCGGACCAGACGCACGCTTATTCAACTCAAGATCAGCCCACGAGCCGTCCTCACGCAGAAGAATCGTGCACATATCCCCCACAACGCCCAACTCACGCAACTGACGCTGCTCCTGCACCTCAAAATAGCCACCCGAATACACGTGAGAAGGAATAGGTCCGCCAAAAGCACCCACGCCAAAAATAGCAAGGTCAACATTCTGCTGGGCATGCAGATTCTTCTGCACGCTACGCTCACGCCACATGGCAGTCTTCGTGTCCGCATAGTCAAAGAACGCGGGAACCGGAAAATGGATAGTCTGCGCATCATAGGCATTCACCAGCTGCCCCAGCAGGGAACCCAGGTACGGAATGCCCGAATGGTGAGCGTTACCGGCACCGTTCATCTGCACCACAGTCACGCCCTTCAGCGGGCGGCGCGGCAGATGACGAGAAATCTCAGTCATCGTTGAACCCCACGCCACACCCAGGCTCGTTCCATTGTCAACCAGGGAATCAAGTAGAGCCGCCGCAGTACGGGATACCTGGCTCATGCGGGCAATGGGGGTGGCGTCCGAACGGACATTCACGAGGGTAACGCGCACCTTATAGCGCTCACCGATGCGGCGCTCAAGCTCGCTACGGGCGCGGAAGGAATCATCTAGACGGATCTGCACCATGCCGCTTTCACGAGCACTTTTAAGGAGGCGCGATACAGTGGCGCGGGAGACTCCCAGACGAGCCGCGATAGCATCCATCGTCATGTTGTGGATGTAGTACAGCTGCGCTGCCTCATAGGTATGGTTAGCGCGTTCGTTCATCTGCCACAGACCCCCAGTGAAAATCCGTTCATACTGCTTGGTTATTATTTCACCATTGGGTTTTACTAAATGCAAGATGAAACCCCCACGCCGCACAAGCGGCAATACAGGAAAGAGCAGTACATGAGCTCCCAGCACATTGCACAGCAGTCTCAGCTGACCGCCGAGTCCCGCGCCAAGGCGCTCAAGAGCATGGTCAACGAAGAACTCGACATCTTGGTCGTCGGCGGCGGCATCACCGGTGCAGGCATTGCCCTCGACGCAGCAACCCGCGGTCTGCGCACCGGTATCGTCGAAGCAGGCGACTGGGCTGCAGGCACCAGCGCATGGTCTTCCAAGCTCGTTCACGGCGGCCTGCGCTACCTCTACAACCTCGACTTCAAGCTCGTGACCGAAGCACTGACCGAGCGCGGCCTGCTGCTGAACAAGATCGCACCCCACCTGGTGCACGCACAGCCCTTCCTGTGGCCCCTGAAGATGCCCGTCATCGAGCGCGCATACTCCGCAATCGGCATCGGCATGTACGACACCCTCGCATTCCTCGGTTCCCGCGGCAACAAGGGCGTCCCCTCCCAGCGTCACTTCACCAAGACCGGCACCAAGGCCGTCTTCCCCGACATCAAGGACTCCGCATTCAGCGGCGCAATCCAGTTCTACGATGCACGCGTTGACGACGCACGCCTCGTCATCGACGTCGTCCGCACCGCTGCAGGCTACGGCGCACTGGCTGCATCCCGCACCCAGGTTGTCGGCTTCACCAAGGATGCATCCGGCCGCGTCATCGGCGCAGAGCTGGCAGACTTGGAGACCGGCGAGCGCCTGAACGTACGCGCAAAGCACATCATCAACGCAACCGGTGTGTGGACCGAAGAGTCCGAGTCCCTGGCTAACCCCGATGCAGGCCTGGAGGTTCTCGCATCCAAGGGTATCCACATCGTGGTTCCTCGCGACCGCATCAACGCAACCAGCGGTATCTTCACCAAGACCGAAAAGTCTGTTCTCTTCATCATCCCCTGGCAGCGTTACTGGATCATCGGTACCACCGACACCCCCTACACCGAGGACCGCGAGCGCCCCGTCGCCACCAGCAAGGACATCGACTACGTGCTGATGCAGGCGAACAAGCTGATCGCTAACCCGCTGACCCGCGAAGACATCATCGGCACCTACACCGGCCTGCGCCCGCTGCTGCAGCCCAAGGTAAAGGACGGCGCAGCATCCACCAAGGTTTCCCGCGAGCACACCGTGACCGAGGTTGCACCCGGCATGAGCGCAATCGCAGGCGGCAAGCTCACCACCTACCGTGTCATGGCTGCCGACGCTGTCGACTTCGCGCTGGGCGAGCAGGCTAAGCAGAACCCCTCCGTGACCGCCAACATCGGCCTGGTCGGTGCAGACGGCTACCACGCAATCGCTGCTAACCGTGCACGCTACGCAGAGCGTTACGGCTGGGATGAGGACCGTATCACCCACTTGCTCGAGCGTTACGGCGCGCAGATTGAGGACCTCGGCGCTCTCATCGACGCTGACCCCTCCCTCGGTGCTCCCCTGGCTAAGGCACCCCAGTTCCTGCGTGCAGACGTCGTCTTCGCTGTCCGCTACGAAGGCGCCCTGCACCTGGAGGACGTGCTGGTCCGCCGCGTACGCCTCGACCTCGAGCAGCGCGACCGCGGCCTGGCAGCAGCAGACGAAATCCTCGACATCATGCGTGCCGAGCTCGGCTGGGACGACAAGAAGGTCAAGGAAGAGCGCGACCTCTACGCCGCACGCGTGCAGGCTATCCGCGAGGCGGAGTCCACCTCCACCGACGCCGAGGCTTCGGCCAAGATTGAGGCCGTCCCCGCGGTTGGTCCCCGCATCAAGCTCTAATCGCTAGAGATTCCACACCCCTCGTAACCGGTTCACCCGGTACGAACCTGCCGCCCTCCCCTCACAGGGCATGGACTAGTCCAAATCCTGTCAGGGGAGGACGAAAGGTGAGGTAACCGTTACGATATTCCCCTTACTAAAACCCCAACTCAAGAAGTAGAAACCCATCAACGGGTCCGTTCCCCAGATACATTCTGCTTCTTACCCCATTTTTACCAACTTGTTCGTAGCAATCCGCTACGTATATCAGCACAGCGTTGTGCCCCGATCCGCCCGTGCGGTGAGGACGCACGGGAATGCGCAAGCAAAGGTTCGCTTGCCTTCCAGACGCTTCGTCTTCAAGGAGCATCAATGTCTCTTCTTGCTTCCGCAGGAACTGTACTTGCAGCCGGCTCTTCCGCTCTCGTGGATGCATCCGGCGCCCCCACCACCCTCGGAATCTTCGCTTCCGAGTTCTTCGGTACCTTCATCCTGATTCTGCTCGGTGCCGGCGTATGCGCCGCAGTGACCCTCAAGAAGTCCTACGCTAAGGACGCAGGCTGGGGTGTTATCACCTTCGGATGGGGTCTGGCAGTGTTCACCGCCGTGTACCTCTCCTTCCATTCCGGTGCACACCTGAACCCCGCAGTGACCGTCGGCCTGGCAACCGCAGGCCGCGACCTGGCAACCGGTGTTCCCGCAACCGCAGGCAACATCGCCCTGTACATCATCGCTCAGATGCTCGGCGCAATGGCCGGCGCAACCGGAGCGTACCTCACCTACAAGAAGCACTTCGATGAGGACCCGGGCGACCGCCTCGGCATCTTCGCAACCGGCCCCGCCATCAAGTCCTACGGCTGGAACTTGCTCACCGAGATTATCGGCACCTTCGTCCTGATTGGCTGGATCATCGCATCCGGTAAGACCCCCGCCCAGACTGGCCCCTTGGCTGTTGCCCTGGTCGTTGTATCCATCAGTATGAGCCTCGGTGGCGCAACCGGTTCCGCTATCAACCCCGCACGTGACCTCGGCCCCCGTATCGCCTACACCTTCCTGCCCATCCCCGGTAAGACCGGTTCCAACTGGTCTTACGCATGGGTTCCGGTTGTTGGCCCAATCATCGGCGCTATCCTCGCAGGCCTGATCGTTCCGGCAGTTCTGCCCCTCTAAACCTCTCTAATACCCCCGTTCTTTTGTTCTAAGGAAAAATCAATGACGACTTCTCTGCACTCCGCAACCCTCAACGTCGAACGCAAGTACATCCTCTCCATCGACCAGGGCACCACCAGCTCCCGCGCGATCCTGTTCAACAAGGCGGGCGAGAACGTGGCTCAGGGCCAGCTCGAGCACGAGCAGATCTTCCCCAAGGCCGGCTGGGTCGAGCACAACGCAACCGAAATTTGGCAGAACGTCCGTAAGGTCGTAGCAATGGCTATGGCAAACGGCGAAGTCAACCACCACGAAATCGCTGCAGTCGGCATCACCAACCAGCGCGAAACCACCGTCGTGTGGGACAAGAACACCGGTGAGCCCGTCTACAACGCAATCGTCTGGCAGGACACCCGCACCCAGGAAATCGTTGAAGAGCTCGCAGGCGAAGAGGGCGTTGGCAAGTACCACGACATCGTCGGCCTGAACCTCTCTACCTACTTCTCCGGCCCCAAGATCAAGTGGATCCTGGACAACGTTGAAGGCGCACGCGAGCGCGCAGAACGCGGCGACCTGCTCTTCGGCAACACCGACACCTGGCTGGTCTGGAACCTGACCGGTGGTGTTGACGGCGGCGTGCACGTCACCGACGTAACCAACGCATCCCGCACCCTGCTGATGGACATCCGCACCCTCGAATGGGATCCGCAGATTGCTGCAGATATGGGTATCCCCATGAGCATGCTGCCCGAGATCAAGTCCTCCTCCGAGGTGTACGGCTTCGGTCGCGCAACCGGTCTGCTCAGCGGCACCCCCATCGCGGGTATCCTCGGCGACCAGCAGGCTGCAACCTTCGGTCAGGCTTGCTTCGAGAAGGGCATGGCGAAGAACACCTACGGTACCGGTAACTTCATGCTCATGAACACCGGCAACGAGCCCGTCTTCTCCAACAATGGTCTGCTGACCACCGTCGCATACAAGATTGGCGATGCAGCACCCGTCTACGCTCTGGAAGGCTCGGTCGCAATGAGCGGCTCCCTGATCCAGTGGCTGCGCGACAACCTGCGCATGATTGAGCACGCTGCAGAGTCTGAGGAACTGGCCACCTCCGTCAAGGACTCCGGCGGCTGCTACGTTGTTCCCGCATTCTCCGGCCTGTTCGCACCTCACTGGCGTTCCGACGCTCGCGGCGTCATCGTTGGTCTGACCCGCTACGTGAACCGTGCACACATCGTGCGTGCGGCGCTGGAAGCAACCGCATTCCAGACCCGCGAGGTTCTGGACGCAATGAACGCTGACTCCGGTGTTGAGCTCTCCGAGTTGCGCGTGGACGGCGGCATGACCGCTAACGAGTTCCTCATGCAGTTCCAGGCTGACATCCTCGGCGTTCCCGTAATCCGCCCGAAGGTTGTTGAGACCACCGCTCTGGGCGCAGCATACGCTGCAGGTATCGCTGTTGGTTTCTGGAGCGGCGAGCAGGACGTTGTGGACAACTGGGCTGAGGACAAGCGCTGGCTGCCCTCCATGGAGCCCGCCGAGGTTGAGCGCCAGTACCGTCTGTGGAAGAAGGCTGTCTCCCGCACCCTCGAGTGGGTTGACGAGGACGTTCCGACTGCCTAATCAATCTGGAGCGCTGGCGTTCGTTTAGCGCTCTTTCCCTCAAGCATGTGCTAGGGCCGGGCACCCGCTACGGGTGCCCGGCCCTTTCGCATACCCTTTCAACTGTGGAAGGCACCCCGCACTGGGGCCTAGGACCGAGAGAGCGGCCGATGTCCCAGTGCCTCAGCGCCAGACCTTTTATGACGTAGCGTTTAGCGTTTGTTGCAAGGCAATTTCTAATACTCTCAATGCCGTTGTAACGTTAGTGAATGTAGATGTAGCATCTTCCGGTGATTACATAATGCTGCGCTGTTCGTGAGGTGTCAGTGTCGCACGGGTCTTTTGCATGGTTTTCATGCGTTTCCCCGCTGGATTCACCGGTTCGCGCTATTGCTGCATGTACAGCTCCTATCGCCGTCCGCCGCGCCGTCTCGTACGCCGCGGCGGACGGGTCTTTAACCGCCCGGCCGGCATCACCCCGGGCAAACATTCCGCCTTCATCTTGCGATACGGACTGCCGCAACGGCCCGTCGTTGCCCGCCTTCTCTGTCTATTGAAAGCGCCGTACAATGGATATATCAGCAAATAGGGGCGCGCTCATGGTCATCGATAACGATAGGCGCGCACACGATGCATACCGATGTTTACCGTAGCGGAGCATAGGCTCCCGAAAGGAGGAAGCGGCTTAGGCCGCGCCACCCATGGTCGATGTTCGTCGCCGCAAGCTTGCCATTATCGCCATGAACGTTTCGGTTCTCGCCGCCGCACTATCCTGGCTACTCGTTATCTTCTCGCTGATTTATTCCGCCGCGGCCGTACCCTGGGCCCTTGGCGTGGCTATTGTTCTGAGCGTGATTGGTGCTTACGCCATCTACCGCTATTACTCTAAGTACTCGCATGTGCTCCCCGTTGAGGACCCCGATGCGCACGACGTGCTCGGTCACGATCTGCACTCGACTCACCTGCCGCACCTGCACCACGAGCATAAGGATGCGCAGCCCGAGCACTAGGATGACGGCGCACAAGTGCCCCTCCCCTATGATGGATGGAGGGGCACCGCCCTTTAACCGCGCCCGCAAGCCCACCGAGGAAGACCATGACCGAAGCGACCGCATCCCCGCACTCGCAGGATCCCCAGCCCGCCGATCTCCCAACGGGTGAAGCCCCGTCAGTCGAAAACCCACCCGCCGAGATTCAGCCCCCGCACATCGCGCCGCCGGCTTCGGAGGAAGAGGAAACTGCACGATGGTACACCCGGTACGACAGCCCCGTCGGCACGCTCTACATCGCGGCCAAGGCCGACGCCATCACGGGCCTCTGGTACGAGGAGCAGAAGCACTTCCCTCTCCCCCACGAGCTGGGCACACGCATCGAAAATCATGAGGCCTACCTGCGAGAACACGGCACGGTGGAAGATGACGAACCGGCCGGCGAATACGCCGCCGCACAGCTACTCGCGCTGGCTTGTACGCAACTGGACGAGTACTTCACCCGCGAGCGCACATCCTTTGACCTCCCTCTCGACCCGGAGGGCACGGACTTTCAGCTCATCGTCTGGGAGCATCTAAAGACCGTCCCGGCCGGGTACACCACCACGTACGGCGCCATTTCGCGGGCCGTGGGTCCGGGAGCCCCCGCGCAAGCGGTGGGCCAGGCTGTGGGCCGCAATAAGATTTCCATCATGATCCCCTGCCATCGCGTGGTTGGTGCCGACGGTAGCATGACCGGCTACGCCGGAGGCGTGGACCGCAAGCGTTTCCTGCTGGCTCTGGAGGAGCCCGCCGAGGTGCGGGAGGCGCGGCTCTTCTAACGCCAGCTGCGTTCGTCGGGCGAGACAGGGCTGAAGAAAGAATCCGCGCAGAGGGTGGGATGTACACCGCTTATCGGTGGGCATCCCACCCTTTTTGCCTACCCATATTCCTGCACTCGTATTCGATTCCAAGCCCTCACACAACACTGCATCGAATATACTTGCGAAATTACCGCGCGGAGCGTTAGTGTTTAAATAGAACATATCTCCGGAATAACTTTCGGGGCACGCGAATTGACCGAGATTCTCAGAGAGGAGCAATCATGATTTCGCAGGTTCCCAATAACGTCACCGCCAAGAGCTCCCCGAGCTACCCCGCGTGGGTCACCGATGAGCTCCTGCGCGACTACTACGACACGGAGTGGGGCGTTCCCGTCACCGATGAGCGCGGGCTCTTCGAGGCTCTCAGCCTCGAAGCGTTCCAGGTGGGTCTCTCTTGGCGTACGATTCTCGCTCGCAGGGAGGCCTTCCGACGAGCTTTTGAGGGGTTCGACCCCGAGCGTGTGGCTTTCTTTAACGAGCGAGATGTTGCGCGACTGCTCGAGGATGGGGACATTATCCGCAACGAACGCAAGATTCGGGCGGTAATTTCCAACGCCAAGCTCACCCTGCAGATGCGCGAGCTGGCCGAAGCTTCCGATAGCTTTCCCGCCGAGGGTATCCCGCTCCCCCTCATCGCATCTTCCTCCGCACCCAACGAGGCGGGCCGCACCGAACCTCCACAGGCCGAGGTACCGCGCACGGTTCGTCGCCGGGGCCGAACGCTAAGCATTGAAGAGCTGGAACGGATGCGCGAGCGCACCCTACCCGACGGTACGCGCGTTCCGGGTGGGCTCCCCGCATGGCTGTGGTCCTTTGCGCCGAACGAGACCATTGCACCGCGCACTCTGGAGGAGATTCCAACCGATACCGCCGAGTCCGCGGTGCTCGCCAAGTCTTTCAAAGCGTTGGGTGGGGTCTTCCTGGGGCCGGTGACCGCGTACGCGCTCATGTGCGCGGTGGGCATGGTGGATGCGCATCTGCTCGATTCGCACCGGCGCGGATGCTCAGGCCTCTTCAACTAGCCGCGCCTCTACACCCATGGTGCGATCAGCCGTGGCGCGACCGCGGAGGGCATAGAAAAACCGCGCGTCGCATCTTTCGATGCAGCGCGCGGCCTGAAGATTAGCGTTCCTCTGCGAGCCCGACAGGTCTTAGCGGATGGTCACGAAGAGGAAAATCAGGGACAGCAGCGGCGGAACCAGCTGAATCAACGCGGGCTTACGCTTAGCCGGGGAGGTCAGGAACAGGTAGATGCCGGCGATAGCCATGGCGCCCAGGCCCGCGAAGAGCAGAGCCACGCCAACCTGCGGGGAACCAAACCAGAAAGCCAGCAGGCCGGTTGCCGCAATCCACGCAATCATCAGGTTGTACAGGCCCTGGTTAGCCGCCATTTCCCTGGTGGATTCCGCGAATTCCTCGGTCATGCCGAAGATTTCACGGCCCTTGGGCTTGGTCCAGAGGAAGGACTCAATAACCCAGATGTAGATGTGAATTGCGATTGCCACGAAGGCGAAAACGGTGGTAACCGTTGCAAGGCTCTGCATCGCCGTCTCCTCATGCTAGTAGGTCGTCTGTCAGGTGTGCATCCATCGCAATATACGGGCGGGTAACTGTCTGACCGGCAGCCCGGCGGCCGCCTCCGCACCCGTCGTCTTCGGTGCATGGGCACAAGCACCCATTTTACTCTTCCCCGGTAATGCCTGCATTGCACCGCCGCACATGCTCAGATTCGGACATCCGAGCATACGGTGAACGCCCGCCGCTACGGCGTGTAGCAACGGGCGCTCGAGAAGCCTTCAGCCCTCGTACTTCTTCAGAGGAGAAGTCGGGGACGGGCTAGTGCATGAACAGAGAGAGGAGGTAGGTCCAGATGCACAGTAGCACCAGCAGGAAGAGGCTGTACTTGATGGTAATTGAGGTAACCTTCGACTCCTGACCGGCCTGGTTCACGGCGGCTACCGCCACCGCAATCGACTGCGGGGAAACGATCTTACCCATCACACCACCGGAGGTATTGGCGGCCACCAGTATAGCGGGGTCCACGCCAATCTGCTGCGCGGTGCTTGCTTGCAATCCGGCAAAGAGCACGTTGTTGTTGGTGACCGAACCGGTCACGAACACACCGACCCAGCCGATGGCGGGAGAGAAGAGCGGGAAGAATGCACCGGCGGAAGCTACCGCAAGCGCGATAGAAGAGGTCATGCCTGCGTAGTTCATCAGGTTTGCCACGGACATCACCAGGCAAATCATATAGATGGGCTTCTTCAGCTGCTGCCAGGATCCGTTGAGCTCCTGCAGGGTCTCACGCACGGTAATCTTCGAGGTCAGGGCGGAGAGCAGAGCCGCCACCAGAATCGCGGTACCTGCGGCACCCAGAATGTTCCAGTTGAAGACCGCGTGAATTGCCAGGCCCTCGCCATCACCAATCTGGTGGTGAATACCGGGCACGTGGAAGCTAAGGTTTGCAAAGCCCAGCGGCCCATTAGCGTCGAAGACGGGCTTCAGCACGGTGGACCAGAGCAGGATGGTCGCGGAAAGGAAGATGAAAGGGCTCCAAGCGCTGACAATTTCACGCAGGCTGTATACCGGGTCCTTCTTCCCCGCCAGCTCCTCCAAGGTTGGGGCGGTGGGCTCGCGGTAGATGTGCTTGGGCTGCCAGAAACGCATGACGGTCGCCAGGAAGACCAGACCGACCAGCGGAGGCAGAATACCGATGAGTTCGGGGGACTGAAGGACCCACAGCATGATGCTCTGCAGGCCGGAAATCACGATGCCGGTAGCCAGAGCAATCGGGCCGACTTCTCGGACGCCCCGCAGGCCGTCCTGAATGGCGACCACGAGTACGGGCACGAGGGCCGCAAAAATCTGCAGAACCCAGACCAACTGGTCGGAGAGATGTCCCAGGTCCACGTTACCGATGGCGGCACCGGTGGTCACCGGAATGCCGACCGCGCCGTACGCGCCCACGGTAGCGTTGGCGACCAGGGAGAGCATGGCGGCCTTGAGCGGGTTGAATCCCAGGGCTACCAGTAGCGCCACTGAGATAGCAATCGGGATGCCGAAACCAGCCGCGCCCTCGATAAATCCGGCAAAGCAGAGGGCGATGAGCAGCACCTGGATGCGCTGGTCCGGTGAAATAGAGGAAACCGAGGCTCGCACGACGGCAAATTTTCCGCTACGCACCGTGATGCGGTAAAGCCACACAGCCATGAGCACAATCCAGCCGATGGGCCAGAACGCGGAGAGGAAACCATAGAGGATTGAACCGGCCGCCGCCGTCACGGGTAGCCGAAAAACACCCAGTGCAATACCCAGGGTGAGGACAAGGGTAATCAGGGCTGATTTAATGCCGCTGAGTTTGAATACCGTAAGGCAGAGCAGAAAAAGAATGATGGGGGATGCCGCCACGAGTGCCGAAAGCACCGGGGCATTGAGAGGGTCATAGGTCTGAGACCACATATGCTGTCCTTCCCCGCCGCAGGAGTACCTACAGCGGCTTGGATGTCGCTTTAAGGTACGCCCGTTTACCGTTTTGGGGTGCGCGGAGACGCAACCTCACGCCGCCTCTGCTACTGCGATTTTCGCCCGGAAGGCGTAGCAACATCATGTCTGTGTGTTGGGCTCTGACGGAAGGCGTAGCGCGGGAAAGGATAGGCACGATATGGGGGCATCGGTTCTCTCGCCGGAGGCCTCGAGGCTAAAATCTCTTAGCCCGTAGCTCGCCTTCGGCGCCAATGCCCATATAGAAGGTTATCACCATCGTTTGTTGAATGTTAGGAGCTTTTACAGAGCGAAATATCATTTAAGTATCATTATCATTTATTGATTATCTATGCTCTGTATTCCGCGTCCCCGGGCTGGGAGTACCGGGCTGGGAGGGCAGCGCAAGCCTTACGCCATCTTCATACTCCCCGCTTCAACACGAAGGCCCCTTCCCGACCGTCGACGATTGGGAAGGGGGCCGGTGCATTGCGGCTTGTCGGGAGGCTATCGTGCCGCCGCCCCACAAGCCGCACCCATGAGCGGCATTAGCCCACCATGAGCGAGAGAGCGTAGGACCAGACACACACCAGGACCAGCAGAATAGCACTGTACTTGATAGACATGGAGGTAATCTTCGATTCCTCGCCGGCGCTATTCACAGCCGCCGCCGCAATGGCAATCGACTGCGGGGAGACGATCTTGCCCATCACACCACCGGCGGTATTAGCGGCCACCAGCAGGGTCGGGTCAACACCGATCTGGGTCGCGGTGGTGGACTGCAGGCCGGCGAAGAGCACGTTCGCGTTGGTCACCGAACCGGTCACGAACACGCCAATCCAACCGATGATCGGCGAGAGCAGCGGGAAGAGCGAACCGGCCGCAGCCAGCGCAAGCGCGATGGAGGTGGTCATGCCGGCGTAGTTCATCACGTTAGCCACGGACATCACCAGGCAGATCATGAGAATCGGCATCTTCAGCTGGTTCCAGGTGCCGCCAAGCTCCTCGAACGCCTCAGCCCAGCTAATCTTCGAGGTCAGTACGGTAATCAGTGCCGCCACCAGAATTGCGGTGCCGGAAGCCCCCAGGGTGTTCCAGGAGAAGGTCGCCGTTACGGTCTTACCCGCCCCGGTAACGATAGCTTCGTGCACCCCGGGAATGGGGAAGGTCAGGGTTGCGGCACCCAGCGGGCCGTTAGCAGCAAAGAGCGGCTTGAGGGCGGTGGACCACAGCAGAATGGTCACGGAGAGGTAAATAAAGGGGCTCCACGCCTTGACGATTTCACCGGCGGAGTGCTTGACGCCCTGCTGGGCCTTGACCTCTTCGAGGGTGGGAGCGGTGGGCTCGCGGTAAATGTGCCTGGGCTGCCACTTGCTCATGATCAGGGCCAGTACCACTAGGGCCAGCAGCGGCGGGATGATATCGGCCAGCTCAGAGGAACCCAGGAAGAGCAGTACGCCGACCTGTCCACCGGAGAAGATGACGCCGGTCAGCAGCGCTACGAGACCGACCTCGCGGATGCCGCGCAGGCCGTCCTGAATGGCGACCATGAGCAGGGGCACGATGGCCACAAAGATATGCAGGACCGGGACCATACCGGCGGAAAGGTGCGCGGTGTCAAGGTTGGCGACCTTAGCCGCGGTGGTCACGGGAATACCGATGGCGCCGTACGCGCCGGATGCAGCGTTAGCGACCAGCGCCAGCATTGAGGCCTTGAGCGGGTTGAAGCCCAGGGATACCAGCAGGGCGGCACAAATAGCGATAGGGATACCGAAACCAGCCGCACCCTCGATGAATCCGCCAAAGCAGAAGGCAATCAGCAGCACCTGGATGCGCTGGTCATCGGTAATAGACGAGACGGAGGCTCGCACGGTGTCGAAGTTACCGGCGCGCACGGCGATGCGGTAGAGCCACACGGCCATGAGCACGATCCATCCGATAGGCCAGGCGCCGGAGAGGAAGCCGGAGAGCACGGAGCCCGCGCCGGCGGCAATCGGCAGGCCGAAGACGGCGCAACCGATGACGAGGGTCACGACGAGGGTCAGGATGGCCGACTTGAGACCGCTGAGCTTCAGAACGGTGAGGCTCAGCAGAAAGAGAATAACGGGGATTGCTGCCACGAGTGCTGAGAGCACCGGTGCGTTGAGCGGGTCATAGACTTGCTGCCACATAGGGGCGGGGCGTTCCTTTCGGTCTGTGCTGTATGTGGCATCCTCCCCGCCGGGGCGCGTCTACCCGGGCTACCGGGTGTTCCGTGAGCGGTAAAGCAGGCGGTAAAAAGGCCGCATAAAACCGATGGCCCCGTCCTGTGCGTCGTGGACGGGTCCATCGGTAAAGCATGGTAATTAAGCACGCGATGGAGGCTTGAGCCGACGGCTCCGCGCCTCCGCTCAACCCGGGGCGACCGCCTCCGAGTTCTGGGTGCTTTTGACTTTATCCCCTAACGCTAACAGGTCTCATGGGCTACTTCAGGATAGGTTTACCTTAAATCTGCACAGATGGGGCACATCCGCATTTTTACGCCCGAATAGCTCCCGGTTTTCCTCTTCATTTTCTTCCCCACAGGGTGTTCAGCAGACATGTTCGCGCTCGCCAGAAATACCCCTACTCCCCCACCCGTGCACGGGTGATGGTCCTCCAATACGCGCGTGAGCCCCCGTCCACACAGGTGGACGGGGGCTCACGCCGCGGTTCTTAGGTTCCCGGCAGGGGTACCCCGAACCAATATTAGGAAGGCATAACCAGCGACAGCACGTATACCCAAACACAGGTGACAACCAGCAGGGCTGCACTGTACTTGATCGCCATCGAGGTAATCTTCGATTCCTCGCCAGAGCTGTTCACAGCAGCGGCCGCAATAGCAATCGACTGCGGGGACACAATCTTTGCCATCACACCACCGGCGGTGTTAGATGCAACCAGCAGGGTCTGGCTGACGCCAATCTGCTGTGCGGTGGTAGCCTGCAGGCCAGCGAAGAGGATGTTGTTGTTCACCACGGAGCCGGTCACGAACACGCCGATCCAACCGATGATCGGGGACAGCAGCGGGAAGATTGCGCCCACAGCGGCAACAGCCAGTGCGATGGAGGTAATCATACCGGCGTAGTTCATGACGTTAGCGACGGACATGACCAGGCAGATCATGATGATCGGGGTCTGCAGCTGCTTCCAGGTTGCGCCGAGCTCCTCGATGGCCTCACCCCAGCTGATGGAGGAGGTCAGGATGGTGATGATAGCAGCCACCAGAATTGCGGTACCGGAAGCACCGATGATGTTCCAGGTGAAGGTCACATCAAATGCCTTGGGTGCAGGAACAATCGGGGCAACCTGCTGGATGCTCTGGTGCAGCCCCGGAATGTTGAAGCTCAGGTTGCTGAAGGCCAACAGACCACCCTTAGCGAAGAGCGGCTTGAAGGCGGTGGACCAGAGCAGAATCACGACGGACAGGTAGATGAAGGGGCTCCATGCCTTGATAACCTCGCCGGCGGAAGCGCTCTTCTTGTTCTTCTGCTCCGCCTGGACCTCTTCGAGGGTGGGGGCGGTGGGTTCGCGGAAGATGTGCTTGGGCTGCCACTTCTGCATGATGAGGGCCAGGGCGACCAGGGCCAGCAGCGGCGGGATGACGTCGACGAGCTCGGGGTTGCCGAGGCCTGCAAGCAGGACGGACTGGCCGCCGGAGTAGACGAGGCCCACAATCAGGGCCACCAGACCGACCTCGCGGATACCGCGGATGCCGTCCTGAATAGCAACGAGCAGAACGGGGATGAGAGCCGCGATAATCTGGATGACCAGAACCAGCTCGGTGGAGAGGCCGTGCAGGTCAACGCCGCCGCGGGTTGCCGCGGTGGTCACGGGAATACCGATGGCGCCGTACGCACCGGAGCTCACGTTAGCAATCAGCGCGAACATTGCGGCCTTGAGCGGGTTGAAGCCCAGGGACACCAGCAGTGCCGCACAGATAGCAATCGGGATACCGAAGCCTGCGGCACCTTCGAGGAAGCCGCCGAAGCAAAAGGCGATCAGCAGCATCTGGATGCGCTGGTCGGTCGAGATTGCGGAGATGGAGGAGCGGACGGTCTCAAAGCCGCCGGACCGCACCGAGATGCGGTACAGCCACACTGCCATGAGGACGATCCAGCCAATGGGCCACATGCCCGAAAGGAAACCGTAGAGGATGGAGCCGGCACCGGCGGTCACGGGCAGGCCGAAGACTGCACAGCCGATGACGAGTGCGAGCGCCAGGGAGATGACGGCAGATTTAATACCGCTGAGCTTCAGGACGGTGAGGCCCAGAAGGAAGAAAATAATCGGGACTGCTGCCACGAGTGCGGAGAGAGCACTCGAGTGTAGCGGGTCGTAGACTTGCTGCCACATGATTGTATTGCGTTCCTTTCCACGCCCCGAGGGGCGGGATCGTTATGCCGTAAACCTGCCCGGTTCCCCGCCCTGCGGGATATACCGAGAGCGTCCTTCTCGTCGTGCCAGAAAGGTACCGTGCGAAGAGGTGTCTTCGCGTGGGTTTATGTTGGTTTTACGGCTGTGAATTCTGAGTGTGCCAAACCGTGTTTAGGTCACATAAACCTAAATATTCCTTGATATATCAAGGAAATCTAACCCCGGGAAGGGCGGTTTGCGTAACATTGAACACGGTTCCTTGATATCCAATGTACCATCGAATACCCACATATTCAGACGTATTCCAACATTTAGATTCAAGCTCATATTTACATTTCTACCCAAACTACCCGTACCATCGGCAGTTTTGCGGCTCGGGCTCTCCCTCCCCCATCCGAATCCGCGCCCGCAGGAGGTAACATAACGCAACATACACTTGGCACGCCAAGCGGCCGATACTCGCGAATCGGATAAATGGCCCGTATAAGATTCAGAGCATACAAAAAAGCTCCGGAAGGAAAATCCTCCCGGAGCTTTATCTGTCGGGTTGACAGGATTTGAACCTGCGACCCCTTGACCCCCAGTCAAGTGCGCTACCAAGCTGCGCCACAACCCGATTCGTTATTCACGATTAGCCCGGGGTTTCCCCCCGAACACTCGAATAACTATACCGGTGTTTTCGGCACCTCGCAAGCCAGATTCACAATTTTTAGAAAAAATCTTAAAAATCTTTTGGACGCGCCTGCTGTCGGTCCGCCGACCCCGTTCTCAAAAACGCAACCGGCGCCGAACGCGCCGCGCGCCGGGGCCACGGCACAACCCGTCACCCCGGCACACGAACCGTTCCGGTCCTAATGGGCCAGGCCTCCGCTAACGGCGTCCGCCCTTACCCTTCTTAGCCTTCGCGCTCTGGCGCTCCCCCAGGGTGCGGCGCTCACGCACGCGCATCGAAATCTCAATTGGGGTGCCGGTGAAATCAAAGGTCTCACGCAGACGACGCATGATGAAGCGGCGGTAGCCCGGATCCAGGAAGCCGGTCGTAAACAGCACAAACTTCGGCGGGCGCGAAGACACCTGAGTACCGAACAGGATGCGCGGCTGCTTACCACCGCGCAGCGGGTGCGGATGCGCGGCCACAATCTCACCCAGGAATGCGTTCAGGCGGCCGGTCGGAATACGCGAATCCCACGACTCCAGCGAGTGCTCCAGGGCCGGGACCAGCTTGTCCTTGTGCCAACCGGTCTTCGCCGAAATATTCACACGAGGAGCCCACTTCACGTGCGCCAGGTCGCGCTCAATCTCGCGCTCCAGCATCTCGCGGCGATCCTCGTCGAGGGTATCCCACTTGTTGAAGGCCAGAACCATCGCGCGGCCCGAGTCAATCACGGTCTGCACGATGCGCACATCCTGCTCAGAAATCGGCTCGGAAACATCCAGCAGCACCACGGCAACCTCGGAACGCTCCAGGGCGGTCTGGGTACGCAGCGAGGAGTAGAACTCCGCGCCCTTCGCCATGTGCTGGCGACGGCGAATACCCGCGGTATCCACAAAACGCCAGGGGTAGCCGCCCAGCTCGATGATCTCGTCAATCGGGTCGCGGGTGGTACCGGCCAGGTCGTTCACCACGGCACGCTCAGAGCCCGCCAGCTTGTTCAGCAGCGAGGACTTACCCACGTTCGGGCGACCCACCAGAGCCACACGACGCGGGCCGCCCAGCGCCTCCGGCTGAGCGAACTGCGAGTGCTCCGGCATGACCTCAAGGATCTCGTCCAGGGCATCCGCCAGGCCGCGGCCGTGCAGACCCGAAACGGGGAACGGCTGACCCATGCCCAGCGACCAGAGGTTATAAATCTCCGGCTCCAGGTGGGCGTCGTCAATCTTGTTGGCAATCAGAATGATCGGCTTCTTCACACGGCGCAGCATGCGCACGATCTGCTCATCCGAGGCGGTCACGCCCACGCGGGCATCCACCACCAGGACCACAACATCGGCCTGCTCCACCGCAATCTCGGCCTGATCGGCCACCTGAGCATCAATACCGCGGGCATCAGACTCCCAGCCACCGGTATCCACCAGGGTGAAGCTCTTGCCCAACCACTCGGCCTTGTAGGACACGCGGTCGCGGGTCACGCCCGGCTTATCCTCCACCACGGCCTCACGGCGGCCCAGAATACGGTTGATGATGGTCGACTTACCCACGTTCGGGCGGCCAACAATCGCCACCACCGGGTCGGCCAGCTGCTCTTCATCTTCCTCGATGTCGAAGCCCCAGGCACCCAGCAGGGCGCGGTCCTCTTCATCCAGGTCGTAGTCTTCCAGGCCCTCCAACAGGGCCTGGGCACGCTGGTCGGCGGTTTCGTCGTCAATCTCAGCCAGGCGCTCGGTAACGTCGTCCTCGCCACCGCCCAGGTACTTCTCTTCGTAATCGTCGCGGATAGCGTCCTCAGCCATGCGCGCTCCTTTCTCTACCCGCCCCGCGACCAACCCATCGGTCAGCACGCGAGCGCGGCTCAACGTCTTCTCGGGAGCGAATACCCCGCTCCCCCGGCGTTTCCGCGGAGCCTAGCCCGCGCGCTTCGCCTTCAACTGGTCGTTCACGGCGTTAATCACCGCGGAGACCGTCTCATTAAAATCAAGGTCCGAGCTGTCCACCAGGGTCACGCCCTCGGCGGCCTCCATGAAGTTATTGACCTTCGCATCCTTCGCGTCACGCTCGGCGATCTGCTTGCTCAGATCACCCGAAGCGCCGGACTTCTCGGAGTTCTCCAGGCCGCGGCGAGCCATGCGTACTTCCTCGGAGGCGGTCAGCAGGATGCGTGCGTCAGCATCGGGAGCCACCACGGTCGTAATATCGCGGCCCTCGGCGACCATACCGTTCACGGCGTGGTCAATCGTCCAACGCTGCAGACCGATGAGGTACTCGCGAACCGCCGGAACCGAAGCCACGGCAGACACGGCCGAAGAAATGCGCTCGCTACGAATCTCCTCACGGATATCGGTGGAGCCCATCATGATCTCTTCCTCGTTGATGTTCGTGCCGAACACCAGGGGCATCTCCTTGACGGCCTTCGCGATGGCCTCGGCATCATTCAGGTCAATGCCGAGCTCCAGCACACGGTAGGTTGCGGCGCGGTACATCGCACCGGTATCCAGGTAGGCCAGGCCAAAGTGACGGGCCACTTCCTTAGACACAGACGACTTGCCGGAGCCGGAAGGTCCGTCGATAGCAATCGTCAGTTTAGGGTTCTCGTGCATTGCACTCCTTTAATTCGTCTCGCTCCATGCCGGAAAATACAGCATTAACTCTACTTCACCACGCGCCAGCCGCGGGCCGACAAATCGCGGACCAGCGACTCCAGAATCGAGGGGTTGACCGAGATTTCAGCCATACCCACCGGAGCACCCGTCGAGTGTTCCAGCCGCAGGTCCTCAATATTAGCGCCCAGCTCACCAATCTCGGCGAGCAACCGGGCCAGGGTGCCGGGGGTATCGTCCACCAGCACCGTCATCGTCGCGAAGGCCGCCGGAGCCGTACCGTGCTTACCAGGGATGCGGGCGACACCAGCATTACCCTCGCTCATCAGCTGCGCCAAATCCAGGCGAGCGCCGGAAGCCGTCGGGTTCTCCAGCGTCGAGATGAGCCGGTTCAGGTCATCGCGAACCCCGTAGAGGGTCTGCACAATCGGCTCGGAATTCGCCGCAAAGATCTGAACCCACAGCGTCGGGTCAGAAGCCGCGATACGCACCGTATCGCGTAGCCCCTGACCCGCCAGGGACAGCGCGTACAACGGGGTATCCTGCAGGCGCGAGGCCAGCAACGAGCTCATCGCCTGCGGAACATGAGAAATCAGGGCCACCGTCTGATCGTGCTCCTGCACGCTCAGCGCCGTCACAATCGCACCCAGCTCCACCGCCACGGAACGCACCAGGCGCACGCACTCGGGGCGAACCGAATCGTGCTCGCAGATAATCCACGGACGCGCCTGGAACAGCTCACCACGGGCCGCCACCGGCCCGGACTTCTCGCGACCGGCCATCGGATGCGAACCCACGTAACGGGACGCATCCGCACCCGAGGCAAGCACATCCGCCAGGGGCCGCACCTTCACCGAGGCAACATCCGTCACCGTGGCGCCGGGGTAGCCGGTCTCGGGACGCGGCCCGTACGCCCGCAGGGCCTGCGCGCACACGGTGCCGGCCACATCCGGAGGGGCGGCCACGACCACCAGCTGCGGCTCAAAGCGGGCCCGCTGGTCCTCCGTCAGTGAGGAGAAGCTTGTGCCGGCGCCAATATCCTGCGCCACGGCCTCGGCGGTGGGTGAAATGTCCTGAACGTACACGTCCTCGTACCCGGCCGCGTGCAGACCCAAGCCAATCGAGGCGCCCAGCAGGCCGGAACCGATAATGAGCACCGGGCCGTTCAGGGTCGGGCTCATCGGCAACTCCGGCGGAAGGGATGTCGTAGAGGGGCTCATGACACTCTCCTCTGGGTTCCTACATGTCCACCGAAGCAAGCAGGTGACCAATCTCAACCTTCGAGAGGTTACGAATCGTGCCCTGCTTCTGCGAACCGATACGGATCGGGCCCATCTCGACGCGGACCAGGCGCTCGACCGGGTAGCCGACGGCGTCGAAGAGGCGGCGCACGATACGGTTCTTACCGGAGTGGATGGTCACCTCAACGAGCACGTGGCCGGGGGTGGAATCCACCAGCTTGAACTCGTCCACGCGGGTCACGCCGTCCTCCAGGCGAATACCCTTCTTCATGGCTGCGCCCACGCCGGGCTCCATGGGGCCGGGCACCTGCACCAGGTAGGTCTTAGGCACCTCGTAGGAGGGGTGGGTCAGGCGGTTCGCCAGTTCACCGTCGTTGGTCAGCAGCAGCAGACCCTCGGTCTCAACGTCCAGGCGGCCCACGTGGAACACGCGCTCGCTCATGGAGGAACGCAGGAAGTCAGAGATGCAGGGGCGACCTTCGGGGTCTTCCATGGTGGAGACCACGCCGGCGGGCTTGTTGAATGCCATGTAGACGAGCTTGTCGTTGGTCTGAACGGTCATGCCGTCCACCTGCACGGTCACCTTGGAGGGGTCCACGCGCACGCCCAGCTCGGTCACGACTTCACCGTTGACGGTGACGCGGCCCTCGGTAATCATTTCCTCACACACACGGCGGGAGGCCACGCCGGCCTGAGCCAGCAGCTTCTGCAGGCGCACACCGTCGTGGTCGTAAAACTCGTAGTGGTCGACCGGCGCGTTGCGGGGGCGGCGGGGACGGTGCGGGCCGGCGTAGTTGCTGACGCGGTACTCGCCGCGCTCGTGGGCGAAAGCTTCGCCGGAGCGGTAGGGGCGGCCCGGTGCGCGGCGTTCGCGCTTGGGCAGTTCGGTGCCGCGGCCTCGGCCGGAACCTGCGCGGCCTGCGCCGAACTTCTTCTCGCCAAACTTCTTGTCACCGAACTTCTTCTCGCCGAAGCCCTTTGCGCCGCCCTTGCCTGCGCCACTCTTCGGTGCGCCGGGACGACCACCGCGTGCGGATGCGCCCTTAGCGCCGGGCTTACCGCCCTGACCGGGACGAGCAGCGCCGGGACGGCCACCGCGGGAGTTCTGGGGGCGACCGGATGCAGAGCGGCCGCCGCGGGAGGAGTTTCCATATGCCATGGTGTTCTTCTCTTTTCTGTCGTATAGTGCGAACGTTTCAGGCTTTTCCCGAACGTTCGTTCGTCTTATTGATTCGTTGTCTTAGTCGTTGCCCTCGGCAAGCACTGCAGCTTCCGTGTCATCGGGCAGGAAGGGCGCGAGCGCCGGCAGCTCCTCCAGGGAGTTCAACCCGAGCTTCGCCAGTAGCAGCTCCGTGGTTTCGTAGAGGGTCGCGCCGGTTCCGATTTCTCGCCCGGCCTCGCGAATCAACTGCCGTTGCAGCAGCTGGCGGATGGCCGCGTCCGCGTTCACGCCGCGAATCGAGGCGACCCTCGCGCGGGTCACCGGCTGCCGGTAGGCAATCACGGCAAGCGTCTCGTAGGCGGGCTTGCTCAGGGTCGCGCTCTTGGAGCGAGTCACGAAGCGCGCCACCCAGGGGGCGAAGTCGTCGCGGGCGTAGAGCTTCCAGCCACCGGCGATGCGGCGCAGCTGGAATCCGCGCGGCTCGGGTGAGATGCCTTCCTCGCCGTATTCCGTCTCCTCGCCGTTGTACTCGCGGTACAGCTGATCGAGGGCGTGTTCGACGGCCCGCTCGCTCACGATGAGCGCGGCAGAAAGCTCGCGCACGCTCACGGGGGCCTCGGCGACGGCGAGGATTGCTTCGATGGCGCTTTTGACGCCGCCGGGGATAGCCTCGACACGCGAGAACTCGGCGTCGGGGTCGACCGCCACGCTGGGTGCTGTGGAGGGCCCTCCCGCGGGTATTTTCACCGCGCTCTTCTCTGCACGAGGTGCAGGTTCCTGCGGTGCTTCCGGGCTGTCGGGGGCCTCCGCCGTTTCAGGCCCTTCCGGTTCCTCGGCGGGTTCGGCATCGGGCTCAGCCGGTTCAGCCGTTACCGGCTCTCGGCTCTCAGCCGCCGGTTCGACCGTGGACTCGACCGTAGACCCAACCGGTGCCGAGGCGGTCGGCTCCGTATCGTCCTCAGCGTTCGGGTCCCAGTAGCCCAGGTTCACGATGGCCAGGTCATCGGGGGTGAACTCGCGGTTGAAGCGCGATCCGTTCTCGGGGTTAGTCACGTTCCTCCTCCGGGTCGATGCCGTTCTCGGTGAACTCCGCCTCCGAGGTTTCGCGGGCTTCCGCGCTCTCGGGGTGTACAGGTGCCGAGCCGTCCCGCGCTGCAGAGAGCTCCTCGGGGCGAATCACGAAGCTTCCCGCCGTGGCGCTGGCTCGCACCAGAATCTCGCCCAGGGGATGCTCCTGTTCCACGTGCAGAGCCCCCTCCTTATAGAGCTCCAGCAGGGCCAAGAAACGAACCACCGCAATTTCCAGGTCGCCCGCGCCCCGCACAAGTTCGTCAAAGCGCAGTTCGCGCCCGGAGGCGTCAAGCAGGGTGTGCAGCAGATAGTGTTCTTCGGCGGCGATGGTGGTGACCGGAACATGCAGGTGCTCGTTCAGCTCCTCCACGATTTCTTCCGCGGCGGGCTCGGGTTCGGCGGGCTGCCGGCTCAGCGCGGCGGCCGCAATGCGCGCAAACTCTTCGGCGCCTCCGGCCAGAACCAGTTCGGGTAGGGCGTGGGCAAAGCGTTCTTCGAGGGCGACCGCGCGGGGAAAACGCCGCGCTTCCTGCGCCCAGCGTTCGGCAAAGATATCGGCGACCTCACGGTAGGCGCGGTACTGCAGCAGACGCGCAAAGAGTAGGTCGCGGGCCTCGAGCAGGGCGACATCTTCCTCAAGGGGTTCGCGGTGCTGCGGTAGCAGGCGCGCGGTCTTGAGCTCGAGGAGGGTTGCGGCGGTGACCAGAAATTCGCTGGCCTCGTCCAGGGCTCGCTCCGTACCCTCGGCGTAGAGGGCCTGCAGGTAGGCGAGGAACTCATCGGTCACTTCGGCGAGCGCAACGTCGGTAATGTCGAGTTTGCGGCGCGAAATGAGGGTCAGCAGAAGGTCAAAGGGACCCTCAAAATTACTGAGGGTGAGGGTGAAACCGCGTTCCGGGTTCTGCAGGCCGCGGCCCTCGGATCGGGCGTTCTGGGCGGCCTCTGCGTTCGGTGTCGGTACCCTCACGGCAGCGACGTGTGTGGTCATAAAGACCTGTTCTCCTTATGTGTTTTTCCGTCCCGCGGTCTGGGCGTTACATCCGATCGATGCGCCGGGCAAGCCTGCCAGTATCGGGAGGCTCGCGTTCTCGGCGATTTCTCGGCGTTTTCTCGGTGGCATCTTCGGTCGTCAATCGGCGAAGTAGCCGGTGCGGGCGGGAATGAATCCCCATAATTATACGCCCCCTATCGGCGCGGCTCAAGGGGTCGTGCAAGCCGCATCGGTAGGGGGCGCGTCGAGGGAAGGGCTAGCGTGCGCCGCCCTTGTAGATCAGTTCGCGTGCCACCTGGCGGTACGCCTCTGCGCCGGGGTGGCTGGAGGCGTAGCTGAGAATCGGCTCAGCAGACACCGATGCGTCCGGGAACTTCACGGTACGCTTGATGACAGTGTCGAACACCTTGTCGCCGAAAGCGTCCACGATGCGCGCCAGAACTTCCTTGGAGTGGATAGTGCGCGCATCGAACATGGTAGCCAGCACGCCAACAATCTCGAGGTTCGGGTTCAGGCGGTCCTGCACCTTCTCGATGGAATCCACGAGCAGGGCCACGGCACGCAGGGCAAAGAACTCACAAATCAGCGGAATAATCACGCCGTCGGAGGCGGTCAGCGCGTTGACGGTCAGCAGGCCCAGGGAGGGCTGGCAGTCGATGAGGATAACGTCGTACTCATCGCGCACCTTGCGCAGTGCCGAAGCGAGAACCTGCTCGCGAGCCACCTCGTTGACCAGCTGCACCTCGGCTGCGGAAAGGTCGATGTTCGCGGGCAGCAGGTCGATGTTCTCCACGTCGGTGGGCAGGATAACGTCCTTAATGTCGACCTTGCGGTCCATCATGACGTTGTAGACGGTCAGGTCCAGCTCATGCGGGTTCGCGCCGAAACCGGCGGAAAGGGCACCCTGCGGGTCGAAGTCGACCAGCAGCACCTTGCGGCCACATTCTGCCAGTGCCGCACCCAGGTTAATGGTGGAGGTGGTCTTACCCACGCCGCCCTTCTGATTCACCATAGAAATAATGCGGGCGGGACCGTGGCCGCTCAGCGGAGCCGGGTCGGGGTACACGCGCAGGGGTCGACCGGTGGGGCCGAGTTCTTGTGCCTGAGCTTCAGTCAATGGTTCACCTTCATCAATGAATTCGAAGTTTTAAGTTTAAGCGTTGTCTATAAGGTTACCTCAAGAGCGGCTGTTCCGCGGATTGGCGGGGTTTTATCCCCGCTCGTGGGCACGCGGATGCGCCATGCGGTAGACCTCCATGAGCCCCTCGGGCGTGACCTTGGTGTACACCTGCGTGGTCGCGATGGAGGCGTGCCCCAGCAGCTCCTGCACCACGCGAATATCGGCGCCGCCCTGCAGCAGATGGGTTGCGAAGCTGTGCCGCATGGAGTGCGGAGAGAAGTCCGCGCTGAGGCCCGCCGCCTCGGCAGCTTCCTTGAGGATGAGCCACGCACCCTGGCGCCCCAGCCTACCGCCTCGCCCGTTGACGAAGAGCGCGGCGGTGCCTTTGCCGTGGGCCACGAGCGCGGGCCGCCCGCGCACCAGGTAATCCTGAATGGCCTTGTGGGCGTAATTTCCGAGGGGCACGAGGCGTTCTTTGCTCCCCTTGCCGAAGAGCCGCACGTACCCGGGGAGGGTGGTGTCGTTGCCGTCCTCGTCGGTCAGGGTTTCTTCGCTGTGTACGTCGTCGATATCGGCGTTGAGCATTTCGCTCACACGGGCACCGGTGGCGTACAGGAATTCAAGTATGGCGCGGTTTCGCAGGCCGATGGGAGTGTCTCGATCCGGCACGGCGAGGAGGCGCTGCATCTGCTCCACAGTAATAGCTTTGGGTAGGCGCTTGACGTTTTTGGGCGGTGTCACGGTCGCGGCGGGGTCTTTTTCCACCAGAAAGGCAGAGACCCAGAAGGCGTGGGCTCCGCGCACGGCGGCCATGGTGCGGGCAATGGAGTTAGGGCCTAGAGGCAACGGGATGCTTCCCTCGCCGCTCTCCCGCTCCCCCGCCGCGGTACCGCGGCCCCCTTCGGCGGCGATGAGGACGGCCAGGGATTCTGCGGCCTCCTCGGCATCCACGGAGTTCTCTTCCCCCGGCTGCTTTTTAGCTGGAGCGGCCAGGCCGGGTATGGGCACGGTGGGTGCGGCAAGCTCGCGCATAAATGAACGCACCTGCGCGGTCGTAATGCGTTCGGGGTCGATTACCCCGAGGGTGGAGAGGTACGCGGCGTAGCGGCGCAAGTCTCGCGCGTACGAGGCGATGGTGTTCTCGCTGCTACCCCGCTCGACCCGCAGATGCACCAGGTACTGGTCGATGGCCCGCTCCAGGGGGGTCTGTTCGCCGGCCCCCTCAACCGCGGGGGTAGCGCCCTTCAGTGCGGGCTGTGCCATATCTCTTCCCTTCTCACGCGGTCGTTCGGGTTTGTTCGGATGCGCACGGTAGCGCGAAATGCCTCTTCGAGGGATCGGGCGAGAAGATTCCGAACCCTAACGGAAGGTCTGCGGCTTCTGTCGGCGATGCCCCATGTAGGGGTGGAATTCCCAGCCGCCGGCGGCTTCGCGCAAGCCTTCGAAGCCGCGCGCTGAGGCGGCGTAAGTGGCCAGAATCGCCTGGATGGCCAGCGCGTTGTGCACTTTACCGTCCAGAACCAACTGCACCGCATCCTGCAGGGGAACCCAGCGGTAGGTCATCTCCGCCTCTTCTTCGGTGCGGTCGGTACGCTCCTGGCGGGGCAGCTCGCTCAGGTCGCGGGCCAGGTAGACGCGACCCGCCTCGCTGGTTGCGCCGGGGCTGCTGAAGTAGTCGGTCAGGGCGTGCCAGCTGGCGGCTCGCAGGTCGGCTTCTTCGGCGAGCTCGCGCTGTGCGGCGTGGAGGGGGTCCTCACCGTCGATGTCGAGCAGGCCGGCGGGCACCTCCCAGAGGTTCATGCGCACCGGGTGCCGGTACTGGTTGAGCATCAGCAATTCGTTGCGTTCGTTGAGAACCGCTACGGCCACGGCACCGGGCATCTCCACGACGTCGCGGGTGAGTACGGTGTCCTCGTTCAGCTCGTATTCCTCGACCACGGTTTCGATGACGTATCCGCTGTATTTGACGGTCCGGGTGCGAATCGTACGTTCTGAGGGTTCGTCGATAATATGCTGGTTTTCGCTCATATTTCTATTCTAGAGGGTTCGTTTCGGAACTCCCTCGCACTTCTCCCCGTTACTCGGCGCCTCCCCCGATGGATTAAGACGGTTAAACGGCGAGCGCCCCAGCCGCCGAGGGGACGGATGGGGCGCTCAACGCGTTCGGTCGCCTTATGCGCCGCGGCGCTCCAGGGCAGCCTTAATCAGGCCTGCAAAGAGCGGGTGCGGGCGGGTCGGGCGGGAGCGGTACTCGGGGTGTGCCTGAGTTGCCACGTAGTAGGGGTGAACCTCTGCGGGCAGCTCCACGTACTCAACCAGCGAGGAGTCCGGGGAGGTACCGGAGATCACGAGACCAGCCTCTTCGAGCTGCTCGCGGTACTCGTTGTTCACCTCGTAGCGGTGGCGGTGACGCTCTGCAACCTCGGTTGCGCCGTATGCCTTAGCTACCTGAGAGCCGGGCACCAGGTTTGCCTTGTACAGGCCCAGGCGCATGGTGCCGCCCAGGTCGCCGGCACCCTCGACGAACTGCTTCTGCTCTTCGATGGTGGCGATAACGGGTACGGGGGTCTCGGGGTCGAACTCGGTGGAGGACGCCTCGGGCAGACCCAGCACGTTACGCGCGTACTCAATCACCATGGACTGCAGACCCAGGCAGATACCCAGGGTCGGGATCTTGTGCTCGCGTGCGTACTTGAGGGCGCCAATCTTGCCGTCCAGGCCGCGGATGCCGAAGCCGCCGGGCACCAGGATGGCGTCCATGCCGCGCAGCTGGTGGTCTGCGTCCTCGTCGGTTGCGCACAGGTCGGCGGCAACCCACTTGATGTTGACCTTCACGTTGTTTGCGAAGCCGCCGGCGCGCAGAGCCTCGGAGACCGAGAGGTATGCGTCGGGCAGGTCGATGTACTTACCGACCAGGGCCACGTTCACCTCTGCGGCGGGGCGGTGCACTGCGTCGAGCAGGCGGTCCCACTGGGTGAAGTCGGGCTCGGGTGCCTCGATGCCGAAGTAGTCGAGGATGTAGTCGTCGAGCTTCTGGCTGTGCAGGGTCTTGGGGATGTCGTAGATGCTGGGGGCATCGGCGCAGGAGATGACGGCGTCGGTGTCCACGTCGCAGGCGTTACCGATCTTGGAGCGGTGCGATGCGGGAACCTCGCGCTCACAGCGCAGAATCAGGCCGTCAGGCTGAATACCCAGGCCGCGCAGTGCTGCGACGGAGTGCTGGGTAGGCTTGGTCTTCAGCTCGCCGGAGGGGCCGATGTAGGGCACCAGGGAGACGTGCAGGAAGAAGACGTTCTTGCGTCCGACATCGCGGCGTACCTGACGTGCGGCTTCCATGAAGGGCAGGGATTCGATATCGCCAACGGTGCCGCCGATTTCGGTAATGATGATGTCGGGGGCGTTGTCGATTTCCGCTGCGTGACGCATGCGGGACTTGATTTCGTCGGTGATGTGAGGAATCACCTGGACGGTGTCGCCGAGGTATTCGCCGCGGCGCTCCTTCGCGATAACGGAGGAGTAAACCTGACCGGTGGTCACGTTAGCGGACTGGTCGAGGTTCTCATCCAGGAAACGCTCGTAGTGTCCGATGTCCAGGTCGGTTTCTGCACCGTCGTCGGTGACAAAGACTTCACCGTGCTGGAAGGGGTTCATCGTACCGGGGTCGACGTTCAGGTAGGGGTCGAACTTCTGCATGGTCACAGAGAGGCCGCGAGAGCGAAGAAGCTGACCGAGGGAAGAGGCCGACAGGCCCTTACCGAGAGAAGATGCAACACCGCCGGTCACGAAAATCTGGCGGGTTACCTTGTCGTTAGAGGACGCGTTCTGAGCGTTATTTTTTTCATTCACCACGGAATTCAAGCCTACCATTTTCTTGTCTGCTATCCAAGCAGAGAACTACGCCGCGAGATGATTCTCGCAGGCCGGAGCTCTCCCCTCGGGTTCTGTCTCCACTGTAACGTCTGCGGGGGTTTATATTCCCGCAACTCCGTTCATAGATTTTCCTCAAGTACCCCTTGAGTATCTCATACCCTCCGCCCCACGTGCGCCGGGTTTGGTCGTCCGGCACGCCCGTTTTCAGGCGGTGGATTTCGAGGTACATTACTTGCGGTTCGGGGTGTTTCACCCCTGGTTCTGGGACACCTGCCGCCCGGCTTCCAATAGCTCCCGAGCGTGCTCGCGAGCCGACTCGGATTGGTCGTGACCGGAGAGCATACGAGCCAACTCCACCACGCGCTCTTCCTCCGTGAGCACCTGCACTTTAGACAGCGAGGCATCGTCGTTCTTGAGCACCAGGATGTGCTGGTCGGCGAAGGCTGCCACCTGCGGCAGGTGGGTCACCACCAGCACCTGAACGTGCCGGGCGAGCATGGCCAGTCGGCGACCAATCTCGATGGCGGCCTTGCCGCCCACACCCGAGTCGACTTCGTCAAAGATGAAGGTGGGCACGGGATCCACTTCGGCGAGCACCACTTCGAGGGCGAGCATCACGCGGGAGAGCTCACCGCCGGATGCACCCTTGCCGAGCGGGCGGGGCACGGCGGTGCGGTGGGGTGCCAGCATGAAGGTGACGGTGTCGCGGCCGTGTACCGAGAATTTCTCCGCCTCGGCAACTTCCACCACAAGGGAGGCGTTCGGCATAGCCAGGGCGGTCAGCTCCTCGCTCACCGCATCGGCAAGTTTTTGGGCGGCCGCGCGGCGCATGTTTGTCAGCTCTTCTGCCTGTTCCCCCAAGACCTTGCGCAACTGCACGAGTTCCGTTTCGAGAGTTTCCTGGCGCTGCGGGTCGTCAACGAGGGTGTCCAGGCGGGCGCGGGATTCCTCGGCCCATTCAAGCACCTCGGCGATATCCGCCCCGTACTTGCGCATGAGCGTTGCCAGCTGGGCGCGGCGGGTCTGCACCTGCGCCAGACGCTCGGGCCCCTCCACATCCAGGGAAGCCGCATAGGAGGAAAGATCCGAGGCGATATCGGTGGTCAGGATCATGAGCTCGTTGACACGAGCTTCCAGGGCGGCAAGCTCTTCATCGGCAGAGGCCTGTCCCTGCAGGGCGCTACGGGCGGCATCGAGCAGACCCATAACGTTGGCTTCCTCGCCGCTCGAGTATTCGCTACCGCTCAGCGCGGTCAGGGCGGTCGCGGAGGCAATCCGCAGAGCCTCAACGTTCATGAGCTTCACCATTTCGGCCTTGAGCTCGTCCTCTTCACCCGCGCGGGGGTTGACGGCGGCGATCTCCTCGAGCGCCCCCTGCAGGCTCTGCGCCTCTAGTGCGCGAGCGCGAGAGTTCTCCCGAACTTCCTTGAGTTCCGCGGCAGCGGCACGGTAGCGTTCGTAGTTCTCTCGATACTTCTCCAGTAGGGAGGCCAGCTCCTCCCCCGCATACAGGTCGAGGGATTGGCGCTGTTCTGTGGGCGATTTGAGGCGTAGCTGGTCCGACTGGCCGTGCACGGCCACGAGGCTCTGCCCAATCTGGGCGAGAGTGCCGATGGGTGCGGAGCAACCGCCGACGTGGGCACGCGAGCGTCCGGAAGCGTTGACGGTGCGAGCCAGCAACAGCTCCGAGCTCTGTTCGTCAATCTCTTCGGTGGTTCCGCCGGCTTCTTCGGCCAGGGCGAGGGCACGGTGGCCTCGCGGCAGGCGGATGACGGCCTCGGCGAGTGCATTCTTGGCACCGTTGCGCACGCTGGTGGCGTCCGAGCGAGCGCCCAGAAGCATTCCGAGGGCGGTGACAACCATGGTTTTACCCGCACCGGTTTCACCGGTCAGAACGGAGAACCCCGGTTCGAGGGGGAGCCTCGCATCGGTAATGATGCCGAGGTCTCGAATATGAATTTCCTCAATCACGAACGTTCATTCCTTTTCTTTTGACCGTCTCGAACTTTTCTCGCCCCCCTCTGCAGAGGTGACAATTGCCGCCGCGCAGCGAATATTGTAAGTAGCCTCCCCTACTTGGAGGACTGCGTCTCAGCCTCCTGCGGACCGCGCCAGCCGCGGATGGGCAACTCAAATTTGCGCACCAGACGCTCCGAGAAGGGCGCGGGGTGGATACGGGCCAGCAGCACGGGCTTCTCGGATCGACGCACCTCAATACGCGAGCCAGGGTCAAGCTCCACAGTACGGCGACCGTCGCACCACAACACACCGGAGGCACCATTTTCGGGCATGAGCTCTACCGCCAGGGTTGAGGTAGGAGCCGCCACGAGCGGGCGCGCAAAGAGCGCATGGGCCGAGAGCGGAACCATCAGGATCGCTTCAACCTCGGGCCAGACCACCGGGCCACCACCCGAGAAAGCGTAGGCGGTCGAGCCAGTGGGGGTCCCCATGACCACGCCGTCACAGCCGAAGGTACTCAGCGGCCGGCAGTCAACCTCAATGATGACCTCGATCATCTTTTCGCGGTTGCCCTTTTCGACGCTGGCTTCGTTCAGCGCCCAGTCGCTATGCACGCGCTTGCCATCGCTCCAGACTTCAACGTCAATAGCCATGCGTTCTTCGACCGTGTACTCGCTGTTAACGATGTGGCGCACCGTCTCACTCAGATCGCTCTCTTCGGATTCGGCGAGGAAGCCGACGTGTCCCAGGTTTACGCCAATCAGGGGAATGCTGGTTCGGCGCACCATCTCGGCGGCACGCAGAATCGAGCCGTCGCCGCCCAGCACCACGCCAAGCTCAATATCGATAAGGGCCACCGATTCATGCACCACCTGCACGGGAACGGGCTCATCCCAGTTCTCGCTCAGGGTTTCCAGATCGGAGCGAGTCATGACCGGGGTCAGCCCGGCCTTATAGAGCTGGGCACAGGCCTGGCGAGCGGCATCTCGTGCTTCTTTGCGCCCCACGTGCGCAAAGACCAAGATCTTTCGCCCGCGATTGGCCGAACGTTCCGCCGCGTGATGCTCACCCTCCGGCTGCATCTGCGCGAGAGCAGCTCCCTTTTCTGCATGGCTCTTTTGTTCTGCCATAACGACTCTCTCCCGTTCATGGTTGGGGTATTGAGTTGGTGTATCTACACCCATCATACCGAATACGTTCTCGAAAATTTTCTAAAATACTCTATTTTTAGAAAATTATTTCGAATAATCTGCGGAGACCCGTTGCCAAGGCGCCTCGATAGCGCGATAGCCTGAGAAGTCCTCGGCCGTAGCGCTTCACTCACGCTCAACTGGAGTCCTCTCAGACTATCTCAACGCTATTTATTTTCTTTTCGACACCATAGGAAATACTCCACGTTGCCGTCCTGGCCGGGGAGCGGGCTGGGCTCCATGCCCATCACCCGCAGCCCGTGGCTGATGGCGGAGGCTTGTACCTTCTCCACCGCTTCACGGCGGGCGGATTCTTCGTGCACTACTCCCCCGCGCCCGATGCGGTGCTTGCCGACCTCGAACTGCGGTTTGACCATGAGCACCAGATCACCGCCGGTTTCGGTGGTGTTCGCTAGCGCCTCCATGACCAGGGTCAACGAGATGAACGACAGGTCCGAGACCGTCAGCTCAACCTGTCCGCCGATATCTTCGGGCTTCAGGTAACGAACGTTGAGGCCTTCGTACACACCAACTCGGGGATCTTCGCGCAGCGCGTCCACGAGCTGTCCGTGCCCCACATCCACGGCCGCCACATGCCGGGCCCCTCGACGAAGTAGCACGTCGGTAAAGCCTCCGGTGGATGCGCCCGCATCCAGGCAACGCTTACCTTCCACCTCGATATCGGGGAACGCGTCGAGGGCACCCGCGAGCTTGTGGCCTGCGCGGCTGACGTATTCGGTCAGCTCGCTCTGACGCACGTAGAGGGTATCCTCCGGTCCCACGAGCATGGATGCTTTGCGCGCGGCCTTGCCGTTGACCTGTACGTCTCCAGCGGCAATGAGTTTTGCGGCGAGGGTTCGGGAGCTCACGAATCCGGCTTCGACCAGGTACTTATCGAGGCGCGCGGTGTCCTTGCCCATATCTTCTTTCTGTCGTCGTGTAGTGCCGTGAACCCTCAGGACATTACCGCCTGAGGGTTCACCTCCGCGAGGCTAGGAGAGGTTCTCGAGATCCTTTTCCAGATGCTCGCTCATCGTTTCGAGACGCTTGACGCGTTCTACCGGGTCCATGGCGAGGGTCGCCGCCAATTGCCGCTCAAATTCGGTATCCGCGATAGAACGGTCGTTCTCGGTGGTCTCTGCGTTCATAGTTTCGTTCTGTTTAGGCACCGGGAAGACCCTCGATGACGGGTACGGCGGCCTGCTCGGGGTTGGCTGCCCACCAGGCGGCGTAGGCGACGCGCCAGGCCTCTGCTTCGCTCTCGCTTCCGGCGAAGGTGCCCTCGTCGAGGTTCTCGGGGCCTGTGAGAATCAGGTTCTCGCCTCGCACCCGTGCCTGCCAGGTAGGGCCGGTTGCAATCACCTCGTAGCCTTCGAAGAGCACCTCAATCTCGGGGTAGGGTGCGAAGAAGTCGTCCAGGGTACGCAGCACGTAGGTCGGACGCTGTTCGGGTACGGCTTCGATGACGTCGCGGTAGGTCTGCACGCCGGTGAGCACGAGCGCGCCGTCCATCTGCGCGTTATTAGCGCCGAGAATATCGGTATCCAGACGGTCACCCACAATGACGGGACGCTCGGAGTTCAGTGCCTGTGCTGCGGTATGGAAGATGGGGGCTTCGGGCTTGCCCGCAACGAGCGGGGCACGGCGCGAAGCGGTTGCCACGGCTGCGACGAGGGTGCCGTTGCCGGGGGCCTGGCCGCGTTCCTTGGGGATGGTCTGGTCGGTGTTAGTGGCGATCCACAGCACTTCAGGGTTAGCGAGGGTGTAGGCGGCTTCCGCGAGATCCTCCCATCCCATCTTCGGGTCAAAGCCCTGAATGAGGGCTACTGGCCCCTCGGCCTCGGTGCGTACGGGTTCCAGGCCTGCGTCGCGCACACAGTCGGCGAGGGCCTCGGTACCGGTAATCAGCACTTTGGAGCCCGCGGGAATCTTTTGCGCGAGAAGCTTTGCGCCGGCCTGCGCGGAGCTGACGACTCGTTCTGCCCGGGTGTGCACTCCAAGGTCGCGCAGGTGTTCTGCGACGGATTCTACCGAACGGGAAGCATTGTTAGTCACGAAGATGACCGGTACGTTGAGCTCTTCCTCCGCACGGTTGAGGGCTTCGGGAGCTCCCTCGATGGCGAAGGGGCCAGCGTAGACAACGCCGTCCAGGTCTGAGAGGAGCGCGTCGTATCGGGCAAGGAGTGCGGTCGTGGTCATAGGAACCTCTTCCG
This sequence comes from Rothia sp. HMSC068F09, assembly GCF_001812775.1. NCBI lineage: Bacteria > Bacillati > Actinomycetota > Actinomycetes > Micrococcales > Micrococcaceae > Rothia > Rothia sp. HMSC068F09. The sequence continues at coordinate 206,197 of NZ_KV810424.1, forward strand.
GGGTCTGAGCGGCTAGTATTTCCTCTATCGTACCCGCTCCGCACTACAGGGGCCTATCGTTCGTCACGGGCAGTTCCTATTCGGACGGGCAACCTCTCCGTTATAGCGCGAACCGCCGGAGGCGAGCTCTCGGGGAGCCGCATCCGGCGGTTCGGTATGTACAGGCTATTACTCTGCGTCAGCCTCGGCCTTTTCCTCGGTTTCAGAGTCTTCAGGTGCTTCCGCGGCGGAGTCCTCGGAAGTATTCTCTTCGGAGCCGGTTGCTTCTGCTTTCTCGGAGGCTTCCTTATCTGCAGCCTTGACCGGGCGTTCTGCGGGCTTCTCTTCCTTCTCGAAGAGGTCTGCCTCGCCAAAAATGTCGAAGATTTCGGGCTCCGCGAAGTTGCCCTGGCCCAGCGCTGCCTCAGCCACGACAGACAGGCGTGCCCAACGCTCGGCTTCCTGATCGCGGCCAGCGTTGGCGAGAGCATCGGCGTAGGCGCTAAAGAGACGCGGGCTGTATTCGAAGGCGCGCTTCGGGTTCAGCTGGGGAATCTGAAGGGCTACCACGGCCTGGCTCTTCTTGCCCTGATCGGTCAGGATGCCGGACTCGACGATAGCCAGTTCCACACGCACCTCGGCGGGCAACTCTTCACGCTTGAATTCGGCAATCATTTCCTGTGCCTTGGGCAGTCGTCCCAGTGCACGTTCGCAGTCCACCAGCAGCGCAAGGTGGTCCACGGAACCGCTGATGCGACGGTGAGTACGCAGCTCACGCAGGGCCAGTTCGTAGTCCTCTGCCACGTAGGCAGCGATACCCACGGCTTCACGTACGGCGGCGATACGACCGGCGCTACGGGAGGCGGCAACGGCGTGTGCCAGCGCGAATTCGGGGTCGATGTCAAGGTAACGACCCGCCATCACCAGGTGCTTGGCAACGGTCTCAGCGTTACGAGGTTCCAGGGCACGCAGCTGACGGTAGGTTGCGCCGTCCAGTTCGCGACCGGTCACATCGCTGTCAATCTCGGGTGCTTTGGGCTTAGCGGGACGGTAGCCTGCACGGCCACCGATGCTACGTACCTCTTCACGGGGTGCGTCACCCTCGGGTCCGTTGGAGCGGGGTGCCTTCGAACGCGAGTCAGAGCGGCGACCGTCGAACTTCTTACCTCCGCAATCGTTACGCTTGAAACCGCCCTTACCGCCGAAGTTCTTGCCGCCCTTCTTGGAGCGGAAATCCTTGCCGCCGTTGTTCTTGCGGTGCTGACGGGGGCCGGAGCCGTTAGACTCGTGGCGGGGGGTCTCAGACATGAATCTCCTTGGGAGGTATCCGCTCGTGGCGGGTCGTGGATGCAGTCGGTCCGGACGGTCCGCTGCCTGAGGCATCAACTCTATGGAGGGGCGCTTTGCCCGTCTTTAATGCCCAATATAAGCCATACCATTCTAGTATAGAGGGCGGCTTTCGTGCACCTGTAGCGATGCGGATCCACGGTCTCTCTAGGCGTTTGAGTGACCTCGACCGTGGACGTTAGGGAGGAGAAGCGCCTCTCCCCTATTATTCTCTGCCCGGAGTTTCTTCCACCGGGCGCGCTGCCCATCAAGCAGAATAGTTTGTTAAACAAAAATAGCCCCGGCGGAGCCGGGGCTATTGAATAATAAAGCGGCGACGACCTACTCTCCCACACCCACAAAAGTG
>NZ_KV810425.1:0-7495 GCF_001812775.1 Rothia sp. HMSC068F09
GCGTTCGGGTAATTTCCATGCCTACGCAACGGTGTCATACTCTGGTCGTTTCCGGGTGAACGGCGGCGATTGGCAGGCGTTGGATGTCGTGTTGACGAAGGACACCGTTGACCCGCTACTGATTCGTGTGTGGTGGGTTGATGTGGGACGCGTCGGCGGCACCTGCGATGAAGACGACACTCGTTGGGGCTGCAAGAACGACCCGACGATGGGCAAGAAGGATAACCCGAACCCGCGCCTACGCAAGGCTGACATCCGTACCGGCCAGCGCTGGCATCTAAACGATAGCGGTGACGGGGACACAGAGTATTCGTTGCATCGTTCCTGGCCTGATATGTAAGCGGTTTTCCCACCGCGTATGGCAACGCAAGAGCATCAGCGAGACCCGCTTGGCCTGGGGCATTCCGCGGAGACTGGTTTCCAGTAACGGGTTAGTGACTTTAGGCATGGATAAAACCCCAGCTTAAAGTCACTAACCTATCGCTGAATTTCCTACCCATGAACCGATTTTCGCGTGCCTTGCCTAAGTGATTCACCGGCCCTTTCTCAATTGTCGGGGGGGCTGTGGCTTGGTGGGTCTTCCGGTTTCTAGCTAGCGTTCACCGCCCCTTCAAACACGAAGAAGCCACATGTGTTTCGAGAAGCCACGATAGTGGTGGCTTTTCGAAGCACATGTGGCTTCTCGGCGTTATTCAGATAGTAGGCCTATTCAGACAGTAGCCCGGAGCACTAGCATCCAACAGCCAGCGCCCCGGGCATCTACCCATCGGCTAAACCCTAGTTGCCGAAGCCCTGCAGGGTTGCGGCCCAGGCGCGGCGCGCCTCCAGAGCTTCCTTAGCCTTGGCAATCTTCTTGGAATCGCCGCTCTTCTCGGCCGCGGCCAGCTCTGCCTCCAGCTCGGCGAGGGAGTCCTCAATCTGAGCGAGCAGGGAGTTCGCGCGGGCAGCCTTCGCCGGGTCGTTGCGCTTCCACTTGGCCTCTTCGGCGCCGTTGATCTCGTCCTGAATACGGCGCAGCTCGCCGTCCACGCGGCGCAGGTCGTTGCGGGGCACGCGGCCAGCCGCATCCCAGCGATCCAGAATCTTCTCGAAGGCGGCCTTCGCTGCCTCAATATCCTCAACGGGCAGGAGCGCGCGGGCCTCCTCCAGCAGTGCCTCCTTGACCTTCAGGTTCTCGGCGTAGACGGCATCCTGCGCGGCCTCAGCCTCGTGGCGGGCGTTGAAGAACACGTCCTGAGCGGCACGGAAACGAGCCCACAGCTTGTCGTCCTCACGGCGGTGACCGCGCGGAACCTGCTTCCAGGCGCGCATCAGCTCACCGTACGCGCGGGAGGTCTCAGACCAATCGGTCGAGGTGGACAGCTCCTCGGCGCGAGCAATCAGCTCTTCCTTCGCGCGCTTGATGCGTGCGTTGCGGTCGTCCAGCTGGGAGAAGTGTGCGCGGCGGTTGCGGTCGAAGGTGGTGCGGGCGGCGCGGAAACGCTTCCACAGCTCGTCCTCCACGCTCTTTGCCAGGTGAATCTCGCGCTGAGCCTTCTTCCACGCCTCGAACAGCTCGTTCATGCGGGCATGCGAGTTCTTCCAGTGAATCTGGTCGGGGTCCTGGCCGGCAATCTGCTCGGCCTCGGCCACGATCTCTTCACGCACGGCCAGGGCACGTTCGCGGTTCTCGGTGCGGGCCTGCTGCTGCTTCTCGCCGAGCTCAGCAATCTGCTCGGCGAGGGAGATGAGGCGCTTCTGCAGGCCGGAGTAGTCGCCGACCATGTTGCGCACGCCAATCTGCGAGCCGATGGAGGCGATGCCCTTCTGCAGATCCGCGGCGGGGGCGTTATTGGCCAGGCGCGACTCGAGCAGGGCGACCTGCGCCTCAACGTTTTCAAACTTACGGGCGAAGTAGCTGAGCGCTTCATCTTCGGATGCGCCGGGCAGCTGACCTACGGCGTACTCTTCGCCATCGACAATGACGAAGACGTGGCCGTCCTCGGAGACGCGACCGAACTGGCGGGCCTTCTCGAGGTTTACAGTGTCGTCGGATTTGGTAGTCACCGCTATAACTCTTTCACTCGGGGGTGCCGGATGCGGGGAGCGCCTTCGCGCCGCCTCGCCGAGGCGTGGGCCGCGGCCATCCGCGGGGCACCCGTTGGGTTGTGCGTGTGCACCTCCTAAGCATAGCCGGTACGGGCCTCGCGTGAGTAGTGTCCGGTCGTGTTGTGTTCGTGGCGAACTGCCGTCGCGCATGTGGGCTCCGGCTATTCCGTTGAGCCGCTACCTGCGTTGCCTCCGTTGCCGCGCATGCGAACCGCCGCCGCTACGCGTGCCCGCGGGTGCTTCGGCTCGAATCGACCAACTGGCCCCTGCGGAGGGCCGCCGCCGACACCACCCACGCCGGGCGCGTGGGCGTTCCCGCCAACCCGCGCCCCGCATCCGGCGAATACGGGAACCCCCGCCGTGCGTGCGGGTGTTGGTATGATGATAGATATGCCCGGCACCGTAGAGCGCCGGGGTTTTGTTGTCGAGTTCTTTATCAAGGAGTAGAGCGCATGGCTCGCAAGGCGTCGCTGTCTGGTTTCCCCGAGTATCTTCCGGCTGAACGACTGGTTGAGAACCACGTTCTCGACACCCTGCGTGAGACTTTTGAGCTGCACGGTTTTTCCCCGATTGAGACTCGTTCGGTAGAGACCATCGAGCAGCTGCTGCGCAAGGGCGAAATCGACAAGGAAGTGTACGCCATCTCGCGCCTGCAGGAGGACGACTCCGCGAAGGCCAAGGAGAAGCTGGCCCTGCACTTTGACCTAACCGTGCCGTTCGCCCGCTACGTGGTGGAGAACGCCGGCTACCTGAACTTCCCGTTCTCGCGTTACCAGATTCAGAAGGTCTGGCGTGGCGAGCGCCCGCAGGAGGGCCGCGCCCGCGAGTTCACCCAGGCAGATATTGACGTGGTCGGCGACGGCGAGCTGCCGTTCCGCTACGACGTGACCCTCGCGCTGGTCGTTGTCGATGCGCTGTCGAAGCTGCCGATTCCCGACTTCAAGCTGCGCGTGAATAACCGCAAGCTGGCCGAGGGCTTCTACCTGGGCCTGGGCCTGACCGACACCGCGGCCGTGCTGCGCTCCATCGACAAGCTGGAGAAGATTGGTCCCGAGCGCGTGGCCGAGGAGCTTCAGTCCGAGGCCGGTGCGAGCGCGGAGGCTGCCGCGGCCGCCCTGGAGCTGGCCCAGATTCGAACCGAGGATGCATCCTTCGTAGAGCAGGTGCGTGAGCTGGCCGCCAAGTATTCGGTGGAGCACGAGCTGCTGGACCAGGGCCTGGCCGAGCTGGCTGAGGTGATCGAGGAGGCGTCCCGCCGTGCGCCGGGTAAGGTGCTGGCTGACCTGTCGATTGCTCGCGGCCTGGACTACTACACCGGCACCGTGTACGAGACCGTGCTGGTCGGCCACGAATCGCTGGGTTCGATTTGCTCGGGTGGCCGCTACGAGTCGCTGGCCTCGAACGGTAAGAAGACCTACCCGGGCGTTGGCCTGTCCATTGGCGTGACCCGCGTGGTGGCTCGCATCCTGTCGCAGGGTTTTGCACAGGCGAGCCGCAAGGTGCCTTCGGCCGTGTTCGTGGCCCTGACGAATGATGAGGGCTGGTCCGCCGCGAATGATGTTGCGGATGCACTGCGCGCCCGCGGCATCGCCTGCGAGGTGTCGGCGAACGCCGCGAAGTTCGGCAAGCAGATTAAGTACGCTGAGAAGCGCGGTATTCCGTTCGTGTGGTTCATCTCTTCAGATGAGTCGGGTGCCCCGGTTCACGAGGTGAAGGATATCCGTTCGGGCGAGCAGGTGCCCGCCGATCCGAACTCCTGGATGCCGCCGGCTGAGGACCTGCACGTTCAGATTGTGCGTGCCGAGGGCCTGTAAGTACCTGTCATACCCGTAAATCTGGCTGCTGTAGTATTTGGCTACTGCAAGCCTGCATATGGATGTGTACCCGCCTGGTGGGGAGGATGTTGACCTCCCTGCCGGGCGGGTTTTGCGTGGTCTAGTGGCGGGGGCTGAGTAGTCCGGTGGGTGGTTTAGTAACCCGGTGGATGGGTTAGTCGCGTTTGGGGTGGGTCTTAACCACCTCAAACGCGACTAAACCACCCACAAACCGACACAGCGACCCATTGAGAGGCAACTGGGTTCACCGCAGAAGCAACCTCCGCAGGTGGGCCACGACTTCCCGTTCTTTCTGGAAGATATCGGCCCAGGTCAGGTGTATAACCGTCCATCCGGCGCGGGTGAGCGCCCGGTCGCGGGCCGCCTCCTGCCGGTCTCGACCCGGGTAATCGACGTACTTCTGTTCACCGTCAAACTCGAGAATGACCCGTAGCTCGGGCCAAGCGAAATCCGTTCGGTAGCGCCGGCCCTCGCACACAATCGGGTACTGGGTCACGGGGGAGGGCAGCTCGTGCTCCATGAGTAGGCATCGGGTGAGGCTTTCGCCGGCCGACTCGCTGGATGCATCCATCGCCCGAACAACGAGCGGCCCATTCGAACGACCGTGCCCCGTAAGGTGTGTGAGGGCGTCGGTCACAGCCTCGGGCGTTAGGAGCCCCCGCCGCATCACGGAGTCGGTCAGCACCACGGCGTTCCGAAAAGGTATGGTCCGCACGCAATCCTGCAGCGTGCGAGTCACTGTTGTCACGGGAATGGCTGTGCCCGGAATTACGGTCACCTCGTCGGAGTCAAGAGTATATCTGTACCGACGGATTCGCCCTCGGTCCGAGGAACTTTTAGCGTTGCTGCACACGTTGAGTCTGGCCGGAACGGCCATCAGGTCGAGCTCCCAGAGCGCCGCGGCTGATTCGTGCGAGAAGATTCCTCGAAGGCCGGCCTTGTGGGCGGCGATGCATCGTACTCGAAGCCGATCATCGTCTCGAAGGCCGGTAGCATCGGAGGCGTAGATGTAGGCTCCTCGCTGGATACGTTGGATGGCCCCGGAGGCTATCAGTCTGTTGACGTCCCTCGCGCCGATTCCCCGCAGCTTAAGGATGCGCGTGGTCAGCACAAGGGAGTACAGTTCGACGGTTCGTGGGGTGGGGGCGGTCAGGGAGTTCATACCCATCAGGCTGTCATGTTGTGGCCGTTGCACGTGGCGAAAATCAAAATCTGTGGATAACTCGGCTGAAGACGAAGAAGGTTGCCCGTCCACAGGGGAGGGGTTCGTCCCGTCGGGTGGATTCTGGGTGATCTAGTATCGGGGTCTGAGTAGTCCGGTGGGTAGTTTAGTCACTTGAAACATGGTTTAGTCGCATCTGCGGTGGGTCTTAACCACCCCAAACGCGACTAAACCACCCACAAACCGAAACCGCCCCTCGCAGCCCCTACCAACCTCCTTCCACGAGAGAGTCCATGCCCCGGCAAGACGGGCTACAATGGATGAGGCGCACGCAGTGTGCGCATATCATCAACCGCGAGTACCCGGCTACTGTCTATAGTCGTGAGGTGCCCGCTATGAAAGGAATGTCTGTGCTTCGCACTCACACCAACGGCGAGCTGACCGCCGCAAACATTGGAGAGACCGTCACCCTGACCGGTTGGGTGGCTCGTCGCCGCGACCACGGTGGCGTCGCCTTCGTTGACCTGCGTGACCGCGAGGGCGTCACCCAGTGCGTTTTCCACAACGAGGCTGACTTCGAGCACCTGCGCAACGAGTACGTTCTGCGCGTGACCGGTAAGGTTTCCAAGCGCCCGGAGGGTAACGAGAACCCGAACCTGGCCACCGGTGAGATTGAGGTTGAGGTGTCCACCGTTGAGGTACTGAACACCGCGGCCCCGCTGCCTTTCCAGATTGACGAGCACGTTGAGGTGGGTGAGGAGGCGCGCCTGCGCTACCGCTACCTGGACCTTCGCCGCCCGGAGCCGGCCCGCATCATGCGCCTGCGTTCGGAAGCGAACCGTGCGGCACGCAACCTGCTGGCCGAGGACGGCTACATTGAGGTTGAGACCCCGACCCTGACCCGTTCCACCCCTGAGGGTGCACGCGACTTCCTGGTTCCGGCTCGTCTGGCTCCGGGTTCGTGGTACGCTCTGCCGCAGTCCCCGCAGCTGTTCAAGCAGCTGCTGCAGGTGGGCGGTATTGAGAAGTACTACCAGATTGCCCGCTGCTACCGTGACGAGGACTTCCGTGCTGACCGTCAGCCCGAGTTCACTCAGCTGGACATTGAGGCTTCGTTCGTTGACCAGGAAGACATCATTGACCTGGGCGAGCGCATCGTTGAGGCCGTGTGGAACCTGATTGACGTGAAGGTTCCCCGCCCGATTCAGCGCATGACCTACAAGGATGCGATGGAGAAGTACGGTTCGGACAAGCCCGACCTGCGCTTCGGTCTGGAGCTGACCGAGCTGACCGAGTACTTCAAGGACACCACTTTCCGCGTGTTCAAGGCTCCCTACGTGGGCGCTGTTGTGATGCCCGGTGGTGCTTCCCAGCCTCGCCGCACCCTGGACGCTTGGCAGGAGTGGGCTAAGCAGCGCGGCGCTAAGGGTCTGGCTTACGTTCTTATTCAGGAGGATGGCGAGCTGACCGGCCCCGTGGCTAAGAACATTACCGACGCTGAGCGTGCTGGTCTGGCTGAGGCTACCGGCGCAAAGCCCGGCGACTGCATCTTCTTCGCCGCTGGTGAGGCTAAGGCTTCCCGCGCCCTGCTGGGTGCCGCCCGCGTTGAGATTGGCCACCGCACCGGCCTGATTAAGGACGACGAGTGGTCCTTCGTGTGGGTTGTTGACGCCCCCATGTTCGAGTCTGCTGCTGAGGCTACCGAGTCCGGTGACGTGGCTCTGGGCCACTCCGCATGGACCGCCGTGCACCACGCGTTCACCTCCCCGAAGCCCGAGTTCCTGGACACCTTCGACACCGACCCGGGTTCGGCTCTGGCCTACGCTTACGACATTGTCTGCAACGGTAACGAGATTGGCGGCGGTTCGATCCGTATTCACCGCCGCGACGTGCAGGAACGCGTGTTTGGCGTGATGGGCATTGGTGAGGAAGAGGCTCAGGAGAAGTTCGGCTTCCTGCTGGATGCGTTCAAGTACGGCGCACCGCCCATGGGTGGTATTGCGTTCGGTTGGGACCGTGTCGTGTCCCTGCTGGCCGGCGTTGATTCGATCCGCGAAGTTATTGCGTTCCCGAAGACCGGTAACGGCTACGACCCGCTGACCGCCGCACCCGCTCCGATTACCCCGGAGCAGCGTAAGGAAGCCGGCGTGGACTTCAAGCCGAAGAAGAAGGACGAGGAGTAATCTTCTCCAGTCTTTGGTCTTGCACCCCGTGCGGGGTGCTGGGCTGTGCGGCGATTACCCGGCGGGGCGTTGAGTCTTGAGCTTTGAGCTCCGAGCTGTGAGGCTCGGGTCTTGCCGGGGTCGCCGTTGAGGGTGGGCTGTGTATTCTGCTGTGCAGGGTCGCAGCCCACCTTTTGTATCAACTGGCGTGCGTGCCGATTTGTGAACTATCCAAGGGGGGGGGGGGA
>NZ_KV810425.1:7595-25382 GCF_001812775.1 Rothia sp. HMSC068F09
GGGGGGGGGGGGAGCATGCGCATCCTGATTGCCGGCCCGAGCGGTAGCGGTAAGACGACGTTTGCGGCGCGGTTGGGGCGCATCCTGGACATTCCGCATACGGAGATGGATTCGTTGCATTGGGGTCCGGACTGGACTCCGCGCCCCAGCTTTGAGGCGGACGTTCAGGCGCTCATCGAGCGGCCCGCGTGGATTACGGAGTGGCAGTATCCGCAGGTGCGTGGCCGCCTGCTGGAGCGCGCGGACGTGGTGATTTACCTGCGCTATAGCCGCGCGGTGGTCATGTGGCGTGTGGTTCGCCGGACGGTGCGCCGCGCGGTGACGGGGCAGAAGCTGTGGGCTGATAACGTGGAGCCGCCGCTGTGGAATATTCTGCGCGACCCGGACAACATGATTCGGTACACGTGGAGAAGCTACCCGCACGTCGGGGAGCTGCTGGCGGAGGCCCGCGGGCAGCATCTGCAGAAGCGTTTTATTGAGTTCCGTACCCCGCGGGCGGCGAACCAGTTTTTGCGTGCCGTGCAGCTGCGTGGCGTGCTCTGAGGCGGCTGCCTCTAGAACTGCGGCTTCTTCTCAACCGACCGCCGTGAATGGCGTCGAAAGAGATGTGCGAGCCCGGCGAAAGTCGGCTCGATGACGAAAGGTGAACAATGCGAGTAGTTATTCAGCGCGTAACCCGCGCGGCGGTGCGCGTGGCGGGTGAGACGGTCGGCGCGATTGAGCAGCCCGGCTACCTGGTGCTGGTCGGTATCACGCACGGTGACGGTGCGGCGCAGGTTGCGAAGCTTGCCGATAAGACCGCGAACCTGCGCCTGCTGGAGGGGGAGAAGTCCCTGCTGGATGAGGGCGCGCCCGTGCTGGCGGTCAGCCAGTTCACCCTCTACGGGGATGCGAAGAAGGGTCGCCGCCCCTCCTGGTCTGCCGCGGCCCCGGGCCCGGTGAGCGAGCCGCTGTTCAACGACTACGTTCAGGCGCTGCGCGGCCACGGCCTGCACGTTGAGACGGGCGTGTTCGGCGCGGACATGCAGGTGGAGCTGGTCAATGACGGCCCGGTGACCCTGATTCTCGACAGCGAGACCCTCTAAGCCGGCGCCCTCGAGGGGCTAGTTCAGCGCCCTCGTTGGGCTAGCGGATTGCCCCGGATCTGTAACTTTACTCCTGGGTCATAAACCCGCGGCGACGACACTAACCTATCGAAAACCCCGTTGACAAAATCCGTGGCTTCACGCCGCGAGCTAAATCCACGCCTGTAAATCCACACCCCGCGCCCGCCTCAAGCCTTTGAAACGATAGAGTAAGACTATGGCTGATTCCCTCTTTGATCTTGAGCTGCCCGACGACGGGGACCGCGTGAGCCTGATTGGTGCGCCCGCCGAGGAGTCCGCCTCCTCGCGCACCTCTGCGTCGCGTGCGCGCTCTGCCCGTTCGGCGTCTCGTGCGCCCCTGGCGGTGCGCATGCGTCCGCGCACCATTGACGAGGTTCTCGGCCAGGAGCACCTGCTGACCCCCGGCTCGCCCCTGCGCGTGTTGGCGGGGGAGAACGCCGGTCCGGCTGGCCCGTCCTCGGTGATTCTGTACGGCCCTCCGGGTACGGGTAAGACCACCCTGGCGCATGTGATTGCGCGCGCGCCGGGCCGCAAGTTCGTGGAGCTTTCGGCGATTACCGCGGGTGTGAAGGACGTTCGCGCGGTCATGGATCAGGCGCTGCTCGACCGCGACATGTACGGCACGACCACCGTGCTGTTCCTCGACGAGATTCATCGTTTCACGAAGGCTCAGCAGGATGCGCTCCTGCCCGGCGTGGAGAACCGCTGGGTGATTCTGGTGGCGGCCACGACCGAGAACCCGTCGTTCAGCATTATTTCGCCGCTACTGTCGCGCTCGCTGTTACTGCGGGTTCATTCGCTGGAGCAGTCCGATATTGAGCGGCTGATTGACCGTGCGTTGGCCGACCCGCGCGGTTTTGACGGTGCGGCGGTGATTGATGAGGATGCGCGCGCTCACCTCGCGGCGGTTTCCGGAGGCGACGCTCGCCGCTCCCTGACCTCGCTGGAGGCGGCGGCCGCCATCGCGTTCAGCGAGGCCGAACAGGCTTCGGCAGAGGCCGCCGGCTCGCACGGGGGCGGCTCCGCCGAAACCGCCGAAACCAGCCCGGCTGAGAATGGCCCCGCTCAGTCCGACCTTGCGCAGCCCGACCCCGCCGAGGATTCAGAAGACCCGGCGGGGGAGAAGTCCCCGAAACCCGCCGCCCCCGTGCGTATTACCCTCGCCCACGCCGTGGAGGCGGTGGACCGCGCCGCAATTCGTTACGACCGTTCGGGTGACCAGCACTATGACGTGGTGAGCGCGTTCATCAAGTCCATGCGCGGCTCTGACGCGGATGCCGCGGTGCACTACCTGGCGCGCATGTTGGAGGGCGGCGAGGACCCGCGCTTCGTGGCGCGTCGCATCATGATTCTGGCGAGCGAGGACATTGGCCTGGCTGATCCGCAGGCCCTGCAGGTGGCGACGGCCGCGGCGCAGTCGGTGGCGCTGGTGGGCATGCCGGAGGCGCGCATTATCCTCTCGCAGGCGGTGATTTATTGTGCGCTCGCGCCGAAGTCGAACGCCGCCTATAACGCGATTAACCGCGCGATTGCGGATGTGCGTGCGGGCGCCTCGGGTCAGGTTCCGGTGCACCTGCGCGACGCTCACTATGCGGGGGCTAAGCAATTTGGTCACGGCGACGGCTACATTTATGCGCACGATGCGCCGGGCCACGTGGCGGCGCAGCAGTACCTGCCGGAGACCCTGCGCGGCACGGTGTACTACGAGCCGACTCAGCACGGTTTTGAGCGTACGTTGACGGAGCGTCGTGAGCGTATCCGCAGGATTCTTGAGGGCGGCAACTAGCCGCGCGGAGGGGCCGCGCCGTTTCACCGCGCGAACTAACCGCGGCGCGCGCTTGCCGCGCAGACTACTCACGCAGACTAGCCGTGCTAATTAGCCGCGCGGGCCGGTTGGCTAAACGGTTTAGCCGCATGGGAACTAGCCGCGCGGGCCGGTTGGCTGAATAGTTTGGCCGTACGAACCAGTCAGCCGCACGGACTAGCCGCGCGGACTCACCACGCAAACTCATCACACAGACTCACCGCGCAAACCACCCGCGCCGGCCCGTCTATAGGACAGCAGACAGTGAGCACACGCAAAATGCGGTGCGCAGTACCTCGGTCGTACTGCGCACCGCATCAGAGTTTGAGTTGTGATAGATGTCTTGACCGTCGGCCAGTCCCGGAAGGGCGGACGCCAAGCTTGTACGCCTAGTCTAGGCGATGCGAGAACCCGAAAGCAAGCTAATCCCATAGATTCACAGGTTAAAAATAACGGATTGATTACAATCCAACATCTGAGCCCGGCAATTTTGCGGGGAAGGCTCCCCTAAATGGTTCTGACGGGTGCAAATATCCTCTATGGGGTTCGTGTGGGAAAGTGTGTAAAACCCACACAAACGGTGATTTGAACTAAAGATTCTCCAAAAGGCTGGTAAAGCCGGGGCGCATCCGGTAAGCTTGACGGGTCTGGCAATTGCTATGCCCGCATCCGTGCGAGCGTCAGTAATGTAGCTACGGGGTACTCTGCCCCGAGCTCTCCGCCCCACCGCCGCGCAGCAACGACCGAGTCGGTCGCGTACGGATCCCGGCGGGGTCAACCGAGGAGGCCAGTATTCAAACAGACCGAGGCCCCACCCGTGAGGGTGCAGGAGCCTCACATAGAAAGGTAGATTGTGGCTAAGCACAACCGCACCCGCCGTACCGTGCGTCAGTCCCGTGCCCTGGGCATTGCACTGACCCCGAAGGCAGAAAAGTACCTCGAGCGTCGTCCTTACGGCCCCGGCCAGCACGGCCGTGCCCGCAAGAAGGCTGACTCCAACTACGCTACCCAGCTGAAGGAAAAGCAGCGTCTGCGCGCTCAGTACAACATCCGCGAGGCACAGATGCGCCGCGCATACCTCGAGGCAAAGCGCGTTGAGGGCCAGACCGGTAAGAACCTGGTCGAGCTGCTCGAGACCCGCCTCGATGCCCTGGTTCTGCGTGCAGGTTTCGCCCGCACCATTGCACAGGCACGTCAGATGGTTGTTCACCGTCACATTCTGGTTGACGGCGTTCGCGTGGACCGCCCCTCGTTCCTCGTCAAGCCCGGCCAGCTGATCCACGTTCACCCCAAGGCTGAGAAGACTGCCCCCTTCCAGGCTGCGGCTGCTGGCGAGCACCAGGCAGTTCTGCCCGAGGTTCCCGCATACCTGAACGTTGAGATCGAGAAGCTGCACGCAAAGCTTGAGCGCAAGCCCAAGCGCGAAGAGATCCCCGTGATCTGCGACGAGCAGCAGGTCGTTGAGTACTACTCGCGTCTGGCATAATCTCGATTTTTCGAGAAGCAACCCGTTCCGTACCGTTTCGGTGGGGGACGGGTTGTTCCCGTTTAAGGGCCCGGCTTGGGGTTCTGCCCCTCGGATGCAGGCTTCGCCTCGGCTCATTGGGGAACCTGTGAATTGTTCAATCCTGGGAGTTTCATGAGAGTTTAAGGGGCGCGAGAAGGAATTTTCGACTAGAATAAGGGATTGAACTGTGTAGGCAGTCCGACCGATGCGCCACGGCGGCGCGCCGGTGAGTACGACTATTGACAAGCACCATGCGTTACGCGAAATGAGGTACAGATGACTGGCGGAGATATTGCAGGCCTGATTGCGGCGGGAGTTTTCGCGATTCTCGTGGCGCTGTTGGCCCTTCCCATTATTCGCCTGACCAAGGTGTTTGATGAGTTGATTGTGACGATTCGTTCGCTCAACCAGAGCACCGCGCCGCTCATTGAAGAGGTAACCCGCACCGTGGTGACCACCAACGAGCAGCTCGAGAAGGTTGACGACATCACCTCGAACGTTTCGGACGCCTCCGCGAACGTTTCGGCCCTGTCCTCGCTGGTGACCTCGACCGTGGGTCAGCCGCTGATTAAGGTGGCCTCCTTCTCCTATGGCGTGCGCCAGGCCTTCCGCGGCGGCAACAAGTCCGGCCAGCAGGGTGGCACCTCCGCGGGCGGTGAGAACTAATGGGTCTGCTCCGTTCCGTTCTTCTGCTCGGTGCCGGTGCCGCGGCGGGCTACCTTGCCTCCCGACGCGCTTCCTCTTCCGAGTCCGCACAGCGTACCCCCGGTAGCGCCCTGCTCAAGCGTGAGCACGGCGAGCTGGCCCTCAACCCGGAGTCTCAGATGGCAAAATTCTTCGATTCGCCCCTCGGCAAGCCCCTGCAGCCCTACGCGCTGAAGGCCGTCGAGTTCGCCGCTCGCGTGCGCGAGGGTATGCAGGAGAAGGAGATGGAGCTCAACGCCAAGGTGGAGCGCCAGAAGCAGGACCTGCGTCCCGGTTCCCTTGACACCTGGGAGAGGGGCATGAGCACGACCGAGATTGAGGCCGCAAACCGCCGCATTGCCGAGCACGAGCTCATTGAGGTGGAGTCGCAGATCGCCTCGCTGGAGAAGGCGCGCGAGCAGCGCATCGCCCGCGATCGCGAGCTCGGGGACGACTTCTTCAACTAACTAGACTTTGGCCGAAAGGCCGCCGTCTACCGGACCGACTTGCCCGTCGCGTGAGGGCGTTGGAGGGGCCCATAATGGCCCCTCGATTAGCCATTTTGCGCGCGGAGAGGCACCATAGGTCAGTAGACTATTTAGAATTTCGCACAGATTATTCAAAGGAACGAGATGCTCTCACAGGAGATTTCCAAGCGCTGGATCGATTTCTTCGCTTCCCGCGGCCACACCGTGGTGCCTTCGGCATCGCTGATTTCGAACGAACCCGGCGCCATGTTCACCATCGCCGGCATGGTTCCGTTCATTCCCTACTTCCTGGGCCGTGAGACCCCTCCGTTCTCCCGCGCGACCAGCGTGCAGAAGTGCATCCGCACCCTGGACATCGAAGAGGTCGGTAAGACCGCACGTCACGGTACTTTCTTCCAGATGGCCGGTAACTTCTCCTTCGGCGATTACTTCAAGGAGCAGGCGATTCCCTTCGCCTACGAGCTGCTGACCACCCCGCAGGATCAGGGCGGCTTTGGCCTGGACCCCGAGCGCCTGTGGGTCACCATTTACGAGGGTGACGACGAGGCCTTCGACATCTGGCACAACAAGGTGGGCTTCCCCGCCGAGCGTATTCAGCGCATGGGCATGAAGGAGAACTACTGGTCCACCGGCCAGCCCGGCCCCGCAGGCCCCGACTCCGAGATTTTCTACGACCGCGGCCCCGCCTACGGTAAGGAAGGCGGCCCGGCGGCTGACGACGACCGTTACATCGAGATCTGGAACCTCGTGTTCATGCAGTACCAGCGTGGCGAGGGCATCGGCAAGGACGACTTCGAGATTCTGGGTGACCTGCCCAAGAAGAACATCGATACCGGCCTGGGCGTTGAGCGTCTGGCCATGCTGCTGCAGGGTGTCGAGAACTTCTACGAGACCGACCAGGTGCGCCCCGTGCTGGATGCGGCGTCCAAGCTCTCCGGCAAGAAGTACCACGGCTCCGAGTCCGCCGAGGACGAGGGCTACGAGGACGACGTGCGCATGCGCGTGGTGGCCGACCACATCCGTTCCTCGCTCATGCTGATTGCCGACGGCGTGACCCCCTCGAACGAGGGTCGCGGCTACATTCTGCGTCGCCTGATGCGCCGCGCGATCCGCGCTATGCGCCTGCTGGGCGTGACCGAGCCCTGCCTGCCCGTGCTGTTCCCGGCTTCGCGTGACGCGATGAAGGGCGCTTTCCCGTACGTGGCTGACGACTTCGAGCGTATCTCCCGCATTGCCTACGCCGAGGAGAAGGCGTTCCTGCACACCATCGAGACCGGTACCGAGCGTCTGGAAGAGGCCGTGGCCGCCGCTAAGAAGGACGGCTCGAACTCCGTTTCCGGTGCCGAGGCCTTCGCCCTGCACGACACCTACGGCTTCCCGATTGACCTGACCCTCGAGATGGCCGCCGAGGCCGGCGTGAAGGTCGACGAGAAGGCCTTCCGCGAGCTGATGGCCGAGCAGCGCCACCGCGCACAGGCTGACGCCAAGGCTAAGAAGGGTGCCTTTGCCGACCTCTCCGAGCTGCGTAAGCTCGTGGACGAGCGCGGCTCCATCTTCACCGGTTACACCGAGCTGCGCACCGAGACCAAGCTGCGCGCCATCCTGGTGGACGGCGTGTCCGTGCCCGCCGCCAAGGCCGGTGACAAGATTGAGGTCGTCCTGGACGAAACCCCGTTCTACGCCGAGGCCGGTGGCCAGGCAGCCGACACCGGTGTGATCACCGGTAACGGCTTCATCATTGACGTTCAGGACGTTCAGCAGCCCGTCAAGGGCCTGAGCGTTCACCGCGCCATCGTGCGCGAGGGCGAGGCTCACGTCGGTGCCGATGTTGTGGCACAGGTTGACGTGCAGCGCCGCCGCGACGGTGAGAAGGCACACTCGGGTACCCACATCATCCACGCCGCCCTGCACCAGGTGCTCGGCAACGAGGCTACCCAGCGTGGCTCTTTCAACAAGGAAGGCTACCTGCGCTTCGACTTCGCGTGGGGCGAGGGCCTGTCCGAGTCCGCTAAGCGCGAGGTGGAAGAGGTTGCTAACCTCGCCATCCGCGACAACCACGAGGTGATTACCCGCGTGATGCCGCTGGCCGAGGCGAAGGCTCTGGGCGCCATGAGCCTCTTCGGCGAGAAGTACGGCGACGTGGTGCGCGTGGTTGAGATTGGCGGCGACTTCTCCCGCGAGCTGTGCGGTGGTACCCACGTGGGCACCTCTGCCGAGATTGGTTCGCTGTCGCTGCTGACCGAGAGCTCCGTGGGCTCCGGCAACCGCCGCGTCGAGGCCCTGGTGGGTCTGGACTCCTTCAACCACCTGGCAGCTGAGCGCACCCTGGTGAACCAGCTGACCGGCCTGATGAAGGTTCAGTCCTCCGCAGACCTGCCCGAGAAGATTAACCAGACCCTGGCTAAGCTGAAGGCCGCCGAGAAGGAGCTGGCTCAGCTGCGTCGCGAGAAGCTGCAGGCCGAGGCCGGCAAGCTTCTGGAGAACGCACAGACCATCGGCTCCGTGCGCGTTCTGGCCCACAATGCCGGCGAGCTGGACGCCAACGGCGTGCGCGAGCTGGCCCTGGACCTGCGTTCCCGCTTCGGCTCCGAAGCCGCCGTGGTGGCCGTGGCCGGCGTATCCAACGGCCGTCCCGTGACCCTCGTGGCAACCACCGAGGGCGCTCGCTCCGCCGGCGTGAAGGCTGGCGCACTGGTCCGCGTGGCCGCCGGCGTGCTCGGCGGTGGCGGCGGCGGTAAGGACGACGTCGCTCAGGGCGGTGGCCAGGACGCATCCAAGATTGGTGCCGCTCTGGACGCCGTTCGCGACGCTATCGCACAGGCTCAGGCCTAAACATGGCAGAATTCCAGCGCGGAGTGCGGATGGGTGTTGACGTGGGTAAGGCCCGCGTCGGCACCGCCCTCAGCGACCCCGACGGCATCCTCGCCACCCCGCTCAAGACGCTGCGTCGCGACGAGAAGAAGAACTCCGATCGTCGCGTGCTACGCAAGCTGATTGAGGTGAACGAGGTGGTCGAGGTTTTCGTCGGCCTCCCGAAGACCATGCGCGGCGGGGAGTCCTCCTCGACCGAGATGGCTCGGGAATACGCTCAGGCTCTGCGCTCCGAGCTGGACGCCGAAAATAAGACACACATTAACATTTGGCTGGTGGATGAGCGACTCACCACCGTGAGCGCTCACCGTGCACTGCACGAGGCTGGGGTATCCAGCCGAGACTTCAAGACTATGGTTGACCAGGTGGCGGCTGTGAACATTTTGCAGTACAGCCTGGACGCCCTCAAGGCAGGGCAGTCCGTAGCCGGGTACAAGGTGAGCGATCCGGCCCACGAAGAGAACCGATCGCACGAGTTAGAAGGGGCTGCGGTTGGTGCCGTCAATGAAACGGAGAACCTTCAGTGACCGAAAAGAATAAACATTCCGAGGAACACCCCGAAGAGAGCGGTCTGGACCTTTTTCGGCCGACGAAAGCCGATGAGGAAAAAGGCATTACCGGCATTACCTTGGAGCACGAGGTTGTCTCTGTAGCGACCCTGCGTGCTCGCAAGCGCCGTCGCCGCGCCATCATGCTGAGCGCCATGTCGCTCTTCGTGGCGGCCCTGGTGATTATTTCTGCCGCTTTCATCACGCGGTACGATCCGTTCAAGACGCGAGACTACTCCGGTGGCGGTAACGGCACGGCCGTGACCTTCACGATCCGCTCGGGTCAGTCCACCGCGCAGGTGGCTGAGGAACTTGAGGCGGCCGGCGTGATTGCCGACGCGGATAAGTTCGTCGAGGTGTACAGCAAGGAAAGCAAGGGCAAGTACCTGCAGCCGGGCACCTACGAGCTTCAGCAGCACATGAGCAGCTCGAGTGCGATCAACACGATTATCGAGGCGAACAGCAACGTGCTGTACCTGGCAATTCCGCAGGGTAAGCGCGTGACCGAGACCATCGACCTGATCGTTTCCGGCTCTGACGGCGCGTTCACCCGCAAGCAGGTGGAAGAGGCCGTGCAGAACTACACGCAGTACGGCGTGCCGAGCAACTTCCCCTCGATTGAGGGTTGGCTGCACCCGGGCGAGTACCGATTCCCGAAGGACACCGACATCAAGAAGGTCATTCAGACCATGGTCGATAAGACCAAGGCCGACCTGAAGGAAGCCGGCGTGAGCGGCGATCAGAAGACCTTCGAGGTGCTGACCATCGCCTCCATCGTGGAGCTTGAGGCTCAGCCGAAGGACTACGTGGCGGTTGCGGGCATCATTGAGAACCGTCTGAACAACCCGGATGGTGAGACCTCCGGCCTGATTCAGTCGGACGCAACCGTGACCTACGGTCTGGGTGTCCGCTCCTACCACCTGACGGAGGAGCAGAAGGCAGACAAGAGCAACAAGTACAACACGTACGCGAACAAGGGTCTGCCGAAGGGTCCGATTGGTTCCCCGCAGCTGGCGTCCATCAAGGCCGCCGCCGCTCCGGAGAAGAACCCGTACTACTACTGGGTGACCGTCGACCTGGATTCCGGCGAGACCAAGTACTCCCGCACTTACGCTGAGCACCAGCGTTACGTGGAAGAGTACAACCAGTGGTGCTCGAAGCACCCGGGCCGCTGTAACTAAGCTGTAGCTGATGTAGAGGGCGGGCATCGTTCCCACGAGAGTGGGGCGGTGCCCGCCTTTGCTGTACCCGCTAAAATGGGAGGTGGCCCCCGCGGCCGTCCGTGACCCGGCATTGAGAGCGAAAGAGTATCGATGAAGACTGAACCGTACCGCGAAGCCCCGTATCTTCGCCGCGCCTACGTGCTGGGCCACCCGATTGCCCATTCGCTCTCGCCCGCGCTGCATCGGGCCGCGTACGCGTACCTGGGCGAGGCGAACCTCGAGTACGATCGCCGCGATACCCTGCCCGAGGACTTGCCGGAGATTATGCGCGGCGTGCGTAACCCGGCTGGCACCGAGGAAGCCCCGTATATTGCCGGCCTGTCGGTGACCATGCCGCTGAAGACCGCGGTCATTCAGTACTGCGATGAGCTGAGCGAGACCGCCCGCGTGACCGGCGCCGTGAACACGGTGTACCCGCGCGGCGAGAAGGTGCTGGGTGATAACACCGACGTGATCGGCATTGTGAACGCTCTGCGTCATGCCGGTTTGGAGCCGGACCTCAAGCGCGACGAGCCCGCCGTGATTGGCGGGGGAGCGACCGCGATTTCCGCCCTGACCGCCCTGCATAAGCTGGGTTACCGCCGCGTGAGCGTGTACGCCCGTTCGCTGCATAAGCTGGGTGACCTGCAGGCCGTGGCCGAGCGCCTGGGCGTTCAGCTGGAGCAGGTTTCCCTTGCTGAGCTACCGCAGAATCTTGCGGAGCGCGGTCATCACCCGGTGATTTCTACGCTACCGGCCCGCGCGGCGGACGAGTGGGCGAGCCAGCTGACCGGGTTGAAGGGCGCCTCCGCGACGCACCGCCCGGTACTGCTGGATGTTGCGTATAACCCGTGGCCTTCGGTGCTGGCGAGCGCTTGGGAGGCGAGCGGGGGAGCCGTGGTCTCGGGCCTGGAGATGCTTCTCTACCAGGCCGTCGAGCAGGTTCTGCTCTTCACGGATCGCACCCTGCAGCCCGCCGAATTGCTGGGCCTGATCAATGCGATGTGCGAGGCGGTAGGTCTTCCGTCCCGTGAACACCTCCCGGCGCCGCTCGCCGAGTAAAGCCCGCATTTTATACACTTTCTACATTGAAGAATTATTATTCCTTCCACCTGCGCGCCGGTGCGGGTGACACGAAAAGAGGTTAACCTATGGCTCTTCGTTGGCTCACTGCCGGAGAATCCCACGGCGAGGCGCTCGTCGGCATCATTGAGGGCGTTCCCGCCGGTGTGGAACTCACCAGCGACATGGTGCGTGACGCTCTGGCTCGCCGCCGTCTCGGCTACGGCCGCGGTGCCCGCATGAAGTTCGAGGAGGACCGCGTGCGCATCCTCGGCGGTGTGCGTCACGGCCTGACTCAGGGCGGCCCGGTCGCTATTGAGATTGCCAACACCGAGTGGCCCAAGTGGACCGACGTGATGAGCTCCGATCCGGTTGACCCCAAGCTGATTGAGCACCGCGCGCGTAACGCGGCGCTGACTCGCCCGCGCCCCGGTCACGCCGACTTTACCGGCATGCAGAAGTACAACTTCTCTGAGGCTCGCCCGGTGCTGGAGCGTGCCTCCGCTCGTGAGACCGCGACCCGCGTGGCGCTCGGTGTGGTTGCCGCCCAGATTCTGAAGGCTCTGGGCGTTGAGCTGGTGTCTCACACTGTGGCTGTGGGTGGCGTGCACGCCCCCGAGGGCGCCCCGGTGCCTTCGCCCCGCAACGTTGACCAGCTGGACGCTGACCCGCTGCGCTGCTTCGACAAGGCGACCTCCGACGCGATGGTTCAGCGCGTGGACGAGGCGCACAAGGACGGCGAGACTCTCGGCGGCGTGGTTGAGGTGCTCGCGTACGGTATGCCTCCCGGACTGGGTTCGTATGTGCACTGGGACCGCCGCCTGGACGCACGCCTTGCCGCAGCTCTGATGGGTATTCAGGCGATTAAGGGCGTTGAGGTTGGCGACGGTTTCGCGACCGCTGACCGCCCGGGCACTGCCGCTCACGACGAGATTTCCATTGGTGAACACGGCGTAACCCGCGATACCAACCGTGCAGGTGGTATTGAGGGCGGCATGAGCATTGGCGACCTGCTGCGTGTGCGCGCGGCAATGAAGCCCATTGCGACCGTGCCGAAGGCCCTGAAGACCATTGACACTTCCACCGGTGAAGAGGCTCGCGCCCACCACCAGCGTTCGGACGTGTGCGCCGTTCCCGCCGCCGGCGTGGTGGCGGAGGCCATGGTCTCCCTGGTGCTGGCCGAGGCCGCGCTGGAGAAGTTCGGCGGCGACTCGATTGGTGAGACTCGCCGCAACATGGATTCCTACCTGGAGGCCATTCCGGCGTCTTTGGCGTGGGAGTCTAACGTTGCCGGTTGGGACGCGTAGTGCCCCTTCCGGTTGAGCCTGCGGGCGTTCACCCCGTCGCGTCGAGCCCCCTGGCGCGTATTGCTGCGGCTGCGCAGCGTGCGCGAGGGGGCGCTTCGCCGCGCCCGGAATCCAGTGTATCTTCCGCGGCTGAGCGGGCTGTTGAGGCTAAGCCGGCCGAGGTTACCGCTCTCGAGGCTTCTTCCCGTGAACCCGGTGCGGGGGGCAAACCCGGTGCGGGTGCCGAATCTAACGCGGGTTCCGAGGCCGCCGGCTCGGCTTCCTCTGCGCGCGCGGCTTCTCGCGTGCCCACCCCCGCCGACCTGATGCGTTCGGGTGTTCGCCCCCTGCCCGCCGCTCCCGTGAGCGCGCGGGGCGTGCGTCTGTACGCCTCCTCGGCCTCCGAGGATGCCGACCCGGTTGCGGGCCTGGATGAGGACCTGCGCCTGAAGCTGCTCAGCGCCCTGCAGGGCATGGCTGAGGAGGAGCCTCGCGAGGAGCCCGTAAAGGCGGAAGTTCCCAAGCCCGCCGCTCCAAAACCCGCCGCCCCGAAGCCGACCGCTCCTAAACCTGCCGCACCGCAGCAGGCTCAGCCCGCGGCGGGGGAGAGCGCAACCTCTGCCCTCGTGCCTGCTCCCGCGCAGAAGGCCGAACCCCAGCCCGCGCCGGCACAGACCGAAACTTCCGCGGCCCCCGCGCCCAAGCCCGCTGTGGCTAAGCCGCTACGTCCGACCCCGGCGCTATTCGGCAAGGTGCAGGTTTCTGTGGCTGAGTCTGTGGCTGAGTCTGTGGCCGAGGAAATCGCGGCGGTGGACTCCGCCGAGGCCGCGGCCGAGATTGAGGCGCGCGCCGCATCCGAGGCGGAGCTGAACGCCGAGCTCGAGCCCGGTGAACTTGAGCCTCTTGAACTTGAGCCCGGCGAGATCGAGGAGTCCGCCCGCATCCACCCCCAGCAGGTGCGCGAGATGCACGAGAACTTTGCCGAGCAGTCGCGCCCCATCGTGCTCATTGGCCCCATGGCGGCAGGTAAGACCTACATTGGCACGCACCTGGCGCGTTTCTACGGCTACGAGTTCCTCGACGCCGACCAGCTGATCGTGGAACGCTACGGCGAGGTCTCCGAAATTTTCGAGATTTTCGGTGAGGCGCACTTCCGCGAGCTGGAACGCAAGACCATCGAAGAGGTGCTGACCTCCCCGGTGTACCGCAACACGGTGTTTTCGCTCGGCGGCGGCGCGCCCATGACCGATTCGGTTGCGGAGCTCCTCAAGGATGAGTGCGTGGTGTACATTCTGGTTGATGCCGAGACCGTCACCCCGCGCATTACCGGCAATAAGACCCGCCCGCTGTTGCAGCCGAACCCGGTCGAGCGCTGGACCGAAATTTTTGAGCGTCGCCGCAGCCGCTATGAGGAGCTGGCGCACTTCACCCTGGACGCTCGTGGCGGCCGCCCCATTACCGAGATGACCGCAGAGATTCAGGCGTACGTGACCGCAACCCGCACCTCCCGCGCGCAGCGCCCCCAAGCATAACCCCTCACCTGTGAAAGGACACATGATGAGCACTCAGCCCACCCCCACTTTCGGTGCCTCCGGCGCGGAAGATATCACCCGCATCCCGGTGACCGGCAGCTCCCCGCGTGAGAACTATGAGGTTCTCATCGGCCACAACCTGCTCGGTAAAATCCCCGAAATTCTGGGCAACCGCGCCAAGAAGGTGCTCGTGATTCACCCGCGTGCCCTGCGTTCCACCGGTGAGCTGGTCATGGAAGACCTGCGTGCCATGGGCTACGAATCGTTCAGCGCCGAAATTCCGGACGCTGAGGAGGCAAAGCACTACCAGGTGGCGGCGTTCTGCTGGCAGGTGCTCGGTCAGAACGACTTCACCCGCACCGACGCGATCATCTCTGTGGGCGGCGGTGCCATTACCGACGTTGCCGGCTTCGTCGCGGCAACCTGGCTGCGCGGCGTGCGCGTCATCCACATTCCGACCACCCTGCTCGGCATGGTGGACGCTGCCGTGGGCGGTAAGACCGGCATCAACACCGCCGAGGGTAAGAACCTGGTCGGCGCGTTCTGGCCGCCCGCCGCGGTGCTCTGCGAGATTGGCACCCTGCGCACCCTGCCTGAGCATGAGCTGCTGACCGGCATGGGTGAGGTCGTCAAGTGCGGCTTCATCGCAGACCCCGAAATCCTTGACCTGATTGAGGCGAACCCGAACGCCGTGCGCGACTCGCAGTCCGCCGTGATGCGTGAACTCATTGAACGCAGCGTGCGCGTGAAGGCTGAGGTCGTCTCCGAGGACCTGCGCGAATCCGGCCGCCGCGAAATCCTGAACTACGGCCACACCCTCGCCCACGCCATCGAGCGTAACGAACGCTACCAGTGGCGTCACGGCGCGGCAGTGTCCGTCGGCATGGTCTACGCCGCCGAACTGGCGCTGGCAACCGGCCACGCCGACGAAGAACTCGTGGCACGCACCCGCCGCATCCTCGAATCCCTGGGCCTGCCCACCTCCTACAAGGCAGACGCATGGCCCCAGCTGCTCGAAGCAATGCGCCGCGACAAGAAGGCACGCGGCAACCTGCTGCGCTTCATCATTCTTGACGGTTTGGCTCGCCCGCGCGTCTACGAGGTGCCGGACGACTCGATCCTGTACATGACCTACCAGGAGATTACCGAGTAGGTGACGGGTCCCGTACATTTACCGGATGCACCCGCCACGCGGCTGCCAGCATATGCACACCAGCATGCGGCAGCCGGGCGGGGTGCCACAGAAAAACTGTGGCGCCCCTGCTAGGCAAATTCGTGCGCATCCTGTAGAATGTACGGGACATATTTTTGCTCATTGAAAACTTAGCGCCTCGCCGGGTACCACTACGGCGTGAGCGTCGATGACACGAAGGAGAGCCCCATGGCATCCACTACCGATATTAAGAACGGCGCCGTCCTGAAGATTGACGGCAACCTCTGGTCCGTCGTAGAGTTCCAGCACGTTAAGCCCGGCAAGGGTGGCGCATTCGTCCGCACCAAGCTGCGCAACGTTACCTCCGGCAAGGTCGTCGACCGTACCTTCAACGCTGGCGCTAAGATCGAAACCGCAACCGTTGACCGCTCCGACTACCAGTACCTGTACCAGGACGGCGACGACTACGTCTTCATGGACATGAAGACCTACGACCAGATCAACGTTCCCGCAACCGTTGTCGGCGACGCAGCAAACTACATGCTCGAGTCCCAGACCGCAACCATCGCAATGCACGAGGGTAGCCCCCTGTACATCGAGCTGCCCGCATCCGTGGTCCTCGAAATCACCTACACCGAGCCCGGCCTGCAGGGTGACCGCTCCACCGGCGGCACCAAGCCCGCAACCGTTGAGACCGGCTACGAGATTCAGGTTCCCCTGTTCCTGGAGACCGGCACCAAGGTCAAGGTTGATACCCGCACCGGTGAGTACCTCGGTCGCGTGAACGACTAATGAATTCGCGTACGAAAGCCCGATTGCGCGCCCTCGAAGTGCTCTTCGAGGCGGATCAGCGCAACGAAGATTATATTGAGGTACTCCGCCGCCGCCGACTGTACACGGTAGCGCAGATCTCTGCTTACTCTGAGGAAATCATTCGTGGCGTCCGCGACCACGACGAAGAGATCCGCGAGTTTGTGGAGACTTACGCCCGTGACTGGTCCTTCGAGCGTATGCCCGCCGTGGACCGTGCCGTGCTGCGTATTGGCACTTGGGAGCTTCTGTACAATGATGAAGTTCCGGATGCTGTCGCAATTTCTGAGGCTGTCGGTCTGGCGCGTGTGCTGTCCACGAATGAATCTCCGAAGTTCGTGAACGGTCTGCTGGATAAGCTCCGTCAGGTGAAGCCGACCCTGCTCGCGTAAGACGTCCCGCCGCGGCCTGCCCGCCAGCTTTTATGGCTGGTTGGTTTGCCGCCGTTGAGGATGCACCCGCAGGGAGCGTACGTGAAACCCCCACCGTACTGTAGTTCGCTACAGGACGGCGGGGGTTTTCTGTGTCTAGGTTGCGCTTGGTTGGGGCAGTTCTGCGTGGGGTTCCGTATTGGGTGCGGATGCGCTCGCAGGGGATGGGAGAGGCGCCGGTTAAGGTGCATCGGTGGAGGCTTCACCAGACAACGCAGGCGGGGGAGTGCCCCCTCTGCGGCGCTGAGCGCCTTGAGGACGGAGCCCCCGCCCCGCGTGCCCGGTATGCGCTCGTGCAGTATCAGTTACTCACCTTGAGCGGGTGCGGTTGCCTCGTTCGTAGCGTCTGCTTCGCCTCCGCAACCTTTACGTACGGTTCGCATCTTGGCAATAACGAACGCACCATCCTCTGCGCGACGAATAAAAGTGATTTCTCGCGTCTGCAGAGGTGAATCAACTTTCTCACCATCTACCCGGCGAAGATCACTCCAGTCTTCACAGTAGGTGATAACCACGCCGGTATTGTATACGCGTGACCCGTCATCCTTGATGCTTCCGTAAATCTCTTTTGTCTTAGCATCACGGAAGATAATATCGCCGTTCGCGGGAGCTTCCTGAGAGAGCTCATAAAAATTCTCCACAGTCTTCTTCACGCTTTCGAGCACGTCTTTATGTACGTACCGGACCAGCTCCTCATCGCTGGTGTGTTCGATATCCCCGTGCCTCCAGGCATTCCAAAGACGGAAATGCTGCTCCAACGCGGCGTGTGCCGCCTTATCAGTTGCATCAGCAGCTTCCAGCGTGTTGCTGTTCACGTCCATGCTCGCGTAAATCAGTTCGATTTCGGAGCCAGACGGGCCGGTCGGAGTGGGCGAAGGAGTAGCAGTGGGAGTTGCAGAAGCCTCAGCGCTTGCCGATTCAGCGCTCGCGGAAGTGGAAGCACTCGATTCTGCGCTGACCTGCGCGCCGCCGGAACAAGCGGACAGGGTCAGCATCATTGCCGCAGAGAGCGCGGCAATAGAAGTACGGTTGAACATCATTGTTAGTTCTTTTCTGGTGTGTGGTTGTGCCGATAAAGACGGCTATGGAAATGGTGACTGTTGGAAGCACACCGGAGCCCACAGGCAGGGGTAGGTGGCAACAGTTGAGTCTTCACCGGACAACGCGGGCGGGGGAGTGCCCCCTCTGCGGCACCCTAGCTTATAAACAACATAGGCGCCTCGAGGATGGAGCCTGCCCCGCGTGCCCGGCATGCGCCTCGTGCAGTATCAGCTACTCACCTTGAGCGGGTGCGGTTGCCTCG
>NZ_KV810425.1:25482-55636 GCF_001812775.1 Rothia sp. HMSC068F09
TTGAGCGGGTGCGGTTGCCTCGTTCGTAGCATCTGCTTCGCCTCCGCAACCCTCATGAAGGGTCTCAGACTTGATAACAACAAACGCATTATCTTCAGAACGGCGAACAACAAAGACCCGTCGCGTTAGCTGCGGGTCCTTAAATTTCTTACCCTCAGCAGAGCGAACGTTGCTCCAGTCTTCACAGAACGTGATGGTTGCGCCGGTGTTGTATGAGACAGAACCATCGTCGTTCATGGTTCCATAGGTGACTGGATCGATGTTATTGAAGGCAATTTCGCCCTTGATAGGACCGTGGTTTTCTTCTGTGAACTTTTGAATATTCTCCACTTCTTCCTTTGTGTCTTCCAGGAAGTTTTTATGCACGTATCGGAGCAGCTCTTCATCGCTCGTGTGCTCCATGCTCCCATGCATCCATGCATTCCAAACGCGTCGGTACTGTTCCAACGCATCGTATGCGGCCTTGAGGGTCGCATCTGCTGCTTCCTTCGACGGGTTATCCAAATCAACGTTCGCACGAATCAGCACGGGCTCATAACCCGTCGGGGTGGGCGAAGGAGTGGCAGTTGCAGAAGCTTCAGCGCTTGCGGAAGTTGAAGTGCTCGATTCTGCGCTGACCTGCGTGCCGCCGGAACAAGCGGACAGGGTGAGCATCATTGCCGCAGAGAGCGCGGCAATAGAACTACGGTTAAACATCATTGTTGGTTCTTTTCTGGTGTGTGGTTGTGTAAACCGCAGAATTATCCATACAGCAACGTGTGGAATTCAGCGGAATGTTATCGGTTGATGCCATTACCCTAACATATATCCACGGAGTGCACACCCTGCTTTATTCTTTGTCCATTTAGAGACTCGGTGTGCGCTTCATTTCTGCAGCCGCCTCACCGTGAGCGGACTCTCGCCGAACCTGAACGTAGCCTGTGAACTGTGGTACCCTACTAGAAGCACAAAACCTTTAAATCCGTCCCGTGAGGCGGGGAAGGAGACGGCTATGCCTGGGTCAACTGTACCCACATCCGGCGCGAATCAGGGGCGAAATGTAACCGCAGCCCCCCATTCGGCAACCCCTCAAAACGCCTCCGAGGACGCGACCACCGTCGGCCGCACCATCCTCAGCGAGGACGAAATCCGCCGCGCCCTCACCCGC
The DNA here is from genome assembly GCF_001812775.1 of Rothia sp. HMSC068F09. Classification (NCBI taxonomy): domain Bacteria; kingdom Bacillati; phylum Actinomycetota; class Actinomycetes; order Micrococcales; family Micrococcaceae; genus Rothia; species Rothia sp. HMSC068F09. The sequence continues at coordinate 26,630 of NZ_KV810425.1, forward strand.
ATCGCCTACGAAATTATTGAAACCAATAAAGGCGTAGAAAACCTCGTACTCATCGGCATCCGCTCCCGCGGCGTGCCCCTCGCCGTACGACTCGCCGCCCGCATCCAAGCCATCGAGCCGAACTTCAACGCAGAAACACGACTCGGCGCCCTGGACATCACCGCCTACCGCGACGACCAGCGAACCGGCGGCACCACCTCCCCAGATACCGCAGGGGAGAGCATTATGCCCAGCATCGGCATTGAAGGTAAAACCGTAGTCCTCGTTGACGACGTCCTCTACTCCGGCCGCACCGTACGCGCCGCCCTCGACGCACTCAACGCCCACGGACGACCCGCCCTCGTACGCCTGGCAGTCCTCGTAGACCGCGGACACCGGCAACTACCCATCCGCGCCGACCACGTGGGCAAAAACCTGCCCACCAGCGCCAGCGAAACCGTGCGCGTCGTACTGACTGAAACCGACAACGCAACAGACCGAGTTGACATTATCCAGCTGGGAGGGCTCTCATGAAGCATCTGCTCGACACCCGCGAACTAACCCGCGAAGAAGCCATCGAAATCCTTGACGTCGCCGACTACATGGCGCAGGTCAAAGCCGAAAACCGCACCCTGAACGTGCTCAACGGCAAGACCGTCGTCAACCTCTTCTTCGAGGACTCCACCCGAACCCGCCTCTCCTTCGAAGCCGCAGAGAAGCGCCTGGGCGCCGCCGTCACCAACTTCTCCGCATCTGGCTCCTCCCTGTCTAAGGGCGAGTCGCTCAAGGACACCGCGCAGACCCTCAAGGCGATTGCCGCGGATGCGTTCGTGATCCGCCACTCGGCATCCGGCGCACCGCAGCGCCTCGCCGAAGCAGGCTGGACCGACATTCCCGTGCTCAACGCGGGCGACGGCACCCACGCACACCCCACCCAGGCACTGCTCGACGCCGTATCCCTGCGCCAGTACAAGGCAGAACGCGACGGCCTCGACAGCCCCCGCGGCACCGACCTGTCCGGCATGCGTGTGCTCATCGTCGGCGACATCCTGCACTCGCGTGTGGCACGCTCCAACCTCTGGCTGCTGACCACCCTCGGCGCGCAGGTCGTCTTCGTCGCACCGCCGACCCTGCTACCGCTGAACACCGCCTCCTGGGTTGAAGAAGCCGGCCTGGAAATCTTCCACGACTTCGACGAAGCCATCGCCACCAACCCCGACGCCGTCATGCTGCTGCGCATCCAGAAGGAACGCATGAACGCCGCGTACTTCCCCTCCGCCGAGGAGTACACCGACCTGTGGGGCCTGACCGCCGAACGCTTCGCAACCCTGCAGGCACAGCCGCAGCCGGTCGCGATCCTGCACCCGGGCCCCATGAACCGCGGCCTGGAAATCTGCACCGAAGCCGCCGACGCCACCAACTCCTGGGTCCTGCGCCAGGTCAGCAACGGCGTGGCGCTGCGCATGGCGGTGCTCTACCTGCTTCTGACCGACGGCTCCAGCGCCAAGCTCTACGCCGGCGACGAATCCTAAACGACCTTCCTAACGAGAGGAACCAACACCATGAGCAAGTACCTGATTAAGGGCGCAAGCCTCTACGGCGAAAAGGTCGCCGACATCCTCATCGAGGACGGCGTGATTAGCCGCATCGCAGAGAACATTGACGCCGCAGACGCACAGGTCGTCGAGGCGGCAGGCCAGGTGGCACTGCCCGGCCTGGTCGACATCCACACCCACCTGCGTCAGCCCGGCTACGAGGCATCCGAAACCGTCGAGACCGGCACCCGCGCAGCAGCCCTGGGCGGCTACACCGCAGTGTTCGCCATGGCAAACTCCATGCCCGTGGCAGACACCGCCGCAGTCGTTGAGCAGGTTGACCGCCTCGGCAAGGAATCCGCATGGTGCCGCGTGCAGCCCATCGGCGCAGTAACCGTGGGCCTGAAGGGCGAGCGCCTCTCCGACATCGGCGGCATGGCGAACTCCACCGCGAACGTGCGCGTGTTCTCTGACGACGGCATGTGCGTGTACGACCCCGCAGTGATGCGCCGCGCCCTCGAATACGTCAAGACCTTCGACGGCGTTATTGCGCAGCACGCGCAGGAGCCGCGCCTGACCGAAGGCGCCCAGATGAACGAAGGTAAGGTGTCCGCTGACCTGGGCCTGACCGGTTGGCCCGCCGTCGCTGAAGAGGCAATCATTGCCCGCGACGTGCTGCTGGCTGAGCACCTGGACTCCAAGCTGCACATCTGCCACCTGTCCACCAAGGGCTCCATTGAGGTTGTGCGCTGGGCTAAGTCCCGCGGCGTGAAGGTGACCGCGGAGGCAACCCCGCACCATCTGCTGCTCACCGATGAGACCGCACGCACCTACGACCCGATTTTCAAGGTGAACCCGCCGCTGCGCACCGAAGAGGACGTCATGGCGCTGCGTCAGGCTGTTGCTGACGGCATCATCGACGTGATCGGTACCGACCACGCACCGCACCCGGCAGAGACCAAGGAATGCGAGTGGGCGTGCGCCGCGAACGGTATGACCGGCCTGGAGCAGGCACTGTCCATCATCCAGATGACCCTGGTTGACACCGGCATGATTACCTGGCGCGATGTGGCGCGCATCCTCTCCGAGGAGCCCGCGAAGATTGGTCGCCTGGACCACGAGCAGGGCCGCCCGCTTGCCGAAGGCGAACCGGCAAACATTGTGCTGGTCGACCCGAAGGCAACCCGCGTCATCAAGCCGGAGGAGCAGGCAACCAAGGGTAAGAACAACCCCTACCGCGACATGGAGGTGCCCGGCTCGATCCGTGCAACCTTCTACGCTGGCCACCCGACCGTGCTGAACGGCGAGCTGGCAACCCCGCGCCGCTAAACCCGCGAGGCGAACGTACGTGGTGACCGTGCCTGGCGGTGGTAGGTTCACGCCTGCCACCGCCTCGCCGGGAGCACCGCCCCCAACCTCACCAACCCAGGCCGAGATCATCGACCGAGACCCCAACCGAAAGAGAGAACCTTCGTGGGAAAGTTCCTGACCGCCGTCATCTGCATCGCCCTGGTCGCCCTGTGCATCTACGGCATGTGGCACGGATGGCGCTCGCGCCTGGCACGCCAGGCGAACATGTTCGGCTCCCTCAAGGAAGTTCCCGAACGCTACGAGGGCATGACCGCTGACGCCGCTTTCGAGGGCGAGTACGTCAGCACCACGATCTTCGGTAACTGGCTGGACCGCGTGGGTTTCGATTCGCTCGGCTTCAAGAGCAAGTCCACCCTGCTGATTTACCCGGACAGCATCATCTTCACCCGTAACGGCGCGAAGGACCTGTGGATCCCGGCGAAGAAGCTCGCAGTCATCACCACCGACCGTGGTATGGCGGGCAAGGTTGTGGAGAAGAACGGCCTGGTCGTGATTGGTTGGACCCTGGACGGTCACCGCGTGCAGACCGGCTTCCGCACCCGCTACGCCGAGGATAAGCAGGCGGTACTGCGGGAGCTGCGTCGCATCGCCCCGAACGCTGTGGATGCGCCTGAGAAGTGGGCGGCAGAACCGGAAGCCTAAATCCCGGTGTAATATCCCGGCGCAATATCGCGGTGTAATATCCCTGCGCACCCACCCCCAAGATTTTGCCCCACGGCAGGCGAACACCCGCCGAAGGCACCATAGACTACCCCGGAACCTGCACGGTAGAGGCCGTACAGGAAGCGGGGGAGAACACCAGAGAAAAGGAAGAAGAGCATGACTGACATGACACGATCCGGCGCCCTGCGTACGGACCGCGCGCTGCTCGTCCTGGAGGACGGCACCGTCTACCGCGGCTATGGCTACGGCGCAACCGGCGCGTCCCTGGGCGAGGCGGTTTTCTCGACCGGTATGACCGGCTACCAGGAAACCCTGACCGACCCCTCCTACGCGGGTCAGATTGTGGTTCAGACCGCTCCCCATATCGGCAACACCGGCGTGAACACCACCGACGCTGAGTCCCGCAAGATTTGGGTTGCCGGCTACGTGGTTCGCGACGCAGCACGCGTGGCATCCAACTGGCGTTCTGAGCGCACTCTCGACGAAGAGCTCATCGAGCAGGGCATCGTCGGTATTCAGGGCATTGACACTCGCGCCCTGACCCGCCGCCTGCGTTCGAGCGGTTCGATGCGTGCGGGCGTGTTCTCCGGTGAGCACGCAGAACGCCCCGAAGCTGAACTGCTGGAGGAGGTGCGCGCCTCCGAGCCGATGGCTGGCCGTAAGCTCGCTGACTCCGTTTCGGTTGACACCGCCTACACCGTTGAGCCGCACCAGTTCAACTGGTTCGCACCCCCGGTCGCAACCATCGTCGCCCTGGACCTGGGCATCAAGTCGATGACCCCGCAGCGTTTCGCTGAGCGTGGCGTGCGCGTGCACGTGCTGCCCGCAAGCGCAACCCTCGAGGACATCTACTCCCACAACCCCGACGGCGTGTTCTTCTCCAACGGCCCCGGTGACCCGGCAACCGCTGACGAGCAGGTTGAGCTGCTGCAGGGCGTGCTGCGTAAGGGCACCCCGTTCTTCGGCATCTGCTTCGGTAACCAGCTGCTCGGCCGCGCCCTGGGCTTCGGCACCTACAAGCTGCCCTTCGGTCACCGCGGCATCAACCAGCCGGTCATGGACAAGACCACCGGCAAGGTTGAAATCACCGCGCAGAACCACGGCTTCGCTGTGGACGCGCCGATTGGCGACTACGTGACCGCACCGAACGCCGAGTTCGGTCAGGTCATGGTCTCCCACGTGGGTCTGAACGACAACGTGGTTGAGGGCCTGACCTGTAAGGATATCCCCGCGTTCTCCGTGCAGTACCACCCCGAGGCTGCTGCGGGCCCGCACGATTCCGCCTACCTCTTTGACCGTTTCATCGACCTGATGGTCGCAACCAAGACTGCAAAGGAAGCATAAATGCCTCGTCGTACTGACCTTAATAGCGTCCTCGTCATCGGTTCCGGCCCCATCGTCATCGGTCAGGCTGCGGAATTCGACTACTCCGGCACTCAGGCGCTGCGCGTGCTGAAGGAGGAGGGCGTGCGCGTCATCCTCGTGAACTCGAACCCGGCAACTATCATGACCGACCCCGAGTTCGCGGACGCCACCTACATTGAACCCATCACCCCCGAGGTGATTGAGAAGATCATCGAGAAGGAAAAGCCGGACGCAATCCTGCCGACCCTGGGTGGTCAGACCGCACTGAACGCGGCTATCTCCCTGGATGAGCGCGGCGTGCTCTCCAAGTACAATGTTGAGCTGATCGGCGCGAACATTGAGGCGATTAACCTCGGTGAGGACCGTGAAGCATTCAAGGGCGTGGTGGAGCGCGCCGGCGGCGAGTCTGCACGCTCGGTGATTGTTCACTCCATGCCGGAGGCGCTGGAAGCCGCTAAGGAGCTGGGCTACCCGATGGTGGTCCGCCCCTCCTTCACCATGGGTGGTCTCGGCTCGGGTATGGCGTACAACGAGGAAGACCTCTACCGTATTGCCGGTGCCGGTATTCAGTACTCGCCGACCAGCGAGGTCCTGCTGGAGGAGTCCATCCTCGGCTGGAAGGAATACGAGCTGGAGATGATGCGTGACACCAACGACAACGTCGTGGTCGTCTGCTCCATCGAAAACTTCGACCCCGTGGGCGTGCACACCGGTGACTCCATCACCGTGGCACCCGCACTGACCCTGACCGACCGTGAGTTCCAGAAGCTGCGCGACATCGCGATCAACGTGATTCGTGAGGTTGGCGTGGACACCGGTGGTTGTAACATCCAGTTCGCGATTGACCCGAAGACTGGTCGCATCATCGTCATTGAGATGAACCCGCGTGTGTCTCGTTCCTCGGCGCTCGCGTCGAAGGCTACCGGCTTCCCGATTGCGAAGATTGCGACCAAGCTGTCCCTGGGTTACACCCTGGATGAGATTCCGAACGATATCACCCAGAAGACCCCGGCGTCCTTCGAGCCGACCCTCGACTACGTGGTTGTGAAGGTTCCGCGCTTCGCGTTTGAGAAGTTCCCGGCTGCTGACCCGACTCTGACCACCACCATGAAGAGTGTTGGTGAGGCTATGGCTCTGGGCCGTAACTTCACTGAGGCTCTGCAGAAGGCGATGCGTTCGCTGGAGCAGAAGGGTGCGTCCTTCTCGTTCAAGCCGCTGTCCCTGTCTGAGGCTGAGCTGGCTGAGCTGATCGAGAAGACTAAGGTTCCGACCACTCAGCGTATTTACCAGGTTCAGCAGGCTCTGCTGGCTGGCGCTACCGTGGAGCAGCTGCACGAGGCTACCAAGATTGACCCGTGGTTCCTGGATCAGCTGGTGCTGCTGAATGAGGTTGCCGGCGTGGTTCACGCTAAGCGTGACAACCTTGACCCGGAGACCCTGAAGCTGGCTAAGCGTCACGGTTTCTCGGACGCTCAGATTGCTGAGATTATCGGCTCTTCTGAGGATGTCGTGCGCGGTGTTCGCCACGCTCTGGGTATCCGCCCGGTCTTCAAGACTGTTGACACCTGTGCAGCCGAGTTTGAGGCGTTCACTCCGTACCACTACTCCTCCTACGACCTGGAGGATGAGGTTGCTCACCACGAGAAGCCCTCGATTATGATTCTGGGTTCGGGCCCGAACCGCATCGGTCAGGGTATCGAGTTCGACTACTCGTGCGTGCACGCTTCGCTGGTGCTGCGTTCGCTGGGTTACGAGACCGTCATGGTCAACTGCAACCCCGAGACCGTTTCGACTGACTACGATATTTCGACTCGCCTGTACTTTGAGCCGCTCACCCTTGAGGATGTGCTTGAGATTGTTGAGTCGGAGCGTCGTACCGGCGGCCTGATGGGCGTGTTCGTTCAGCTGGGCGGTCAGACCCCGCTGAAGCTGGCTCGTGCCCTGAAGGATGCGGGCGTGCCGATTCTGGGCACCACCCCCGAGGCTATTGACCTGGCCGAGGACCGCGGCGAGTTCTCCCGCGTGCTGGAGGAGGGCGGCCTGATTTCGCCCAAGAACGGTACCGCGTTCACTTTCGAGGGTGCTAAGCGCATCGCTGATGAGATTGGTTACCCGGTTCTGGTTCGTCCTTCGTACGTGCTGGGCGGCCGTGGCATGGAGATCGTCTACGATGAGGCGAACCTGGCTCGCTACCTGGAGAACGCTACCGAGGTTTCGCCTTCGCAGCCTGCTCTGATTGATAAGTTCCTTGAGGACGCTATCGAGATTGACGTTGACGCCCTGTTCGACGGCGAGGAGCTGTACTTGGGTGGCGTCATGGAGCACATTGAGGAAGCCGGTATTCACTCGGGTGACTCTTCTTGTACTCTGCCTCCGATTACTCTCGGCCCGGACATCATTGCGAAGGTGAAGGACGCTACCGAGAAGATTGCTCGCGGCACCGGTGTGCGCGGTCTGATTAACATTCAGTTCGCGTACGTGTCTGAGAACCTGTACGTGATTGAGGCGAACCCGCGTGCGTCTCGTACTGTTCCGTTCGTGTCGAAGGCTACCGGCGTGCAGATGGCTAAGGCTGCTGTGCTGATTGGTCTGGGTAAGAGCATTGCTGAGCTGAAGGCTGAGGGCTACCTGCCGTCGAACATGGATGGCGCATCCCTGCCGGAGGAGACCGCGATTGCTGTGAAGGCTGCGGTTCTGCCGTTCGCTCGTTTCCGCACCCCTGAGGGTGTTGTGGTGGATTCGCTGCTGAGCCCGGAGATGCGTTCGACCGGTGAGGTCATGGGTCTGGATAAGCACTATGACACCGCGTTCGCGAAGGCTCAGGCTGGTGCTGGTTCGCCGCTGCCCACCTCCGGTAAGGTGTTCATTTCGGTGGCTAACCACGATAAGCGTAACGTCATTATTTACGCGAAGATGCTGGAGTCGCTGGGCTTTGAGATCGTTTCGACCGGTGGTACCGCTGAGATTCTGCGCCGTAACGGCCTGAACTCGGTGATTGTGGCTTCGAAGTTCGCTGAGGCGAATGGCGACCACTCGATCGTGGACATGGTCCGCAACGGTGACATCGACCTGATTCTGAACACCCCCGCCGGTGGTGCCGCTCGTAGCGACGGCTACGAGATTCGTGCCGCCGCCGTGTCGGTCGGCTGCCCGGTGATGACCACCATCTCCGAGTTCGCCGCCGCCGTTCAGGCGATTACCGCTCTGCGCGAGCACAGCTGGGACATCATGAGCCTGCAGGAGCACGACGTCAAGCTGGCCGCCGCCGTGGACGCTCGCCTGGCTTCCGAGGGTGGCGAGGCGTAATGTCCGCTTCCTTTGGTGACCGCCTGGCGAAGGCGATGGCCGAGCGCGGCCCGCTGTGCGTGGGCATTGACCCGCACCCGAACTTGCTGGAGCAGTGGGGCCTGGAGGATTCCGCCGAGGGCCTGGCCGCCTTCACCGAGGCCGTGTACGAGGGTTGCGCACCCTTCGCGGCCGCGCTGAAGCCGCAGGTGGCGCTGTTTGAGCGTCACGGTTCTGCCGGCCTGGCCGTGCTGGAGGCGCTGTTCGCCCGCGCCGCCGCCGACGGCGTGCTGATTGTGGCTGACGCGAAGCGCGGCGACATCGGCTCGACCATGAAGGCCTACGCGGATGCGTGGCTCGGCTCCTCCTCGCCGCTGGGTGCCGATTCGGTGACGCTGAGCCCGTACCTGGGTTTTGAGTCGCTGCGTCCGGCGCTGGATTTGGCCGCCCAGAACGACCGCGGAACCTTCGTACTGGCGCTGACCTCGAACCCCGAGGGTAAGAGCGTGCAGCACGTGGGCGCCTCGGAATCCGAGGGCGCCGTGGCCAAGCGCATTATTGCCGCGGCGGTAGCCGAGAACGCGTCCCGTCAGTGGGAGCAGATGGGTCCGTGCGGCCTGGTGGTCGGTGCGACCGTCGGCCAGGCGCTGGTTGACCTGGGCATTGACCTGGGCTCCTTCAACGGCCCGATTCTGTCGCCCGGTTACGGCGCGCAGGGTGCCTCGGCGGCTGATCTGTACCGCGTGTTCGCGGGTGTTGAGTCGCAGGTGCTGGTGAACTCCAGCCGCGGTGTGCTCTCTGCTGGCCCGTCGGTTGAGGCTCTGGCGCAGGCGGCTCAGGCTGCCCGCGACGACCTGCTGGCTGCCCGCGGCGCATAGTCCGCACTCAGCGTATAGCTAAGCCTAGATGGGGCGCGCACCCCGGTCGGTTCCTTCGGGAGCTCGGCCGGGGTGCGCGCCCTTTTCTGTGTCCGCGAAGGTGGGGGAGGGGCCGCGCATCCGGCAGTGTGACCAAACAGTATCGGTCCCGCCCGTGCGTGGCTTTTGATCGGGCGATGACTCCGCTATGCTAGGAAGAGTGCTTCCGGAATTTACGTGCTGACGTGCGTAGACGCATTGTTGGTGCGTGGGGAGCACCGCGAATGGAACGGGGCCTCCCGAGACATTCGTGATACATTAGTTGATAAGTAAAATTCAATACTCGCAGAAATGGGGGACCCAACCATGCCGCTGACTCCGCTAACCGAGGATGCGCGCGCCTCCGCCCGCGAGAAGGCAGTACTTGCCCGAGCACACCGCCAGGAAATTAAGCGTGCACTGAGTGAACGTGAGCTTTCCGTACGTCAGGTTCTCGATATGGTCGATTCCGACCCTGCACTGGCTAAAATGCCGGTGGGGCAGATGCTGCGCGCACTTCCGGGCATTGGTGCCGTTCGAGCAGAACGCATCATTGAAGAACTTCATATTGCGCCGACCCGCCGTCTGGGCGGTCTTGGCGTTCACCAGCGTCGCAAGATGGTGGAGTACTTCAACCGTAATTCGCGGTATCTCAACCGCGCACGTCGCAGGACTGCTGCTCAGTCTTCTGAATCTTCTCAGTCCTAAAGTGTTTGCGCCCCGCGCGTGCGGCGGCGCATCTGGAAGGAAGCTATGTCTCAGCCGACTTTGACCGTTCTGGCCGGCCCCACCGCCGTTGGTAAGGGTACGGTGTGCCAGTACATCCGCGAGAACTATCCGAAGGTGTGGTTCTCGGTGTCCGCAACCACTCGCGATCCTCGCCCCGGTGAGGTCGACGGCGTTCACTACTACTTTGTCTCTATGGACGAGTTTGATCAGATGATTGCCGACGGCCAGATGCTGGAGTACGCGGTGGTGCACGGAAAGAACAAGTACGGCACCCCGCGCGCTAAGGTGCAGGAGGCTCTGGACGCCGGTCACCCGGTGATTCTGGAGATTGACCTGCAGGGCGCTCGCCAGATTCGTGAGACCATGCCTGACGCTCGCCTGATTTTCCTGGCCCCGCCGAGCTGGGATGAGCTGGTGTCGCGTCTGAAGGGCCGCGGTACCGAGAGCGAGCAGGAGCAGGCTCGCCGTCTGGAAACCGCGAAGGTTGAGCTGGCCGCCGAGAAGGAATTTGACGTGACGGTGGTGAACGACAGCGTGGAGCGTGCGGCTCGGGAAATTGCCGAGCTGATTGGCGCCGCGTAGGTCTCCCGCCGTGAGGGGCGGGTCACGCAAAAATAGCGTGACCCGCCCCTTTGCGTCTTCTCCACCATCCGGTACGTGCTTTTTAGCCGCCGAGAGGGTAGAATAGTTCTTTAGTTTTGACCGAGCCCTTCCCGCGCCCACCCGAATCCGAGCGTGGGCACCCCGCGAAGGGCGTTCGGTACGTACATCCATCAAGATTTTTGGAGTTTTTAGTGGCAAACGAAATCAAGGAACACGAGGACTACAACTTCGTTGACGGCGTTACTCCCGAGGGCATCGTGCGCCCCAGCGCAGACTCGCTGATCGAGAAGGCAGAGTCCAAGTACGGCCTGGTGATTTTCGGTGCCCGCCGCGCCCGCCAGATCAACGCGTACTACGCTAACCTGCAGGATTCCAAGAACCCTCACATCGGCCCGCTGGTCGACGCTGACTCGACTGAGAAGTCTCTGTCGGTTGCTATGCGCGAAATCATTACCGACCGCGTTGAGGCTGAGCACAAGCCCGGCACCAAGTTCAACGAGGACGGTTACCCGATCGCTGAAGAGCCGAACGCTCTGATTGACTTCAGCGTCACCGAGTACCCCGACGCTATCGAGGAAGAGTACATTCCCGCCGGTAGCGACGAGGTCATCGCGATTGAAGAGGTCATCCTCGACGACCACGCCGAGTAACGAGCCGACCGGCTAGTTTAAGGATTATCTGACGTACCATGCGCATTATCGTTGGTATGGGAGGGGGCATCGCCGCGTACAAGGCGGCGATGCTCCTTCGCCTTTTTGCGAAGAATGGTGACGAGGTTATCGCCATGCCCACCCCGAACGCGACCAAGTTCGTGGGGGTGCCCACCCTGGAGGCGCTGAGCGGCAACCCCGTTTCGACCGACGTGTTCGAGCGCGTGCCCGAGGTGAACCACGTGCGCCAGGCCGAGCAGGCCGACGCCGTGGTGATTGCCCCGGCCACCGCTGACCTGCTGGCCCGCCTGGCTGCCGGCCGCGCGGATGATTTGCTGTCGGCGACCGTGCTGACCACGCACGCGCCCGTGATTCTGGCCCCGGCCATGCACACGCAGATGTGGGAGAACCCGGCGACCCGCGCGAACGTGCAGACCCTGCGTTCGCGGGGCTACCACGTGATTGAGCCGGCGATTGGCCGTCTGACGGGCCCGGACTCCGGCCCCGGCCGTATGCCCGAACCCGAGGACATCTTCCGCCTGGCGCAGGAGGTCATCGCGCGGTACCCGAAGCGTTCCACGCACCCGGTGTACACGCCCGGCTACGCCCCGACCCAACCCCTGTACGCCGATACGGAGCAGGAGCGCGCGGCCGCCGCACGCCTGGCGACCCTGGGGTCGGTGAGCATCGACGGTCATGGCGGCCCCGAGGCCGTCGAGGGCGCGGCCCGGGAGGTGCCCGCCGCATCCGGTCCGCTGGCCGGCCGTACCGTGGTGATTACCGCCGGCGGCACCCGCGAGCCCCTCGACCCCGTGCGCTACCTGGGTAACCGCTCGACCGGCAAGCAGGGCGTGGCCCTGGCCGAGGCGGCCCGCGACCTGGGCGCGCACGTGCACCTGATCGCCGCGAACATCGAGGTGCCCGCCCCCGAGGGTGTGCGGGTGACCCGAGTTGAGCGCGCCCTGGAGCTGCGCGAGGTCGTCCTGGAGGCGAGCGCATCCGCGGACGTTCTGGTGATGTCCGCGGCGGTGGCCGATTTCAGGCCCGCCGAGTTCGCCGAGTTCAAGATTAAGAAGAGCGCCGATTCCGAGGATGCGCCGGTCATCAACCTGGTGCGCAACCCCGATATCCTGCGTGAGGTTGTGGTGCGTCGCGCTCAGGCTCGGGAGGCCGGTCAGACCTGCATGGGCCCGCAGATTATTGTGGGTTTCGCCGCGGAGACCGGCTCGGCAGAAAAGACCCCGCTGGAGCTGGGCCGCGAGAAGATGCAGCGCAAGGGCGCCGACTTCCTGGCCGTGAACACGGTGGGCGTGAACCTGGGCTTCGGCACGGACGAGAACACGATTACCCTGCTCTCTGCGCTGACCGATGAGGAGCCGGTGCTGATCGGCTCGAAGAAGGACGTTTCGGTGCGCCTGCTGGAGTACGTGAGCGGCTTTTTCGGCCCGGACTGCTCCTAGCCCGCGGCCGTTCCCGCGGCAGACGCATCCGCAGCAGATTCGTAGCGCTCTTCACAACGTTTTCATAACATTTTTACGGCGCTTTTCACGAGCGGAACATTCGACCCGTCGCATTCTTTGCGGCGGGTCGTTTCGCGTTAACGCTCGGGGGAGATGGGGGAGGGGCGACTCTTTTTTGTCATGTCCTGAAATATGTGAGCACGGGCCCGGACCGTCTAATCAAGGTCTTGTATCATGGCTTATAGAGTAGTTCGCGTCAAAGGGGAAGAGACACCATGGCAGACAATCAGCACCATGCCGCCGCACATTCCGTCCAGAGCGATGAGCGCCCGCAGATTCTGGTGATTACCGGTATCTCCGGTGCGGGCCGTAGCACCGTCGCTAACGTGCTCGAGGACGAGGGCTGGTACGTTATCGATAACATCCCCCCGCAGATGCTCGGGTCCCTGGCCGAGCTGGTGACCCGCGACGGCGCTCGCGTGCCGAAGGTGGCTCTCGGTATTGACGTGCGCGCCCGCGCGCTGTTCTCTGATTTGCCGGCCGCCATCGAGACGTTGCGCAAGTCCGATATTGACTTCTCCATGCTCTTCCTGGATGCCAAGGACGAGACCATCATCGCCCGTTACGAGGCTCAGCGCCGCCCGCACCCGCTGCAGGGTGAGGGCCGCGTGCTCGACGGCATCCGCGCCGAGCGCACCCTCTTCGAGGGCCTGCGCCTGGCCTCGGACCGCACGATTGATACGACCGGCATGAACGTTCACGAGCTGGCCCGCACCGTGCGCGAGATGTTCGCCGAGGGTGCGGACAAGAAGCTGAACCTGACCGTCATGAGCTTCGGCTTCAAGTACGGTGCGCCTTCGGACGCCAACTACATGGCCGACATGCGCTTTATTCCGAACCCGCACTGGGTACCCGAACTGCGCCCGCTGACCGGCCAGGACGCCCCCGTGCGCGACTACGTGCTGGAGCACGCCGGCACCGAGGAGTTCATCAGCAACTACCTGGCCGCCCTGCGTCCCGTGCTGGAGGGCTACCGCCGCGAGGGTAAGTACTACGCCACCATCGCGATTGGTTGCACCGGTGGTAAGCACCGCTCGGTGGCCGTGACCGAGGAGCTGGCCCGCCGCCTCTCCGCCTTCCCCGATGTCAACGTGAACGTGCAGCACCGCGACAAGGGCCGCGAATAGCCCCGCAGTACTGACCGGCAACCCATAATCAGCTACCGGTCGCCCTTCGCACCCCGAGCGGAGGGCCGGCCGCTTCCGGGTATGTGAGATACAGACTATGAACACTCATTCAACCAGTTATGACACTCAGGGGATTCCCCGCCTACCCGCGCTCCCGACCCAGGCTCTGCGTCTGCTGAAGACCACGCACCGTTCACCGAAGGTGACGGCCATGGGCGGCGGGCACGGCTTGTACGGATCCCTTTCGGCTCTGCGCCACGTGACCCCCGACCTGACGGCCGTGGTAACCGTGGCGGACGACGGCGGCTCCTCGGGTCGCCTGCGTGAGGAGATGGGTATTCTTCCTCCCGGAGATTTGCGCATGGCGCTCTCGGCGCTCTGCGACGACACCGATTGGGGCCGCACCTGGCGCGACGTCATGCAGCACCGTTTCGCCGCGCCCGAAGGCTACGAGGGGGAGTTCCCCCTGGACTATCACGCACTCGGCAACCTGCTCATCGCGACGCTCTGGCAGCTGCTGGACGACCCGGTGGCCGGCCTGGACTGGGCGGGCGCCCTGCTGAACGCCCGCGGCCGCGTGCTCCCCATGGCCCTGGACCCCATGGTGATTTACGGTACCGTGTTGCGCGAGCACTCCGGTGGCGGAATCGAGCGGGTCAAGGTCGTGGGGCAGGTGAACCTCTCCAAGGAGGAGCGCGTACACGATATTGGCCTGTCCCCGGAGCACGCGCGTCCCTGCCCGGAGGCGCTCTCCGCTATTGAGGAATCCGACTGGATTGTGCTCGGCCCCGGCTCGTGGCGCACCTCGGTTCTGCCGCACCTGCTGCTGGACGCCCAGCGCGAGGCGATTATTCGCACGGAGGCGCGCCGATGCGTGGTCATGAACCTCTCCGACGACAAGGAGACCGTGGGGTTTACCCCGGCAACCCACCTGGAGCTTCTGCGCCAGTACGCGTCCAAGCTGCACCTGGACGCCGTGATTGCCGACGCCGACATGCAGGCCGACCACCGCGCGGGACTCGAGCGCGAGGCCGCCTCGATGGGTGCGAAGGTCGTGTGGGCGCACCTGCGTTCGAGCACCCGGCCGGATGTGCACGATCCGCTGAAGCTCGCCTCCGCGTACAACGAAACCTTCGAGCTGAGCGCTTAGAGGTTTTCTTCGCCCGCTCAGGAAGCGGCGACCCGAATTTTAGCCCGAACTTTACCAGACTGAACTTTTCCGGCCACCCGTGCCGACTACCCGCCCAGAAGGACACCGACCTATGGCATTGACCACCCTCGTCAAAGACGAACTCGCCAGCTATGACGCGCCGAAAATCTCTGCCCGCAAGGCCGAGATTTCAACGATTCTGCGCTTCACCGGCGGTCTGCACATTGTCTCGGGGCGAATCGTGGTGGAATCTGAGGTAGATCACGAGCCCACCGCCCACCGCATGCGCCGCATCATCTCCGAGATTTACGGTCACGACTCCGAGCTCACCAGCGTCACCGGTGGCGGCCTGCGCCGCGGTGGCCGCTACGTGGTGCGCGTGGATCAGGGCGGCGAGGCCCTGGCCCGTCAGACCGGTCTGCTGGATGTGCGCGGTCGCCCCGTGCGCGGCCTGCCGCCGGCCGTGGTCAACGGTTCCCTGCAGGATGCGGAGGCCGTCATGCGCGGCGCATTCCTGGCGCACGGCTCCCTGACCGAGCCGGGCCGTTCCTCCGCACTGGAGTTTACCTGCCCCGGCCCCGAGGCCGCCCTGGCTCTCGTGGGTGCCGCCCGTCGCCTCGACATCATTGCGAAGGCCCGCGAGGTGCGTGGTACCGACCGCGTGGTGGTGCGCGACGGCGAGACCATTGCGCAACTGCTCGAGCGCATGGGCGCGACCGGCACCCTCACCACCTGGCGTGAGGCCCGCACCCGCAAGGAGGTGCGCGCGACCGCCAACCGACTGGCCAACTTTGATGACGCTAACCTGCGCCGTAGCGCCCAGGCCGCCGTGGCGGCCAGCGCCCGCGTGGAGCGCGCCCTCGAAATTCTGGGCGACCAGGCCCCCGAACACCTGCGTTACGCGGGGGAGCTACGCGTGGTGAACAAGCACGCCTCTCTGGACGAGTTGGGTCGCCTGGCCGAGCCGCCCATGACGAAGGACGCGATTGCGGGCCGTATTCGCCGCCTGCTGGTCATGGCCGATAAGCGCGCCGCCGAGCTAGGTATTCCCGGTACCGAGCTGCCGCGCGAGGACTAGGGAGTGGCTGGCTAAGGCCGCGAGCCGATAGGGGCGCCGGACGATTTCACGGGTGTTGAACTATTTTGTGGGTGCCGCGGAAGGTTTTAAGAACGCCGAAAACCCGCGACCTAGCCGCCACGTTTTGACCCCCGTGTTACGTGTGCACGCCGTGCATATTTGAATAAAAGGGTAGATTTTTTCAAAAAGAAGCCTGTGGATTGCGCCTTTTCCCGCCGGGGAAGGAGCGTTATCCACAGGCTTTTCTGCACTCCGGAATAGCCGCGCGCGCAAGCCTAGTGTGGGGGTATGACGAGCATGACCCCCAACCACCGCACTTCCTTTCAGAATCTCCCGCCGCGGGAAGAGCCGCGGGAAGATTCCTCGGCCGAGCGTGCCTTCCCCGAGTTCGCCGACGAAGACGTCCCCGCCGAATACGGGTACCACGTGGCAGATTCACCGGGCGTCACCACGCTGACCGGGGTGCCGCCGCGCACAGCGCGCGAACTCATGAACGGCCTGTACCGCACGCCCGGGCGCGCCCCGGAACCTGCGAACCCCGCGGCCCCCGAAAGCGGTGGGCCCGTCGGGCCCAATCCTTCGGGGCGCGCCGAGGCAATTCCGGACTGCGACCGGGAAGACACCGTGCGCCTGGGCAGCGCATCCCGCGCCGAGGATAGCCCGGAGGCCCCCGACGAATCGGGCGCTCTGGAAGAGCCAGAGGCCCTGGAAGAGTGGGACGATTGGGAGGACTGGGAAGAGGCCGATGCGCCCGGCACCACCCGCAGAACGCGCTGGGGCATCTCGCCGCGCGCCCTGGTACTCGTGGCGCTCATCGTTCTGGCGGTCGTCATCTGGGGAGTCTCGCAGTTCTCGGCGGCACCCCGCAGCGAGCCGGTAGCCCAGGTGCCCGCACCGGCTTCGGGCACCGCGCAGGTGGCGGAGAGCGCGCATCCGACGCCCCAGCCCAGTCAGGCGGCCGAGGTGCGGGTGCACGTGGCCGGGGCCGTCAATAACCCCGGCGTGTACACCCTCCCGGCGAACGGCCGCGCCGTGGACGCCATCGCCGCTGCATCCGGGGCCGCCGCCGATGCCGACCTGGATCGGGTGAACCTCGCCGGCGAGCTGACCGACGGCATGCAGCTCTACGTTCCGCGCCGAGGGGAAACCGCCGCTCCGGCGCCCATTCAACCCAACACCGCGCAGGGAGGGGCTCAGGGGACATCTCAGGGGGGAGGCTCGCAGCCTCAGCGCACCCTCACCCCCTCCGGAGGTACGGGTACTCCCGCCACCTCAGCCCCGGTCAACATCAACACCGCGACCGCCGAGCAGCTGCAGAGCCTGCCGCGCATTGGCCCGGCCATGGCCCAGCGCATTATCGCCTGGCGTGAGGCCCACGGCGGCTTCCGCAGCGTGGATGAGCTGGATGCTGTGCCCGGCATCGGCCCGACCCTGCTCGAGACCCTGCGCCCGTTGGTGACGGTCTGATGGCTCGTACTTTGCCCACCCCGGCCCGCGGAGGCAATTGGATGCGTAGCCCCCACGGCGCTCTCCGGCACGGCTGGGCGGTGCAGGCCGAGCGGTGGGCAGAACGCCGAGGCAGCGAGGAGCTGAGAGCCCAGGGGAGCCTCATCCACCTGGACCTGCGTCTCATCCCGGCCACGCTTACCCTCTGGGGGTTCACCGCGTTGGCCCTAAACCGTGGAACATGGTCGGTACTCCACCCGGCGGCGTGCGTTCTGATTGGGGTGCTGGGGTGCCTGGCTATAGCCTTGCTGGCGCCGAGAGGTGGGGCGGATTCGCGCCTCGCGAAGGCACGGGGGCCCTTCCTCTTCCGCCTTGCGGGCCAGGGGGTGCTGGTTGCCTGCGTCATCGTCGCGCAGGCGGTGCTGCTCTGCGCCACGGGGGTGGATGCCTCCCGCGCCACCCTGCACCAGGCTCAGGGCCGGTCCATTCGCCTGAGCGGCGTCGTGGAACAGGTGCGCCCTATCGATCCGCGCACCACCCTGACGGTCATCAGGCTAGAGGAGGTACAGGGCCGTGCCGTGCGGGCCGCGGTCAACGAGCGGGTGCGGGTGTACGCGCGCACAACCTCCGGCAAGACTCGCCAAGACGCGAAGGGAGGCTCGGGGAATCGGCAGCTGCGGCCCGGAACGAGGGTGACGGCCATCGGCACCGTGGAGTTCGGCGAGGGCCCGTTCACCGCGACGGCTCGCCTGCGCGGAACGCTCTTCGCACAGAACAACAGCTCAACGAGCGGTAACCCCGGTGGCGCGGACCCCCGAGGCATACTGACCGGCCTTAAGGAGCGGCTACGAGCCCACGGCCGGGAGGTTCTCGGAGCAGACTCGGCGGCCATCGTTCTGGGCACTGCCTACGGCGACGACTCCCTCATGAGCGCCACAATCCGTGAAGAGTACAAGCTCAGCGGGCTCAGCCACCTGACGGCGGTTTCCGGGGCGAACATCGCCCTCATGTTTGCTGTCGCCTACCGCCTGATGCTACACGTGCGGCCCTACCGCATCGCCACCGGCTACCTGCACTACCGCTCCTGGGTCGAGCGGCTGAGGAGGCTGGGAGAGTTGCGGCACGGTATCGCCGGGCGGGGTGGTGCACGCACCCGTCCGAGGAGGCACGACGGCACTAGGCACGCGACGGTCACCTCCACCGACCCGGCACCGAGCGCCACCCTTCTTCCGCTCGTACGCAGGCTGAGCCTTCTAAACATTCCGCGCCGGGCCGTGGTGCTCTGCGGCATCGCGGCGGTGCTCGCCTACGCCACGCTCCTGGAGAACGAGGGATCGGTCGTACGTTCCCTCGCCATGGGTCTGCTCGGCGCCTACGCCCTGCTGCGCGGCTCGGGTCGCCAATCGCTGGCCGCACTGCAGGTTACCGTGCTGGCCTGCCTGCTCTTGGCACCTCATCGCGCCCTGGACGCCGGATTCGCCCTCTCCGTCACGGCCACCGCCGCGCTCATCTTGCTGGGCCCGCCCCTGGCGCGCCTTTTCATGCGTGCCCTGCCGGGATTATGGGCGCACGCGCTTGCAACCCCCATCGTGGCCTCCCTGTGGTGCACCCCGCTCATCCTGGCGATGAGCGGTAAGGTGCCGCTCTACGCGGTCCCGGCCAACCTCGCGGCGGCGCCCCTCGCCCCGGTGAGCATGCTCGCCGGGCTGGCTGCTCTGGGATTCCTTGCGACGGGCATGACGCCCCTGGCCGACCTTTGCCTGCGCGTCGGGGGTCTCGCGGCTGCGGGCATCGAACGCATCGCCGTCACCGCGGCCCAAGCCCCCGGAAACCCCTGGGAACCGGGGAGCGACCTGCCGGCGGTGCTCCTGAGCATCGCGGTCGTTGCGGGGCTTAGCGCACTGCTCTGGTGGGCGGATGCGCGCCGCTACCGCACCGTAACCCACCGCCGCTACCTGCGGGTCGTCGCGCGGAGCACCGGCGCGCGAGGTACAGGCGGAAATATCACCGGCAGAAAGGAGGCAACCGGCGCGGAGAGGCTATGATGGATACTCAGCGGAACCCCGCGAGACAAACCCAACAGAAGGCGAGTGATGAGCGTGGCAGGTCAGCGTACACCCCAGCGTGGCCGAGGAGGATACAGCCGCCGCGGCGGCCCGGCCCTCGACACCGCCTGGCGTACCGTCACGCCCGCACCAGCCGTCATGCTCTACGGCCCCGAGGAGTACTTCGCCTCCCGCGCCGCGGCACGTCTGCGTGAGCTCTTCCGCGAGGCGCACCCCGAGGTGGACCGCGTGCAGATGAACGCCGCCTCCTACACGGCGGGGGAGCTGACCCTGCAGGCGTCCCCCTCACTTTTCGGTTCGGCCAAAATCATTGAGGTGGAGAACGTTGCCTCCATGAGCGAGGACTTCCTCACCGATACCCTGGCCTACCTGAAGGCTCCCGAGCCGGACATCATGCTGATTCTGAACCACTCGGGCGGCAACCGAGGCAAGAAGCTCATCGACCTGGTGCGCTCCCAGTTTGTGCTCGTCAATTGCAAGGCGCTCAAAACCGACCGTGAGAAGGGCGAGTTCCTGGCCAGCGAGTTCTCGGCCGCCCGCCGACCCATCACCGGGGGAGCGCTGGCCCTGCTGACCGCTGCCGCATCGGACACCGCTGAGCTGGCCGCCGCCTGCCAGCAGCTGCTCGCCGATATCCCCGGCGAAATCACCGAGGAATCCGTGAACCTCTACTACGGCGGCCGCACCGAGGTCACCGCGTTCCGCGTGAGTGACGCCGCCATCTCGGGTAACGCTCCCGAGGCCCTGCGCCTGCTCCGCCACGCGTTGGCCACCGGCACGGAGCCGATTCCGATGCTCGGCGCGCTCGCCATGCGCATCCGTAATATTGCGCGCGTGCACCACGTGCGTATGAGCGCCAACGAGCTGGCGCGCGAGGTAGGCATGGCGCCGTGGCAGGTTGAGCAGGCTCAGCGAGACGGCCGCCGCTTCACCAGCGCCCAGCTGGCGCATATCGTGCAGCTTCTGGCCGATGCCGACGCCCAGCTCAAGGGAGAATCGCAGGATGCGGTGTACGCCGTGGAGCGCGCGGTGCTGGCGATTGCACTGCCCGCCCGCGACTAGTGCATAATGGTGCGCATGCTTGAATTCCTGAAGAAAATTTTCTTTGCCCTGCTGCCCCACCTGCAGGAGGCGGCGGAGGACATGCTCAACGAGGCGGCCTCCTCTAAGGGCTCCGACGGCTCGCACGAATCGAAGGGCGAGGAACGCCGCGCGTCCTCGCAGACTTCGCCCAAGCCGAGCGCCCCGAAGCCTTCCTCGGCAAAGACCAGCGCGCCCAAGCCGTCCGCACCGGCTTCGACCGTCGCATCCGACGGTTCGGATTACCCGGGCGATTACCGCGACATGATTAACTTTGAGTACTCGCCCTCCCTGGACGGCGACGCCGACCCGGGTGAAATCGTGTGGACCTGGGTTCCCTTCGAGGAGGACCACTCGCAGGGTAAGGACCGTCCGGTGATCCTGGTGGGTCGTGACGGTGAGTACCTGCTGGCGCTGATGATGACCAGCAAGGATCACAATAACCGTGAGCACGCTGATTCGAACTACCTTGATATTGGTTCGGGTCCGTGGGATCCGCAGGGCCGCGCCTCTGAGGTGAAGCTGAACCGTGTGATTCGTGTTCGCCCGGATGCGATGCGCCGTGAGGGTGCGATTATGCCGGAGGATACGTTCCGCCTGATTGCGCGTGCGTGGACTCGCCATAACGGCTAACGCCCTGTGCCGGTAGTTTCACCGGCGACCGGTGCCGATTATCTGTGCCGGATGTGGAGGCTGCGTGTAGCGGTTTTCACAGTATTTTTCTCTCCGCGGGGGTCTGTCGTGGAGGCTGTTCATCTGGTATTATGTGTGGTTGAGTGTCCGATGGTCATCGGGCACTGCTGGCCGGTTGCCATAGGCATCCCCACGCCGCTCAGTCGATGATCGGCCAGCGTCGCCCTCACCGACCAATAAGACAAAACAGAAAGTTTAATTGTGGCTAACATTAAGTCTCAGAAGAAGCGTATCCTCACCAACGAGAAGGCTCGCCTGCGTAACAACGCTGTAAAGTCCGAGCTGAAGACCGCGACCCGCAAGGTCAAGGCTGCTGTTGAGGCACAGAACCAGGAAGCTGCTGTTGAGGCTCTGCGTTTTGTGAACCGTAAGCTGGACAAGGCTGTTTCCAAGGGTGTTCTGCACAAGAAGACCGCTGCAAACAAGAAGTCCGGTCTTGCTGCGCTGGTAAACAAGGCTTTCTAAAACTTGCGGGGTACCTGAGTATCCCTATGGTTTAGGGCAAATACCCCCGAAATCCCTTATTTATAAGGGGTTTCGGGGGTATTTTTTTCATGCCAAAACTGCAAATGGTGACAGTCTAGTAGCAGTTAAGAGAGATATCAAAGTGGGGAGTAAATGGGGACCAAATCTAGCCCGCCAGCCCCTCCAATGCTTCTGCAAACGCCGCCTGCTTACTCCTTTGCACATAGGCAGATCTCGTCATCTCCTCCGACGCATGACCAAGCTGCAAAGACGCCTCAGCCAACCCCAACCGCTCATCCAGGAACGTCGCCGTGGTCTTACGAAGGACATGCCAGGTCACCCACTCCAAATCCGAGCCCTTGAGCGCCCTACCAAGCCATGTCCTCGCCGAATTGTATGCCAGAGACTTACCGCCCTGCTCAAACACGAACACGGCGCCCTCACGGGCCTCTGAACGCCGCCTCCGAAGCACCTCAAGAACAAAGGGCGGCACCTGCAACGTGCGAACCTCATGAGTCTTCGTATCAGCCTGCCAGCCAGCCTTTTGAACGAGCGTGCCGCAAATGGTCACAGTCCCAGCTTCAAGGTCGACATCTTGCCAGCGGATGCCGGCACCTTCACCCCAACGGCACCCAGTACCCAAAAGAACATCAACAAGATCAGGAAGATACCCGCTGTAAGTAGGCGTTGCCTGCAACCCAGATACGAGCCTCCGCAGCTCTTGAACCTGCTCCAGATCCAGCGCTCGCACTTCCTTTTTCTTGGTCTTCACCGGGCGAGTCGCTAGAACCGGGTTATGCGGTAAGGCTCCAAGACGCACCGCCTCATCCAACGCCATTTTGAGCGTCAATCGCTGGTTATACCGCACACTAGGCAAATCAATACCCGCCAGATACGCATCCAGCGCCCCGGCAGTGAGCTCTCTCAGCAGCAAGGAGCCAAGATTCTGAGAAAGGCGCTCAGCCCACAGCTTGTAATTACGCAAGGTGTTCAGCGCCAGCCCATCATCCAACCCAGAAACCCACCGCTCCAGAGCCTCCCTAAGCGTCGTCGCAGAGGACAGCTCAGCACCAGCCACAGGCAGATTCGACAACTTCAACTTCACACGATGCTCAGCCGCCGCACGAGTAGGCCCCTGCGCCGTCACCTCACGCCGCACGCCAGCACTATCACGAAAATAGACGCGCGCCATCCAGCGTTTCGGCTTAATCCGCCGAGCCATAATCTTTCCATGAGAACCAATCGGAAGAGGGTCCCTAACCACCCGCTTCTCCTTTCACTTGCGCTCGACCGCAGGTGACGCTAAACTCAGTCACTCTCGTTCGAGCAGACCTTCAGCATGGACTGCACAGGAACCGCCCCGTCTACTGCCGGATACAGTAGGTGGGGCGGTTATCTTTTTGCCCAAAAACCGCCGCACGACACGCCGACACCTTGAGACTCTTGCCGCAATCGCCGCATGACGCTACACTACTTCGGCAATAACCGATAACTACGAGGCGGAACCTGCAAGGGCGAGCTGAGTCGGCATCTTATTGTTGTGTGAGTGAACTGCATCAGACGGATCTAAGCGCTTATTTCTCCTTACATTGATTGATGATGCACAGACGGGGCGGACTGGACTAGCTATCCAGACCGCCCCGTTTGCTATGCTCCCACAACCAAGCAGAGAGAATACGCTCAGTCACCTCAAGCTCAGCCGCAGCAGCAGGCAAAGAATCAGGAGCAACCGCCAAGGCAGTCTTCACGGCATGTGGCTGCAGGAGCCAGCCGGCGGCAACGGTGTCGGCGCGGCGCTCGCGTTTGGTGGAGGCGACGTCGTCCATGGGGGAGTGTTCGTCTCCGTTGATTGCGTGGGCGAGCTCGTGGGCTATGACGCATCGTCGCTGTCGCCACAGGAGCCCGGGGGCGGTGAGTATGGTCCGGGTCTGTTCGTCCCAGAGTGCGAGTGTGCCGGCAGGTGGCTGGGCTTCGACGATGCGGATACCCAGGGACGCGGCGTGGCGGTATGGATCGTATGTATTTGCTGTTGGAGTCATGAGAAGTTAGTGAATAGGGGGTAGTTGGTTATGCTCCGGCAGGGTCTTCAGTAATGACCGTATCGGCAGGATGTGCGGCGAGGCGGTACCCTGCCTGCGATGCAGCTTCTGCACGTGCCAAAATCTGCGCCGCCAGCTGGGCATCCGTAAGGGGAGTGGTAGCTTTTTCTCGCATTGCGTTGTCAGCAGCAGAGATAATAACCGTCATATCAACATTGAGTGCAGCACTGATGATTTTGAGGTCACGAACGGGGAGTGAGCCTTCTGACCGATATACAGATCGGCTGAGCTTGCTCTTGGAGATGCCAGTTTTTGCGGCTAGGGACAACAGGTCTTCGCCGCGCCGAACCATCCATACCTTGATTTCTCGGTTTACCAGGTCGTTGAAGGCATCTGCTTTGGATTGCAGGTCTTTAATGTCTGTCATGGGAACAGTCTATAAGATTTCTAAAAAAAATTCCTGTTTCGGGTTGCATATTCCAAAAAATAGGAATATGATAGTTGCATACCAACGAAAGGAGGCACTGGGATGCAGGAGGAGACCTTCAGTAAAAACATGCGAATGGCTCTGGCAATGAAAGCCCAGACGCAGCATAGTCTAGCCATAGCATCAGGACTTCACCCTAGCCGCATTAGCGCAATTGCCACAGGTAAAGCGGATCCTCGCATCACTGAAGTGTGGAAGATTGCAGAAGCCCTGCAGGTGCCTGTCACTTGGCTTCTTGAAGACCACGCTGCAAACCTGGGCACTACTGTCTAATTTTTTTGCCAACCATTCCTAAATTTAGGATTTGTTCCTAGAAAAGGAACAGGACATGCTGACTATCCCCGATAACGCGCTCACGGTCTGGAGCCCGGAAGAGCTCGCCGACAACCTCGGCATCTCGCCCCGAACTCTCGCCGCATGGCGCAAAGCCCGGAAAGGCCCCGCATACATCAAAGGCGGGGGACGCATCTACTACACCAGTGCAGCAGTGACGGACTGGCTCTCAAACCTCCCCGTCACCAACACCACCAACTAAGGAAGCACCAATGAACGAGAAACACCAAACCCCCGCCGAAGCGCTCGCCACAGAGCACGCCCGAACCATCTGGTGGGCACGGCACCTCACCGTCCACACCCGAGACCCGCGTCTTCGCGGCAAGAAGGCACCCGCGCTCCACTGCGGGGCATGCCAGGAAGTCTACGCCGAGTTGGAGCCCGGCAACATCGCCCGCACCATGGGCACTGCCGCAGCCGAACACATCAAGACGGCACACCCCGACTTCTGGACCGAACTCGTCGCTCACGCGAACAAGTGCCTAAAAGCCGCACGCATCTGCTGGGACCGCAGGAACAGCATCCGACCTGACCTGCGACCCACCCTGCACGAAAACGAGCTGTTCAAGAACCGCGTGAACATCCACGTCCCCTGCCCCATTGATTGCGGCGTGACACTGCATGACGCACTAACCGCCGACCAGATCAAGGACGAAGCCACGCTCCAGTTCTCAGATGAAGCGGTAGAGCACTGCATCACCCGCCTCGCAGAGCACCTGATGCGCCACCGCCGCAGCCAAATCGCACAGCTCCTTTAGTCGCAGAAAGGCAAACCACAATGGGTTCTGAGCAGTTCAGTCTAATCTTCAGCGTCGTCTGCTGCTGTATCAGCGTTATCTCAGCTATCGTCGCCGGGGCCTACGGTCTCGAAGCGCATAAAGACTTCCAGGAATACAAGAAGGCCGAGGCGGAAAAGAAGAGGGTGAAAGAGCTCCGCAATTTTATCAACGATTTGCAAAAGAGATAACCTCACCACCCACCCCCACCAAAAGGACACACCATGACCAACCCCAACCCCAAGACCAAGCGCGACCGCGCTGCAGGCCGCCACCACCGCCACACCGCCATCCAGACAATCATCGACAACCACGACCAGGTCCGAACCGACATCGACAGCCTCGACAACAGCGTCGCGTGCCTCCAGGACGAACTCTGCGAGACCCGCCGCCTTACCGACCACCTCAACGGGAGGGTCGCACAGCACACGAAGGATGTGAACGCCAACGTCGGATTCGCAATGCAATGCATTGTCGAGAACGAACGCAAGCTCACCGAAACCGAGTGCGCAGTCGGAATCCTGCAAGGCGCCGGCAAGGACCAGCGCAAGGCGCTCGCCCAGCTCGACCGCTACACCAAGCGCCTGCACGCAAAGCAGACGAGCCAGAATCACGACCTCACCCTCGTTCGCGCTGACCTCGCGGAGATGGAAAAGAAGCTCATCACCCTCGCCTGGATCAGCCTCGGCATCTGGCTCGTCGCAGCACTCACTATCCTTATCCTCCTCCTCATCTAGCCCAAGGACACTCACCATGACCACCGACCGCACTCTCCGCAACGCTAAAGCCCTTGTCTGGGCTTGCGCGCTCGCCTCCGTCGTCATCATTGGAATCGGCACCGCACAGCCCACAATCACCTTCCGAGCAATCATCTTCGCGATTGCGCTCGCCCCTGCTTCCGCCGCAATCCTCATTGGCAGCTTTGTCCATGACCACACCAAAGGAGGGCTCAATGGCTAACTCACCCCTCAGTGACCTGCCCACCCTCACCGAATGGTTGAAGGCGCACCCCGGTGAGCATTTGCTCCCCGCCGCCACCGTGGCACGTGAAGCCGGCATCAAAGAAACCACACTGCGAGCCTACGCTGGCGACTCCATCAAAGCCGCCGTCACCTCCCGCCTCCGCCCCGTGGCTAAAGGCGACTTCAACGGGAACTACTGGTACAAGCCCTCAGACGTCGAGGCATGGCTAGAGAAACGCGCCGCTTCCAAACAGCTCTGCCGCCGCCACATGCAAGCAATCCACTGGCGTAAGAAACGCCTACCCATCCAAGGAAACACCACCAATGACCAACAAGATTGACCTGCCCCACAAGACGATGTTCGAGGCCTGCAACCCAGGCACCAAGCTTGTCTCTGAAAGTCAGGTCGCCGCCTCCGCCGGCATCAAAGTCTCCACCGTCCGAACCTACAGCGGTACCGGCATCCGAACCGCCGGCATCCGCCTCCGCCCCGCAGCCAAAGACGATGACGGCCGCCTATGGTACAAGGTCTCAGACGTTGAAGTCTGGCAACGAAACCGCGCAGCAGGCAAAGCCCGCCACAGGTCAATGATGACAACCTCCATCAACATCTAACCCACCCACAAGCTTCCCCCGCCGCCCCTTTTCCTACAGTAGCCACACAGGCGGCGGGGGACCCCACCACTCCACACCCAAGGAAACACCACCATGGCAAGCCACAAGATCGCAATCGAATTCGTCCACCTCACCGCCAACGGCGAAAAGGACATCATCCACACCCACGCCTCCTGGGACGGACGCCACGGCGAAAAAGCACGCAACAAAGCAGTTATCGACGCAGTCGCCACAGCAATCGCACCCCGCGCCTGCAGCACCTTCGACGTACACCCCGGCGGAGACGTCTACCTCTACACCGGAGGCTACCCACGCCGAACGATGCTCTGGGCAACCTACACCCTCCTCAACTAAGGAAGAAACACTGATGCAAGAACACCAGGAACACGAAGGCTTCCCCTTCACCGTCGAAGTCCTACAGCTCACCAGGGACAGGGAAATCGTAGGCAAATGCTTCCGCATCACATGCGGCACCTGCAAGCAGAGAAACACCAAAGCCGTCGAATCACTCAACTCCCTGGTCCTCCAAGACGCATTTGAAGAGCTCTGCGAAGAAGCCAAGCTCCACGCCAGCTCCCACGACGACACCAACTACGCCGAATAACCCACCCACACCCCAAGGACACACCATGAACCGCTACCACCCGATCGCAGCACCAGACACCGACCTCACCATCAACGGCACCACCATCCGCCACCTCTACGACGCAGACCGCATCTGGGTCCACAACACCGACATCGCAGAAGCAATCGGAGCACTCGCCAAAGGCAGCCTCCTCACCGGCGTCTCCGCCAAATGGAAGCGGAAGTGGCGCGAAGACCTCGGCGACGGCAAAGCAACCCGCGCTGCAACCTACATGACCACTGAAGGGCTCCTGCAGCGCTCCATGAGCATGAAGCGAGACAGCGACAGCTACCCCCGCCTGCGCGAAGCAATCGACCAGATCCGCACCATCGAAGCAGAACGCCGAACCCAGCACGCCGAAGCACTCACCACCGCGGCACATGGAGCCGACCCCAAGGACGAACCAACTCTCCCTATGACGCTCACCGCGCCGCCGGCGCTCACCGCTGAAGCTGCTGAATCGCCGCAGAAATCCGCAGAGGTGCTCGACCGAGTAGAAGAGGCGAAGAAGAGCCTCGCCCCGTTCACCCCCGCCGCACTGCGCAACGCAAACCTCGGTAAGCGCCAGCGTCAGATACGCGAGCGCATGTCCCAAATCCAGCATCTACTCGACCTCCTGCGTGAGGATTTGGTAGATGCCGCCATTGAGAAAGACATCACTAATTAGCAGTGTTCTGCTGATTTTGACCAAGTTGTAGAGAAAAATGTTCTACACTGCTACCACCGCAAGGAGCCCCCCTCATGCCTTGGCTGAAAGTATCTGATACAGCCGCTCAGCATCGCATTGTGTGGCGAGCGCTGGAGATTCCTGGCGCGAGCATGCAGTCGATGTGGTCGTTGTTTGGTCAGGTGCTGGCTTTGGCTGTTGAGGCGGCGGCGTTCAAGACTGACTATGTTGTTGAGCGCGGCTCTATTCTGAAGTTCACCGGTACTCCGGATGCTGCACAGAAGTTCATCGCTGATGCGACGTTCTGTGGGTACCTTACCGGTGATGTGCCGCTGGATGATGGGCGTATCGCCTATCGCCTGGTGGAGGATCAAGATTTGTTCCACATGCGTCTACGAGAGGAGATTGATTGGGAAAACAGGCGGCGTAACGACACCCGAAAAACTTCGTTGATTGTGCCTATTCGTGCTCGCGACGGCGATGCATGTCGTTGGTGCGGTCACGTCGTTTGGTGGGGGGACCGGAAGGGCGGCCGCGGCGCGACCTATGACCATTTGAATCCTGGAGTTCCTGCAGAAACTCCGGATGACATGGTCGTGGCGTGTCGAAGCTGCAACTCGTCCCGCAAGGACAATGCCGGTTGGGCGGTAGATCTTCTACCTGCCCCGTCGAGGCCGTATTTTAGTGCAAAGAGCGCGGCTTGGCTGACGGAGAATGGGGTGCCTACCAAGGCATCTGCTCCGTCAGATAAGCCGGTTGGTAGGTCGGTCGTGGCCACCTCGCAGGCTAGCGAGTTCTCCCG